>NZ_JBIPKH010000004.1:0-174204 GCF_044068625.1 Desulfurivibrio modestus
AGCCAGGAGGTGTAGCGTGATGCGTAAAATTGCCCTGCTGTCATTGTCTCTGCTGTTGGCCCTGGTGGTTCCCGTCCTGGCCGCCGAACCGCAACGGGAGTTGATCCTGCTCAACTGGAGCGACTACCTGGACCCCGACTTGGTTAAGCGCTTCGAAGCGGCCCACAACGCCAAGCTGACCCAGGTCCTTTACGCCAGCGACGAGCAGCGGACCGAACAGTTACTGGAGACCGACGGGAGGGGTTATGACCTGATCCTGACCTCGGGGATCGATTTGGGGGTTTATGTCCGGCGCGGCTGGGTGGCCCCCCTTGAGGTCGAGCGACTGCCCAACCTGAAGCATATGTCCCCCAGGTGGCGCCGGGTGTTTCCCGATGCCGAACGCTACGCGGTGCCTTACTTTTGGGGCACCCTGGGGATCGCCTATCGCCGGGATCTGGTGGACACGCCGGTCACCAGTTGGCGGCAACTCTTCGAGCCGGCGGCGGAACTGCGCGGCAAGATCGCCATGCTCAGCAGCCCGCGGGATGTTGTCGCCGCGGCCCTCAAGGCCTTGGGCTTCTCGGTCAACAGCGAGGACCGTGAGGCCCTGGAGCGGGTCAGGGGGGTGTTGCGGGCCCAGAGGCCCCATGTTCACAGCTATCTCTACATCTCCATGGACGAGGAGTCCTCGCTGGTCAAAGGCGAGGTGGTGGCCGCCATGGCCTACAACGGCGACGCCCTGATGCTGGCCCAGCATAACGAGAACATCGTTTATGTCCTGCCCGAGGAGGGGAGTGTCATCTGGGTCGATTATTTAGTCGTCGCCCGCCATGCCAAAAATCCCGCTCTGGCCCACGCCTTCCTGAATTTTATCAATGAGCCGGAAAACGCGGCCCAGATGGCGAATTTCGTCTACTACGCGACCCCGAATCTGGCCGCCGAAAAGCTGCTGGACCCCGAGTTCCTTGCCGATCGGACCATCTATCCCGATGAGAGCAGTTTGCTCCACTCGGAATTTTACCAGCCCCTGAGCCCCCGTGGCCAGAGACTCTGGTACATTGCCGTCAAGGAGATTCTGCAATAGGAGGCCCATGAGGCTCACGAGCAAACTGTCATTGTTGCTGCTGCCGCTGGTGGCGATCCCCTTGCTGATTGTCGGGGCGGTGGCCTATCTGCGGTTAAGTGCCGTGGCCGAGGAGCGCAGTGGCGCCCAGATCGAAACCCTGCTCGAGCAGATCCGGTTCCAGGTGGAAAACCGGGTGGCCACGGCCCGTTCCAACCTCTTTCTGTTCAGCGACTACCCCCTGATCAGGAGATACTTTCTTGCCGAAAGCGAGGAGGAACGCTATCTGGTGTTGTTTCATCCGGTGCAGCGGCAGTTGCTGAACATTCAGCGGAACTATCCTGAATACTACGAACTGCGCATCCTGCTGCCGGATGGTTTCGAGGATCTGCGGGTGGTCAATCGTGAGCTGCCCAACCACTCTGAAGAGGCTTTCGACGGCCCGACCCTGCAGGAGATCCGTGGGGCTCCCGATAATGTCGTGGTGCGGTTTGCCCGCAATCCGGACAATGATGAACTGGCCTGTTACATAATCAAGCGGATCAGCCTGGCCAACGAGGCGGTGGATGATCCCGGCACCCCTCCGACACTGCGCGGCTATTTCAGTATCACTCTGGATAGCATGTTCCTGCTTCGCCAGCTGGAGGAGAATCTGCTGGGCGAGCGGAGCGGTCTCTTCCTCACCGATGACTTGGGCCGCCTCCGTTATCTGCCGGCCCACCTCGGTTGGCTGGGGGGGCAGAATCTGCCCCTGCTCTGGCTGCATGACGGGGAGCGGGACCGGTTGACGCAAAGGGTGGAGCTGGCCGCCGGCAGCTTCCAGGTCAGGAGTCAGCGGCTTTACGGCAAGCTCTGGCTCCACGCCATCATCTGCGAACGGGAACTGCACACCGCCAGCCACGCCCTGGGGCGGAAGGTGGGCTGGATCACCCTGGCGGCCCTGCTGATCTCCCTTAGCCTGATCTTCCTGGGCTTGACCAAACTGGTACTTGGCCCGGTGGCCCGGCTGCGGCAGGGGATCAAGCTTCTTTCCGCCGGCGGCGAACTGGTGCAGGTCCCGGTGGAGAGTGGGGACGAGCTGGGTGAGCTGGCCCAGGAGTTCAACCGCATGGGTCTGGCCCTGAAGGAGTCCAACGAGCAGATTCGCAACCTGGCCTATAACGACTACCTCACCGAATTGCCCAACCGCTTCCTCTTCCTCAAGACCCTGCGCCAGGCGATGAATGTCGCCCTGCGCGAAAAAGGGCAACTGGGCCTGCTGTTTATCGACCTGGATAACTTCAAGAATATCAATGATATTCTTGGTCATCACGTTGGCGATCAGCTCCTCAAGGAGGTGTCGCTGCGGCTGCGGGATAATCTGCGGGGCGTCGATCTGGCCGGCCGGGTTGACCCGGGAGAGTTCAAGCACGAGCTGGCCCGGCTGGGTGGCGATGAATTCACCGTCCTGATCCACGGGGTAACTTCGGCGGTTGGTATCAGCAAGGTGGCCAGACGCCTGATCACGGCCATCGAGCGCCCCTTCATTTTTGAAGGGAATCAGTATTTTATCAGCGCCAGTATCGGTATCGCCATCTTCCCCGCCGACGGCGACAACTCGGAAGATCTGATCAAACATGCCGATATGGCCATGTACCAGGCGAAGAAGCTCGGCAAGGGTCGTTTCGAATTTTATTCCAAGGAGCTCAGTAAATTGGTTCTGGAACGAACCCATTTGGAAAGGCGCCTGCGGGCCGCCCTTGATGAGGAGGCCTTTGAACTCTTCTACCAGCCGATCATCGACAGCCAGAGCCGGAAGGTGGTCATGCTGGAGGCGCTGATCCGCTGGAACGATCCCGAGCTGGGGCGGGTCGCCCCCGGTTACTTCATCCCCCTTGCCGAAGAGATGGGCCTGATCAATGCCCTGGGCGAATGGGTGCTGCGGACGGCCTGCAACCATTTGCGGGAGTGGCAGGAGCAGGGGCTGGTGGGCCTGCTGGTCGCGGTGAATGTTTCCGGTCGCCAGTTGGAGAAGCCCGAGTTTGCCGACCAGGTCCGCGACAGCCTGAACTTCTGCGGCGTTCCCCCAGAATCGCTGCATCTGGAACTGACTGAAAGCGCCGTGATTCAAGGGGAGGTGGGGGTACTGGCGACCTTGAGCAAGCTGAGGAAGATCGGTGTGCGTATCGCCCTGGATGATTTCGGCACCGGTTATTCCTCCCTCAGCTATCTCCGCCATCTGCCCATCGATATCCTCAAGATCGACCGCAGCTTTATCCAGGGGCTGGGCCAGCAGAACAACAATATCATTCTGTCGGCGATCATCACCATGGCCCAGGCCCTGAACCTTAAGGTCGTGGCCGAGGGGGTGGAAACCCAGGAGCAGTTCGCCTTCCTGCGAAAAGAACGTTGCGACCTGGTCCAGGGCTATCTCTTCCAGCGCCCGGAATCGGTGGCCAAGATCACCCCGAAGTTGATCTGCGGCAAACTCAAGCTCCACTGATTCGCCCGAACTCTTTTAGGGATCGTGCGGAGCGGCCCTGGCGGTTTTTTCGTTGACAAGCCACAATGGGATCGCTAGTTAAATATAGTAATAGTCTCTAAAAGCAAAAAGCTGACAAGCTTTCCGCTGCCAGCTTTTAACTAAAACCCTACAGGAGAACACCCATGAGTGAAATGAGCAAGTGCCCGGTAACCGGCAAAACCGGCAGCGCCACCGCCGGCAGAGGCCCCGCAACCCGTGACTGGTGGCCCAATCAGCTTAATCTGGGCATCCTGCACCAGCACGCCCCGGCCTCCAACCCCCTGGGGCCTGATTTCAACTACGCCGAAGAGTTCAAAAAACTCGATCTGCCGGCGCTGAAGAAGGACTTGGTCGCCCTGATGACCGACTCCCAGGAGTGGTGGCCGGCCGACTGGGGCCACTACGGCGGCCTGATGATCCGCATGGCCTGGCACAGCGCCGGCACTTACCGCACCGGGGACGGCCGGGGCGGCGGCGGCACCGGCAACCAGCGTTTCGCTCCGGTCAACAGCTGGCCGGACAACGCCAACCTGGACAAGTCCCGCCGCCTGCTCTGGCCCATCAAACAGAAATATGGCAACCGGATCTCCTGGGCCGATCTGATGATTTTAGCCGGCAACTGCGCTCTCGAGTCCATGGGTTTTAAGACCTTCGGCTTTGGCGGCGGTCGCACCGACATCTGGCAACCGGAAGAGGATATCTACTGGGGGGCCGAGGCTGAATGGCTGGGGGACAAGCGCTACAGCGGCGATCGGCAGCTGGAAAACCCCTTGGCCGCCGTGCAGATGGGCCTGATCTATGTCAATCCCGAAGGCCCCAACGGCAACCCCGATCCGGTGGCCTCGGGTCGGGATGTGCGGGAAACCTTTGCCCGCATGGGGATGGACGACGAGGAGACGGTGGCCTTGACCGCCGGCGGCCATACCTTCGGCAAATGCCACGGCGCCGGGCCGGCTTCGCACGTGGGCCCCGAACCGGAAGCCGCGCCCATGGAAGAGCAGGGGCTGGGCTGGAAGAATTCCATGGGCAGCGGCAAGGGCGGGGATACCATCACCAGCGGCATTGAAGGGGCCTGGAAGCCCAATCCCACCAAATGGGACATGGGCTACCTCAACACCCTGTTCAAATACGAGTGGGAACTGGTCAAGAGTCCGGCCGGGGCCAATCAGTGGCTGGCCAAGGATGTGGCCGAAGAGGACATGATCCCCGATGCCCACGACCCGTCCAAAAAACGTCGGCCGATGATGACCACCGCCGATCTGTCCATGCGGTTCGATCCGATCTATGGGCCCATCGCCCGGCGCTACCAGCAGAACCCCGAGGAGTTCGCCGATGCCTTCGCCCGGGCCTGGTTCAAGCTGACCCACCGCGACATGGGGCCCAAGGTTCGTTACCTGGGCCCGGAAGTGCCGAAAGAAGACCTGATCTGGCAGGATCCGGTTCCCGCCGTCGAGCATCCCCTGATCGACGCCCAGGATATTGCCGAGCTTAAGGCCAAGGTTATGGCCTCGGGCCTCACCGTCGCCGAACTGGTGGCCACCGCCTGGGCCTCGGCCTCCACCTTCCGGGGCTCGGACAAGCGCGGCGGCGCCAACGGCGCCCGCGTCCGCCTGGCACCGCAGAAGGATTGGCAGGTCAACCAGCCGGCCCAACTGGCCAGGGTGCTGGGGGAGCTGGAAACCATCCAGCGGGAGTTCAACAACGCCCAGGCAGGCGGCAAAAAAGTGTCGCTGGCCGATCTGATCGTGCTGGGCGGTTGCGCCGCCGTGGAATCGGCGGCTAAAGCCGGTGGGCACAGCGTCGAGGTCCCCTTTACCCCCGGTCGGATGGACGCCTCCCAGGAGCAGACCCACCTTAAATCTTTCGCGATCATGGAACCCGAGGCCGACGGTTTCCGCAACTACCAGAAGCAGACCTACACCGTTTCGGCCGAGGAGATGCTGGTGGATAAGGCCCACCTGCTGACCCTGAGCGCCCCGCAGATGACGGTGCTGCTCGGCGGTCTGCGGGTGCTGGGCGCCAATTACCAGAGCGCACCGCACGGGGTGTTCACCAACCGGCCCGGCCAGTTGACCAACGACTTCTTTGCTAATCTGCTGGACATGAACACGGCCTGGCAGCCCACCTCCGAGACCCGGGACACCTTTGAGGGCCGCGACCGCAAGAGCGGCGAGCTTAAGTGGACCGCCACCCGGGTGGACCTGATTTTCGGTTCCAACTCCCAGTTGCGGGCCCTGGCCGAGGTCTATGCCCAGGATGACGCGCGAGAGAAGTTCGTGCGCGACTTCGTCGCCGCCTGGAACAAAGTGATGAACCTGGACCGCTTCGACCTTGCCTGATGCGTTACAGGTAAAAGCCCGTAAGCCCGGCTTCGGTGCAGCGACCGGTATTCCGTCGCTGCACCGGAGCACCATGGGTGCGGTGAGATCACCTTGGGAGGGAGGAGCAACAAAAATTTCATCACCTGATCGAAAACTTCATCGCCACGCTGATTCAGGACCCGGCGGTTTCGCAGGCGGAAAAATCGCAGATCCTCTACCCGTGCGCCGCCAACGTCATCAGGCAACATCCCCATCTCGGTTACGAACTGATTCAAGCCATGCTGGCCATGAAGGAGGAGATGGTGGGCCACTTCGAACAGAAAAAATTTATCTCGTTCATCCACCTGCTCAGCGGGAAAAAACCGGAAGATAGCCAATTGTTCAATTAGTCAGGAGAAAAAGATGAAATTCGATGAATACTTCGCGACCACCCGGGGCCGGGGGGTTCTGGCCACCGCCGCCGCCGACGGCAAGGTTGACGCCGCTGGGAAGAGGAGAGCGAAAACAGGCCCGGCGCCAGGGAATCCTGCCGGGCGGGGGGCTTGATTTTTTGCTGTCTAATCCATGGGTTCCATGTCACGCCCACAGCATTTGGGGACATCGGCACCTTTTTTTACATTCATGTACTTGTTGCAAGTGGCGCAATAATAGGCCCCGTCGCTGGCAGCTTTTTCATCGGACCACTCGGTTTTGCCCCCCGGCATATCCTCGATTCACCAGCAGTCGCATGCGCATTGGGCCCCGGCAAAAGTATGAAACCGAACTGGAGATTTGTGGGTGCAGATACTGGTCGATTGTGATGCCATGCCCGCCGTGATCCGGGAGATTCTATTCCGGGCCGGGGAGCGCTTTAAGATCACCGTGACCCTGGTGGCCAACCAGCGTCTGGCGCCGGTGCGGTCGCGCTTTGTCAAAACCGTTGTCGTTCCGGCCGGCCCCGATGCGGCCGACGACCGGATCGTTGAACTGGTGGTAGCCGCCGATCTGGTGATCACCGCCGATATCCCCCTGGCCGACCGGGTGGTCAGCAAGGGGGCCTTTGCCATTAACCCCCGGGGGGAGCTTTACACCGAAGAGAACATCAAGGAACGCCTGGCCACCCGTGACCTGCTGACCGAGCTGCGCGGTGATGGGGTGATCACCGGCGGCCCGCCCACCTTCAGCCAGAAAGATCGGCGCGTCTTTGCCGATCAGCTTGACCGCTTTCTTACCCGGTACTGCCGATGAGGTTTAGTCCGTGTTTATGCCCGTAAGCTTTGAGTAGGGGGGCAGTAAGCCTTCGGAGCCTATTTTCTCTTTTTTTGTTTGCCGGGGGGGTACTTGGCTTTGTGGGTGTCGAAATCACGGTATGGGCGATCGCTGTCCATCTCGATAACCACCGGACTGCCCAACTGAACCCGCAAGGCCCGGGGGAGGGTGGCGCTTATCTGCCAGGCCCCGCCGTCCAGATAGTAGTAAACCTTGCGGTCCATGGCAAAATAGACCTGGATCGCCGGATAGTAGCGGTAAGTGTGCACCTGCTTACGCCTGTGACCGTGGGCGGGGGCATGGTCTGGTGGGCCTGGGGCCGGCTGGACAACCACAGGGCCGGGATGAGGCGGCGTCACGATGACGGGTCTCGGAGGCCCCGGCACTCGACAAGCCGATGCCGCCAAAGCCAGAAGTGCCAGAATGGTAATAAAAAAAATCCCTTTAACGCTGCGCATAGTGGTTGATCCCTCCAGAGCGATCCATCATTTTAGCTAAACCGAGTAGCCCCGATCCTAACTGCTAGGGACTGGTGAAAGATTCAGGCCGTTTTTCTTAATTGCTGCCCCGCTTGAAGTCAACCAAATTAAGAATGACCAACGATCCCACCGCCGGCCAACCAGATCGTTTACGTCAAGGCCCGTAAGCCCGATCAGCTTTTCCCGCTTGAACTGTTCGACACCGTCTGGGTTCAGGGCACCATGCAAACGGAGAGCTTCAGCAGTGAACTGGGCCGGGCGGGCTACAGCATCATCGCCGACAGCGTCGAACCCTACCAGGAAGATGCCGTGATCATGCCGGAATGATTTCCACCGCGAAGGACCTGGTGCCCTGGGCGTGGGTGGAGCAGCTCAGGCAGGGGTCGTAGCAGCGGATCAGGGCCTCGATCCGGTTGAGGGCCCCTTCGTTGGCCTCCCCGTTTTTGATCAGGGCCCGGGCCGCTCCCAGGATTCCCCGGTTGATGGCCAGGTTGTTGTGACCGGTGGCGATGATCATGTTGACCCCGCTGATCCGGCCCTGGTCGTCGATCCGGTAATGGTGGACCAGGGTCCCCCGGGGGGCCTCGCAGATCCCCACCCCCTCCGGGGCGTTGGCTCCCGCCACCGCCCGTACCCGTTTTTCCAGAATCTGGGGCTCGGCCAGCAGTTTGCCGATCATCTCCAGGCCGTGGATTATTTCGATCAGTCTGGCGTAATGGTAATGGAAGGCGCTCTGGGGCAGGCCGTCCTGGCCCGTGGCTTGGCGAAAGCGACCCAGGGCCTGGTCGGCCAGATCGGTGCCGCACGCTGAGGCCATATTTAAGCGGGCCAGGGGCCCGACCCGGTAAACCCCCTGTTCCGGGCCCAGGGGCCGATAATAAGGGGATTTGAGGTAGCTGTCCGTTTCCGCCGCCTCGGCGATGATCTCGGCATAACGCTCGGCGGCCAGCTTTTCCACCAGGGGCTGGCCGGCGGCATCGAGCAGCCGCAGGGGACCGTCATAATACTCCAACTTGCCGTCGGGGCCGGCCAGGGCCATAAAGCCGGTGGCCGGCGGGGTGAATTGGGCGATCTCAGCGGCAAAACGGGGGAGCAGCTCTTCCAGCCGGGTCAGGTTGCGGCGGGCTTTCGTCAGCATCTCCGGCAGTTCGGCCGCAAGCTCCGCTCGGTTTTCCGGGGTAAGGGGGCGGCTGACCCCGCCCGGCACCACCCAGTTGGGATGGATCCGTTTGCCGGCCAGCCGTTCGATGATCTGCTGGCCGTAGCGGCGCAGGGCGATGCCGTCCCGGGCCACTTCGGGGAAGGCGGCGGCAATCCCGAAGAGGTTGCGCTGTTGGGGGTCGGCATCCATGCCCAGCAGCAGGTCCGGCGAGGAGAGATGGAAAAAGCTCAGGGCGTGGGACTGGACCAGTTGGGCGTAGTTGAGCAGCTGGCGCAGCAGCACCGCCGCCGGGGGAATCTGCACCGCCAGCAGTTGGTCGCAGGCCTTGGCCGAGGCCAACTGGTGGCTGACCGGGCAGATCCCGCAGGTGCGGGAGGTCAGCCCCGGCATCTCCTCCAGGGGGCGGCCGACGCAGAAGGCTTCAAAACCCCGCACCTGGGTGATATGGAGGCGGCAGTCCCGCACCGAATCGTCGTCGTTAAGATAGATCGAGATCCGGGCATGGCCTTCGATGCGGGTTACCGGGTCGATCGCGATGGTTCTGGCCAAGGTTTTTTCCCTCTCACTATTCAACCGAATTTAAGGGTCGGCAGCCGGCCGAGGTCCCGCTGTTCCAGCACGGCGATCAGGGTCTGGGCGATGGCCCCGGCCGGGGGCGGGCAGCCGGGGAGAAAGAGATCCACCTTGATCACCTGGTGCAGGGGCAGGCTGCGGGGCAGCAGTTCCGGCACCTTCTCCGTGGGAATCCCCGGGTTGTGATCGACCTTTTGCCGGTAGATCAGTTCCAGCAGCTCGTCGCGATCCAAGGGGTTGCGCATCCCCGGCACGTTGGCGGTCACCGCGCAGTCGCCCAGGGCCACCACCAGCCTGCTGCGGCTCCGGACCAGTTGGGCCTTGGTCAGATCGTCGGTGGTGCTGACCGCCCCCTCCAGCAGGGCCAGGTCAACCTCCGCCGGGAAATCCTTGCGATCCACCAGGGGGCTGTAGAGCAGTTCCAGTCGGGGGGCCAGCTCCAGCAGCAACTCATCCATGTCGAGCAGGGACATATGGCAGCCGGAGCAGCCGTCCAGCCAGATGGTGGCCAGGCGCAGCCTGTTCATTCCCCGGCCTCCTCGGTTTCCTGGTTGCGCATGGCGGTGAGCAGCGGCAGCCGCAGGTTGCGCTTGACCATCTCGCCGCCGGCCTTGCCCCGTTCAAAAAGGGCCCCGGTGGGGCAGACCTGGACGCACTTGCCGCAAGAGGTGCAGCTTTCCGCCTCGCCCCAAGGCTGGTTGAGATCGCTGATCAACTGGGAGTTCAGGCCCCGGCCCATCACATCCCAGGTATGGGCCCCCTCCACCTCGGCGCAGACCCGAACGCAGCGGGTGCAGAGAACGCAGCGGTTGCGGTCCAGGGTGAAGCGGGGATGGCTGGCATCCACCTGGCGGGGGGGATAGAGGCCGGGCAGCCGGACATGGTCCACCCCCAGGGCCAGGGCCAGCTCCTGCAGCTCGCAGTGACCGTTGACCACGCAGACCGCGCAGACATGGTTGCCCTCGCTCAGGATCATCTCCAGGAGCAGCCGCCGTTGTTCAAGCAGGGCCGGGGTTTGGGTTCGCACCACCATCCCCTCGCTGACTTTGGTCACGCAGGCGGGCAGGGGCCGGTGGCTTCCCGCCACCTCCACGATACAGAGCCGGCAGGCTCCCACCGGATGCAGGCCGGCCAGGTGGCAGAGGGTGGGGATGGCGATGCCGTTTTCCCGGGCCACCTCCAGGATGGTCTGCTCCTCGCCGGCCCCGCAGTCGCGCTCGTCGATTTTCAGGGTGATGATCTTGCCGCCGCTCATTTTGCCCTCCTTGCAGCGTTTGGGTCGGCCAGCAATTGCTCATATTCGGGGCGGAAGAAGCGCAGGGTGCTGAGTACCGGATTGGGGGCGCTCTGGCCCAGACCGCAGAGGCTGGTGGCCCGGACCATGGCGCAAAGTTCCTCCAGCCGAGTCAGATCATCGCTTTGGGCCCGGCCGGCGGCGATCTTTTCCAGCAGCAGCAGAATCTGCCGGGTTCCCACTCGACAGGGCACGCACTTGCCGCAGGATTCATCGACGCAGAACTCCATGAAGAACCGGGCCACATCGACCATGCCGGCGTCTTCGTCCATCACGATCATCCCGCCGGAACCCATGATCGATCCTTCGGCCTGCAGCGATTCGTAGTCCACCGGCAGCCGGAAATGGGCCGCCGGGATGCAGCCGCCCGAGGGGCCGCCGGTCTGGACCGCCTTGATCCGGCTCCCGTTTGGGGCTCCACCCCCCATCTCCTCGACAATCTCCTGCAGGCTAATCCCCATGGGGACTTCGATCAGGCCGGTATTGCTGATTTTGCCGGCCAGGGCGAAAACCTTGGTGCCCTTGCTCTTGGCGGTGCCCATGGCGGCAAACCATGGGGCGCCCCGGTTGATGATGGCGGTGATGTTGGCCAAGGTTTCCACGTTGTTGATCAGGGTGGGGCAGCCCCAGAGACCATGCTCGGCGGGATAGGGCGGCCGGGGCCGGGGCTGGCCCCTTTTCCCCTCGATGGAGGCGATCAGGGCGGTCTCTTCGCCGCAGACGAAGGCTCCGGCCCCCAGCCGGATCTCCACTTTGAAGTGGAAGGCGCTGCCGCCGATGTGGTTGCCCAGCAGACCCAGCTTTTCCGCCTGGCCAATCGCCTTTTGCAGCCGGGCCACCGCCAGGGGGTATTCGGCCCGGACGTAGAGATAGCCGAAATCGGCCCCCGTGGCGTAGGCGGCGATGGCCATCCCCTCCAGGACCCGGTGGGGGGCGCTTTCCAGGACGCTGCGATCCATGAAGGCCCCGGGGTCGCCCTCGTCGGCGTTGCAGATCACATATTTGCGGCCCCCTGGTGGGACGGTGGCCTTGGCCACGGTGGCCCATTTCAGCCCGGTGGGGTAGCCCCCGCCACCCCGGCCCCGGAGGCCGCTGCGGGTGATCTCGTCGATGATGGCGGCGGGTTGCCGATGGTGGAGGCAGTCGAGCAAGGCCCGGTAGCCGCCGGCGGCCAGATAGGATTCGATCCGTTCCGGGTCGATCCGGTCGAACTGATCGAGGACCACCTTGACCTGGCGGCTGAAAAAGGGCTGGCTGGTGTCGCAAAGTTTGGCGGCCAGGGCCGTTTCGGCCGCCGCCGGTTGGGGGGTGGTTGTGTCGGCCAGGGAGGCGAGGAGGGCGGGGGCATCCTCCGGTGTAAGCTGCCGGTAGAGTTTTTGGGCCGGCTGGACGCTGATCAGTGGCCCTTGTGAACAGAGGCCCATGCAGCCAACCCCGTCGACCCGGCAGGATCTGGCCGGATTTTGGGCCAATTCCCGGCGCAGGGCCGTCAGTAATTCACCACTGCCGCAGGAGAGGCAGCCGCTGGCGGTGCAGACCCCGATTTGGTGATCCTTGGCCGCCACGGCCTCCCGTTCGGTCGCGGCCAGCTTTTCCAGCTCTTCGGGGGCGGTCATGGTTCCTCCGCCCCCTTGGGGCCGTTGAGGCCGTGCAACAGCTCCAGCAGGGCTGCAGGTTCGGCCTGGCCGATCACCCGTTCATCCAGCACCACCGCCGGGGCCTGGCCACAGGCCCCGACGCAGCGGGCGGTGAGCAGGGAGAGGCGGCCGTCCTGGCTGGTCTCTTCCGCCTTGATCCCGAATTCGCGACTGATCTCCCCAAGGTTGGCGGCCGCCCCCTTGATATAGCAGGCGGTGCCCAGGCAGACCACGCAGGTATGGCGGCCCTTGGGCTTTAAACGAAAAAAGTGGTAGAAGGTGGCCACCCCGTAGACCTTGCTCAGGGGCAAAGTCAGGGCGGCGGCGATGGCCCGCATCGCCGGCAGGTCGATATAGCCGTAGGATCTCTGCACCGCGTGCAGGGCTTCGATCAGGCCGCCGGCCTGGTAGCCGTTACGACGCATGGCGCTCTCCACCAGGCGCCAGCGCTGGTCTGGTTTGGGGCTTTGGGGGGTGGCGGTCTGGTTGATCAAGGGCTTGGGCTCCGCTAAAATTTTCGTCCCACGTAGTCGCGCATCTCCCGGTTCAGGCGGATCAGGTGGGGGGATGCCTTGATCTTTTCCGCCTCGGTTTCGCCGTTGAGATTGATCAGGTGGAGCCGCCCGGGCCCGGCCTGATACTGATTGGCCAGGTCGATAACCGCCCCCACCACCACCAGACGGCCGCTCTGGACCCGGTCGCCGTAGCGTTCCAGGGCCCGGGCCACCTGGTAATCCACGTTGGCCTCCACCGCCCGGAGTCGGGCGGCGGCAAGTTCTTCCTCGCCATTGGCCTCCCGCCCGGATCGGGGCAGCCGGCTGAGGGCCGGATGGAGCCGGCTCAGTTCGCGGCGGATCGCCTCGCCGAGATGGTCGTAGCCCTCGGCAAAGAGCTGGATCGCCGTGCTGTCGGTGTTGCCGGTGATCAGCAGAACCGGGGCGTAGAGGTGACGAACGGCGTAGTCGATGGCCCCGGCAGCCGGCTCCAGCTGGTTGGCCAGGTTGCGCACGGTGTAGACCCCGCCCGCCTGGTCAGCCCAGACCTGGATGCTGTTGAGTCGGGGGTCGGGGTCGGCCAGCCAGACCAGCTGGGGGGACTCGCTGATCTTTTGGCCGGGGGCGTTTTCCGCCACCCCTGCCATGACCTGCTGGTTGGCGGCCATGATCCGGCCCAGCACCGAATAGGGCGGAATGCCGGCCCGAATCTTGGGCACCGGTTCCATGGCCAATCCGGTTGCCGCCGGCCAGATCAGGCCGATAATCAGCATGATGATAATCCGGTTTCCAGCCATGGATTCCTCCTCGCGGTTGGTGACGCCGATGGTTGTCAGGCGGGTTGCCGGCGCTTAAGCCCTGGGATTTCTCATTTAAACCAATTGTTTGAAAACTCTACGCTCAAAAAAAAGAATTGTCAAATGTCGCGACCGCCGGAAATAAGCTCCGACCGCCTTGACAAGGTCGGTTGACGTACTTACAGTCCCTGCAATCGCCGGGTTAGCCGGTTTGATGTGTTTACTTTATTGCTCAAGGGAGGATGCTGTGTCGATGAAGCACGAGGAGCAGGGCCGGGAGCGGGAGCAGAGCCCGACGGCGGCAAGCGGCGACGAATTGCAGGCGTCGGAGCAGGGCCGGGACCAGGCCGGCGGTGAGGGTGAGGATCTGCTCAGCCAGTTGAGCGCGGCCCACAGTGAGGCCCGCGACCTGGAAGACCGGATGCTGCGCCTGGCCGCCGAGTTTGAGAACTTTAAAAAGCGGATTCGCCGGGAACGGGAGACCGATTTTAAATACGCCGAGGAGAATCTGCTGCGGGAACTGCTCCCCACCGTGGACAATCTGGAGCGGGCCATGGAGCAGGGGCGGGAGAGCGCCGACGCCTCCGCTCTGCTGGAAGGGGTGGAGATGACCTATCACGGCCTGTTGGCCACCCTGGAAAAATTCGGCCTTAAACCCCTGGCCGGCAAGGGTGAACCCTTCGATCCCAATTACCACGAAGCCCTGGCCATGGAGGCCAGCGCCGAGGTTCCGGCCAACACCATCCTCAATGAGTTTCAGAAAGGTTATTTATATAAAGACCGGCTGCTGCGGGCCGCCAAGGTGGTGGTCTCCAGCGGCCCTGCGACGGACAAATAGTAGGTTGTTGAATCAGTCAGAAAAACTGTTTTGCGAATCCATTTTTAAGGAGATTTGATCATGGGTAAAATAATCGGAATTGACCTGGGCACCACCAACTCCTGCGTGGCGATCATGGAGGGCGGTGAACCCAAGGTGATCACCAACGTTGAAGGTAATCGCACCACCCCGTCGGTGGTGGCGTTCAATGATGCCGGGGAACGGCTGGTGGGCCAGGTGGCCAAACGCCAGGCGGTGACCAACCCCACCCGGACCCTGCATGCGATCAAGCGGCTGATCGGACGTAAGTTCACCGACGCCGAGGTGAAAAAGAGCATCGAGATCAGCCCCTTCAAGATCGTTGAGGGCAGCGATGGCGATGCCGCCGTCGAGGTGGACGGCAAGAAATACGCCCCGGCGGAGATCGCCGCCATGGTGCTGACCAAGATGAAGCAGACCGCCGAGGAGTACCTGGGCGAACCGGTCACCGACGCGGTTATCACCGTTCCGGCCTACTTCAACGACTCCCAGCGCCAGGCCACCAAGGATGCCGGCAAGATCGCGGGCCTCAATGTGCAGCGGATCATCAACGAGCCCACCGCCGCCTCCCTGGCCTACGGCCTGGACAAGAAGAGCGAGGAAAAGATTGCCGTTTTCGACCTGGGCGGCGGTACCTTCGACGTTTCGATCCTGGAGATCGGCGACGGGGTGTTCGAGGTTAAGTCCACCAACGGTGACACCTTCCTCGGCGGGGAAGATTTCGATATGCGGATCGTCAACTGGCTGGCCGACGAGTTCAAGCGCGACCAGGGGATCGATCTGCGCCAGGACAAGATGGCTCTCCAGCGTCTGCGGGAGGAGGCGGAAAAGGCCAAGCAGGAACTCTCCACCACCATGGAGACCAGCGTCAACCTGCCCTTCATCACCGCCGACGCCTCCGGGCCCAAGCATCTCAATATCAAGCTGAGCCGGGCCAAGCTGGAGTCCCTGGTGGAGGATCTGGTGGAGCGCACCGTCGCCCCCTGTAAAACCGCGCTCAAGGACGCGGGTCTGAGTGCCTCCGATATCGACGAGGTGATTCTGGTGGGCGGCATGACCCGGATGCCCAAGGTGCAGCAGAAGGTCAAGGAGATCTTCGGCAAGGATCCCCACAAGGGGGTCAATCCCGACGAGGTGGTGGCCATCGGCGCCGCCATCCAGGGCGGGGTACTCAAGGGCGATGTTAAGGATGTGCTGCTGCTGGATGTCACGCCGCTCTCGTTGGGGATCGAGACCCTGGGTGGGGTGATGACCAAGCTGATCGAAAAGAACACCACCATCCCCACCAAGAAGAGCCAGATCTTCTCCACCGCGGCCGACAACCAGCCGGCGGTGTCGATCCATGTCCTCCAGGGTGAGCGGGAGATGGCTTCCTACAACAAGACCATCGGCCGTTTCGATCTGGCCGAAATTCCGCCGGCCCCCCGGGGCGTGCCCCAGATCGAGGTGACCTTCGATCTGGATGCCAACGGTATTCTCCATGTTTCGGCCAAGGATATGGGCTCCGGCAAGGAGCAGTCGATCAAGATTCAGGCCTCCAGCGGACTCTCCCAGGAGGAGATCGAGCGGATGAAGAAGGACGCCGACGCCCATGCCGATGAGGACCGCAAGCGCAAAGAGCTGGTGGAGGCCCGCAATCAGGCCGACTCCATGATCTACGCCACCGAGAAGAGCCTGAAGGATCTGGGCGACAAGGTGGATGCCGAAACCAAGGGCAAGGTGGAGAGCGAGATCGCTTCCCTGCGCAAATTGATGGAGGGCGATGACGCCGAGGCGATCAAGAAGGGTACCGAGAGCCTGACCCAGGCCTCCCACAAGCTGGCCGAGATGATGTACGCCCAGGCTGGCGGTCAGGCCGGAGGTCCCGGTGGGGAAGCCGGCGGCGGTCCGGAGGACGGCGGTACGGGCGGCGGCAAGAAGGATGACGATGACGTGGTCGATGCCGACTACGAAGAGGTCAAGTAACGGTTTGGCCTTGCCGCTGAACGGTTTTTAATTTTCCTCCTCCTGGCGGGGATGCGGGCGCAGAAAATCGTTGCCGGCATCCCCGTTTTTTTTTACCTTCCCGCAACCGTTTTCCATTTTCCCTCTTTAAAAGGAGCCAGCATGCGTATTCTTTCCGGCATCCAGCCTTCGGGGCAACTGCATATTGGTAACTACTTCGGCATGATGAAGCCGATGATTGCCAGCATGGCCGAGCATGAGCTGTACGCTTTCATCGTCGATCTCCACGCCCTGACCTCGGTCCAGGATGCCCAGCGCCTGGCGGCGGGCACTTTGGAAGCAGCCACCGATTTCCTGGCCCTGGGGTTGGACCCCGAGCGCTGCATTTTCTGGGTTCAGTCCGACGTGCCCGAGGTGACCGAGCTGACCTGGGTGCTCTCCTGTATCACCCCCATGGGGCTGTTGGAGCGCTGCCACTCCTACAAGGATAAAACCGCCAAGGGGATCGCCGCCAGCCACGGGCTTTTTGCCTATCCGGTGCTGATGGCCGCCGACATCCTTCTCTACCAGGCCCAGCGGGTGCCGGTGGGCAAGGATCAGAAGCAGCATCTGGAGGTGGCCCGGGATATCGCCAGTAAGTTCAACGGCACCTTTGGGGAGACCTTTGTGCTGCCCGAACCGGTGATCGATGATAAACTGGCCACCGTTCCCGGCCTGGACGGCCAGAAAATGTCCAAATCCTACGGCAACACCATCCCCATCTTCCTGGAGGCCAAGGCGCTCAAGAAGCGGGTGATGGCCATCGTCACCGACTCCACCCCGGTGGAGCAGCCCAAAGACCCGGAAAAGTGCAATCTTTACAATATCTACAAGCTGTTCGCGCCGCCGGAGCGCCTGGCCGAGGTCCATGGTCTCTACGTCAACGGCGGGGCGATGTACGGCAAAATAAAGCTGGAATTGACCGAGATTTTGTGGGAACATTTCCGGCAGGCCCGGGAGCGACGTGACCAGTTTCTGGCCGATCCTGGTTCGGTGCGGGAGATTTTGCGCCGGGGTGCCGTCAAAGCCCGGGAAAAAGCGGCCGCCACCCTGGAGCTGGTACGCCAACGGGTGGGGCTGAAATACTAAAGGGGAGATCGCTGTGCTTGCAGATTCCCGGAGCAAATTCAAATTGCTGCTGGCTTTGCTGCTGGTGGCGCTGGTGGCGGTGCTGATCATCCAGAACGTGGAGCCCACGGAGGTACGGTTTCTCTTTATCACCGTGATCATGCCCCGGGCCGCCCTGTTGGCCATCACCCTGCTGGCGGGGATCGCCATCGGCATCTTGATCTCCCTGGCCCTCAGTGGTCACCGCTCGGACCGCCGTCTCAAACACCTGGAGATTGAGCCGCCCTCGCAATAATCTTCCCCTGCCGGGCGGCAAATTCTGCCGCCTACCCCTGCCCCTGGCCCTGCTGGGGAATTTTCTTTTATCTCCATTTTTTCGATTGTTTTTGTTGGTCAATCTTTTTTGACGCCCTTCGGCGGCTCGTGGCATGGGTTTTGCTTGAGTTTTCCGGCAAAGATCAACAACCCCACGAGCAAGGGAGAGTGCCATGAACACCGCCGTCGCCATACAGCAAGAAGCTAATGTCCCCTTCGCCGGTTTTGATTACCCGGCCCGCGAAACTGAGGTCAACACTCTTTTAAGCCAGCTTGACCATTACCGGCGCCAGAGCGCCTGGTTGGCCATGGTCAATAAACTGCACGCCCGCCTGGCCCGGGCCACCGACCTGGGCGGGATGCTGGAGGCCTACTCGGTCTGGCTGATGCCCCGGGTTGAGCACGACCTGCTGGCCTTTCGCAGTGCCGACGGCAGCCGTGAGCACATCATCTGCTCCTCCCATGGTCCGGTGCGGCGCAAGATTATCCGGGCCGCCAAGGTCATGCTGAACCGGGAGCCGGCCGATGCTGCGGCCCCTTGTCTTAAGATGGGCGACTTTTTCGGCTGCCGCTGGCAGCTTGATCTGCCGGCCGAGAGCGGGGTGTTGATGGTGATGCGCCGGGGGGGCGGGATTGACGAGCCGGGGGTGGATCTGCTGGCCCGGACCATGGAAATTCTGGCCGAGCCCCTGCAGCGGGCCCTGGAATATGAAACCCTGTTTGAGCAGGCCCGCCGGGATTCCCTCACCGGGCTGGCCAATCGTCGGGTTTTTGACGAACGGATCGAGGCCATCATGGAGGCCTCCCGGCGTTACGGTCATTCCCTGACCCTGCTCAGCATGGATCTGGATTGTTTTAAACAGCTCAACGACAGCCAGGGTCACGCCGAGGGAGACCGCGCCCTGGTGCGGATTGCCGCTACCCTGAGCAGCATGGTTCGCACCAGCGACCTGCTGGTGCGGATGGGTGGCGATGAGTTTCTTCTGGTGTTGCCCGATAGTGATGCCGAGGCCGCCAAAAAATTGGCGGAGCGGATCCAGCAGGCGGTTAAAGGGTTGGGTTTCGGGGCCGAGGAGCGGCATCAACTGGGAATCAGCATCGGTATCGCCCCCTGGCGCCGCCAAACCCTGCAAGAGTGGCTGCATCTGGCCGATGAAGCCCTGTATGAGGCCAAGAGTGCTGATAGCAGCTGGGTCTGTTTCGATAATGGGGATATCTAACCGGTGACCGGCCGGCCGCCGCCGGCTGGTTGTCCATCCCTCCTCAACCCCAACCCCCCTCCCATCTCCCTCCATCCGAGGAATCCGCCGGGCGGCCCGACCTGGCGCCGGCGGATTTCCCCTCCTTGACAGGCTGGGGAGCCATTCTTACCTTCCCATAAGCGATCAGCGGCGTCCGTTTGGGTCGATCGTGGCTACTTATGCTTTGCAAGGGAGAATCGGGATGAAATTTGACAAATTTACCATGAAATCGCAGGAAGCGGTCCAGGAGGCCCAGAGCCTGGCTCAGAATCTGCAGCATCAGGAGCTGCAGCCGGAGCACCTGCTCAAGGTCCTGCTGGACCAGCCCGAGGGGGTGATTGCCCCGGTGCTGCAGAAGATGGGGGTGGGTCGGCAGCAGGTGGCGGCCGAGGTTGAGACTTTGCTGGGGCGCCTGCCCAAGGTCAGCGGCGGCGGGGCCGGTCAGCTTTACGCTTCCCCCTCCCTGCAGCGCTTGCTGGATCGCGCCTTCAAGGTGGCCTCCGAAATGCAGGATGAGTATGTCGGCCAGGAACACCTGATCCTGGCCCTGCTCGATGACAAGGATACCGGCGCGGCCAGGGCCCTGATCAAGGCCGGGGTCAGCCGGGATGCCTTTCTCAAGGCCCTGGTGGCGGTGCGGGGTAGTCAGCGGGTCACCGACCCCAATCCCGAGGGCAAGTACCAGGCCCTGGAAAAGTATGCCCGCAACCTCACCGACGTGGCCCGCCAGGGCAAGCTCGATCCGGTGATCGGCCGCGATGACGAGGTCCGAAGGGTGGTCCAGGTCCTCTCCCGGCGGACCAAGAACAATCCGGTGCTGATCGGCGAGCCCGGAGTGGGCAAGACCGCCATCGTCGAAGGGCTGGCCCAGCGGATCGTCAACGGCGATGTCCCCGACACCCTGCGCAACAAGCAGGTGATCGCCCTGGACCTGGGGTCCTTGGTGGCCGGGGCCAAATACCGCGGCGAGTTCGAGGATCGGCTCAAGGCGGTACTCAAGGAGATCCAGAAACGGGAAGGGGAGATCATCCTCTTTATCGACGAGATCCATACCCTGGTGGGGGCCGGGGCCGCCGAGGGCTCCATGGACGCCTCCAATATGCTCAAGCCCGCCCTGGCCCGGGGGGAGCTGCACTGCGTCGGGGCCACCACCCTCAACGAGTATCGCAAGTATATCGAAAAGGATGCCGCCTTGGAGCGCCGTTTCCAGCAGGTCCTGGTCCGGGAGCCCAGCATCGAGGATACCATCGCCATCCTGCGGGGAATCAAGGAGAAGTATGAGGTCCACCACGGGGTGCGGATCAAGGATTCGGCCACCGTGGCCGCAGCCGTGCTCTCCAACCGTTATATCACCGACCGTTTTTTGCCCGACAAGGCCATCGACCTGATCGACGAGGCGGCTTCGCGGCTGCGGATCGAGATCGATTCCATGCCAACCGAGATTGATGAGGTGGAACGCAAAAAGATCATGCTGGAGATCGAGCGGGAGGCCCTCAGGAAGGAGAGCGATAAATCCTCCCAGGAGCGCCTGGCCAAGGTGGAGGCGGAACTGGCCGACTGCAACGAGAACCTCAACGGCATGAAGGGCCACTGGAACCTGGAAAAGGAGACTATCCAGCAGATTCGGGCGATCAAGGCCAAAATCGACGAAACCCGGATCGAAGAGCAGCAGGCCGAGCGCCAGGGAGATCTCAGCCGGGTGGCGGAGATCCGCTATGGCCGGATTGTGGAGCTGGAGAAGGAGTTGGCCGCTAAAAACCAGCGGTTGGCCGAGATTCAGCAGGATCGCAAGATGCTCAAGGAGGAGGTGGACGAGGAGGATGTGGCCGCCGTGGTCGCCAAGTGGACCGGCATTCCCACCGACAGGCTGCTGGAAGGCGAGAAGGAGAAGCTGGTGGCGGCCGACCGGGAGCTGGCCCGCCGGGTGGTGGGCCAGCAGGAAGCGATCGCCGCCATCGCCAACGCGGTGCGCCGGGCCCGGGCCGGACTCCAGGACCCCAACCGGCCCTTGGGTTCCTTTATCTTCCTGGGTCCCACCGGGGTGGGCAAGACCGAGCTGGCCCGCAGTCTGGCCGCCTTTCTCTTCGACAGCGAGAAGGCGATGATTCGCCTCGATATGTCGGAGTTCATGGAGAAACACTCGGTGGCCCGGCTGATCGGGGCCCCTCCCGGCTACGTCGGTTACGAGGAGGGGGGCTACCTCACCGAGGCGGTGCGGCGCAGGCCCTATTCGGTGATTCTCTTTGACGAGATCGAAAAGGCCCATCCCGATGTCTTCAACGTCCTGCTTCAGATCCTCGACGACGGCCGGATGACCGATGGCCAGGGACGAACGGTGGACTTCAAGAACACCATCCTGATCATGACCTCCAACCTGGGCAGTCAGTTGATCATGGATCTGGGCGAGGAGCGGCGCGAGGAGATCAAGGCCCGGATCGACGAGATCCTGCATGCCCAGTTCAGGCCCGAGTTTTTAAACCGGATCGACGAGATCATCATCTTCCACGCCTTGAGCCGCCAGGATCTGGGGCGGATTGTCGAGATCCAGCTGGAACTTCTCACCCGGCGCCTGGCCGACCAGCACTTCCAGATCGAGCTGACCGAGGCGGCCAGGGAGTTCCTGATCGAAGTGGGCTACGACCCCAGCTTTGGCGCTCGCCCCTTGAAGCGGGCGATCCAACGCCATATTCAGGATGCCCTGGCCATGAAGATCCTGGAGGGCGGCTTTGCCGAAGGCGATACCATTCGCATCGACCGACCGGCGGGTTCTTCGGCCTTGAGTTTCAGTAAAGGATAAGGGTTCGCCCCATCGCGAAAAAAAAGCCCATGCTCCCCGCGACGGGGAAGCATGGGCTTTTTTTACCGGGCCGGGGCCCGCTGGCCAGCTACAGATTCCAGCGGCTGGGGACGTTGCGCTGCTCCCGCATTCTTTTGGCGTGACCGGGCTCGTGGCACTCCACGCAGCCCACCGCGTATTTGCGGTACTCCTCGTGCCGCTCTTTGAAGACCGGCCGGCTCTCCAGGATCTCCTCGGTCATGTGGCAGCCGACACAGTTGTCGGTGATCGCCTCCTTGTAACTGGGAAGTTTGTCGTTATGGGGGTTTACCTGGCCGCTGAGGGTCAGGTAGCTCTTGCGCAGCCCCTTGGTTTTATCGGTGATGGTACCCTTGGTATGGCAGGAGATGCAGCCCACATAGGGATGATCGCCATGGTCCCAGGAAACCTTCTCGTAGGCGTGGCAGCTGATGCAGAAGCTGTCCGAGGAAGTTTTCCGGGCCATGACGCTACCGGCTATCACGATAACCAGGGCGGCCACGCCCACAATTATCCAGGCCTTCTGGCTTAGTTTGTTCATATTTCGGCTCCCTGGGGGAAGAACCCGGCCACAGGTTCGTTCCCCTCATAATTGCAAAGTTCCGCCGGCCCTTGAGGGCTTAGCGCAGTTTCTTGTTGCCGTCCCAGACCAGCTCGGCTTCCGGGAGTTTGGGCAGATACTTCAGCCACGGATGGGAGTCCAGGTGGGCCTGGCTCTGCTGAAGCTTACGGCTGTGCTCCATGATTGGCGGCACCAGCTCCTGGATCGGGGCATCAAGCTTGGCGGCGATGGCGTAATTGGTGGCGCGGATCGCCAGTTGCACCGCCTGGTCGCTGTACTGCTGGGATTTGGCCAGGGTGTCCATGGCCTTGGTGGGATTATGGAAGCCGGCGGAGTTTTCAGCCGAAACATAATCCCAGAACCACTGGCCCTTGCGCACCATCTCCCGGGCTTCGGCCAGAATCTTCTGGTTCACCCCCGGGTGTTCCATGGCCTGGCGCACCGCTTCGTGGGCCCGCACCGATTTCTCCTGGGCGATATTGAGCTGGCGCCAGACCCGCTGCTGGTGATACTCCACCCGGTTGCGCATCCAGTCGGGGGTCTTGTCGGCATGGCAGGTCAGGCAGGCGGCCTTGATCCCCTCCTCGCTCTTGAGGGGGGAGGTCCAGTGGTGGGAGCTGATGGTGACGTTGGTGCCGATCTTGACCCGCGGCATGTGACAATCGGCGCAGGTTACCCCGGCGGCGGCGTGGACGCTGTCGTGGAACATCTCATATTCGGGGTGCTGGGTCTTGATCATCCGGGTCTTGGAGACCGCGTGGGTCCAATCGACAAAGGCCCCCTTGAACCCGTCGGGGTTGGCCTGGCCGTCGGCATAGAACTCATACATCTGCTCCGGGTTCAGCCCCTTGTCCCAGGGCAGGTGGGGCTTGGCCGCCACTCCGTGATCCTTGGTTTCAAAGTAGTACTCGTTGTGGCATTGGGCGCAGACCAGGGAACGCATCTCGTCCCGGGAGGCCTCTCGCCAGTCCTTGCCCTGCCGGGCCAGGGCCTCGGAGAGGGGCACGCTGGTGATTACCAGCTCCATCTTGTTTTCCGGATCATGGCAGTTTTGGCAACCGATGGAGTGCTTTTCGTAATCGAGTTGGGTCCGGTAGTCGTGGAAGTTGGAGGACCAGAAGGCATCGCCGTGGGTTTTGAGCAGATCGGGCATGGCGGTGGTCTTGCAGTTCCAGCAGGTGGCGGGCAAGCCGGCCTGCTCGCTGTAACGGTCCACCCGGTCGATATGCATAATGTCTTCCAGGGCGTTGGAGTGGCCCCGGGCCCGCTTGTATTCGTAGCTGAAGGGATAGCCCAGCCACAGGTTCTTCAGATAGGGCTGGGCGTGCTTGTAGCCCACGGGCAGGGGATTGATGCCGTCATGCTTGTCGTGGGGCACCGAGCCCGCATACTCGGTCATTTGGGTGGATTCGTTGTTTTTCAGGTAGGACTTGTACTGGGGCAGGTTTTTGAACTTGAGGTTGCCCTCCCCCAAGTCCGGGGCAGCCGCCAGGGCCGCCGTCACCGGCACCAGCAGCAGGGCCGCGGCGCTGATTGCGAACAGTTTTTTCTTCATGATAAACTCTCTCCTTTGGTTTGATAAGCACCATCAAGCCAATTCGGCGGATGGTGATGGTTGCTTACTCGCTGGCCAGCTTGACCACATATTTGGCCATCAACTCTTCAAGAAAGGCGTCGAAGAGCTCACGCTGTTTTTCCATGACCAGAAAGCGGCGGATATTTTCCCGCACACTGGTAAGAGGCATGATTTCGCCGCTGACGGGGTTGGTGAATTCGTCGGTCTGATGTTCCTCGTAATACTCCCGAACCTCCCGGTCGCTGATCGTGATCCCATCCTGGATCTTCTCCTCCAGAAACATCTCCACCAGGGCCAGGCGGCTCAGATACTCCACCCGCTGCCGGTAGGCCGGACTTTGATCCAGGCCGGCGGCAATGGCCTCCTGGCGGAACATCTCCCGTTTAATCATCTCATCCAGCAGGCGCTCCTCGCCGCCGGGTACGGTGTAGTTGAGCCGGCGGCTGGCCGGCATGCCGGCCAGCTCATTGGCCAGATCCTGACTGGTGATGAAACTTTCCCCCACCTGGACAAGGTGGCCATCGGCGGGAGGCGGCCCGGCATTGGTCCCGATTACTTCCCGCTTTTCCTGGCCACAGCCGGCAGCCAGGAGGGTCAGCAGTAAAATCGCGATCAGGTTTTTCATCTCAAAAAAATTTCCTCGTTGGCCGGCGGCGATTGCTGGGCTGGATGGAGAGCGGGTGGGATGACCTCTCCCGCCCGCCCTCCGTTAAGTTGTGGTTGATGGTGGGATTAGCGCATCTTGGCAATGGTCTGGCGCCGCTCTTCGATCCCCTTGTTGAGGATGGCGATCCCTTTCTGGGATTCGGTCATCGAGTGGGTCAGCGACTTGCGGGCCTGTTGCGGGTTGTGGAAGCCGTCGGAGTTCTCGGCCACCCACCATTCCCAATGGGTGTTGGCTTCGGTGTGGTGCTTGCGGGCTTCGGCCAGCACCTGCTCGGGTACTCCCAGATCCTGGGCCCGGACGAAGGTGTCGATCAACTCGTTGAGCCAGAATTCCGCCTTGTTGATCTTGCCCCGGGTGTAAGCTTTGATGGCTCCAATGGTGTAGAGGGCGCGCTCTTCGTTCCATTCGCTGTGGCACTTCAGGCAGGTGGCCTGGAGATTGTAGCGGGGGCTGGTCTGGAAGTGGGAGGTGTATTCGACTCCGGCCTTGGAGACCAGCCGCGGCATATGGCAATCCTTGCATTCCACTCCGGCCCTTTCATGCTTGGAGTCCCAGAACGTTTCCGTTTCCGGGTGCTGCAGCTTCATCTGGTCGGCGCCGGTGACGGCATTGCGGAAGTCGATGAACTTGAACTCCTCGTACATCCGGCGGTTGTAGTCAAAAACATTGGACCACTGCATCAGGTTGGTCCGCTGATCGGCCATGGTAACCGGTTTGCCGGTTTCGGCGTCGATGCCGGGGTTGCAGTTGTACTCCACGTGGCATTGGGCGCACATCATGGTGGAGTCGGGCTGGCTGAGCAGGCCGATGGCCCGGTAGCCGCCGCGGAATTCAACCTTTTCCACGGTGATCCGCTGGCTCTTCTCCGGATCATGAGGATAGGTGCCCTCGCCCCGGTCGACGATGGCCTGAATCTGGGCGTCACGGGTGATCCGGGGCTGGGTGGAGTGGGGATCGTGGCAGGTGAAGCAGTTCAGGGCATGGTTCAGGCTGCGGGCGAAATCCACCACGTTGGAGGTCCGATCCCACTTGGCCTTGGGATGGGGGTCACCCATGTAGGCCCAGTTGAGGATGTTGTCCTGGGATTTACAGAACATGCAGACCGGGTTGGCCGCGGTGGCGGTCATCTGCATAAAGGGTTTCTGGTTGTTGGTTTCCGGCTCAACATCATAAAGCACTTCCCAGGCTCCCCGTTGGGCGGCGGCGCCATCGCCGATCAGCTCCCAGCTCTTGAGCTGGAAGCGGCCGCCGTAGGCCCGATCCACCAGGAGATGGTCAACCAGCATGAAGACATGGCTGCGGGGTTCGGCGTGTTCACGGGTAAAACCGTGGGGCTTCATCAGGCTGTCGTAACGGGAGGTGCGGCCGGTGGGGTTGGCCTTTTCATGTTTGGGCTCCCGCTCCCAGTTGACCTGGAGCATGGAGTTGAACTGTTCGGCGTGGCATTGACCGCAGGTGCGCTGATCCACCGAGGTGACCGGTTTGTTCATCGGCCCTCGCAGGTGCTGATCGGTTTCGCTGTGGCAGTAACCGCAGTTGATGCCGGCATGTTTGCCGCTGAGGTGAAACTCCTTGATGTTGCCGTGGCACTGGTAGCAGGTGTCGATGTTTACCGGCTTGACCGCCGCCTGGACCCCGGCGGCGCTGATCAGCCCGATTCCCCCCGCCACGGCCAGGGCGGAAAACACTGCCCGAAGAGACTTGCGCTTGCTGTTCATGTTAACCTCCTACCGGTTTTGAACAGTTATCTTGGCGGCGGAGAAACTCCCTCCCCCCCGCCATCCTCTCTCATTTTCCATCTCCATATTATTCGGTTTAGCCGTAAAGATGTGGTAAACATGGGGTAAATTGTTTGCCGGCCGGGAACTTTTTACGTATTACTGTATAGTTAGAATTAATCCTGGCGCGCAATCCTAAAGGTCTCAGTTTACAGTCTGGTGTATCACCTGCTTTTGGTAAAAGTCAAATGACGAATGGTTGTAAGGAAAAGCGGCAACAGCCAAGGGGGTTGGCGGCCCTGCACTTTGCCGGTTTGGAGATCGATCCGCCCCTGCTGCTGGCCCCCATGGCCGGCCTGACCCACTCGGCCCTGCGGCGGCTGCTGTTGGAGCTGGGGGGAGTGGGACTCTTGACCACCGAAATGTTGGCGGCCAAAAGGCTGCCCCACGATAATCCCCGCCTCTCTCCCTACCTGATTCGCCACGAGAGCGAGCGCCCCCTGGCCTATCAGTTGCTGCTGATTCGCCGGGAGGACGCGGCGCCGGCGGTGGAGACCCTGCATCGGCTGGGGGCCGAGGCCATCGATCTCAATCTGGGTTGTCCCGCTCCGGAGATTCGTCGGCTGGGAGGCGGCAGCCGGCTGATGGAGGAACCGGCCGCCGTCGGTCGTCTGGTGCGGGAGGTGCGGCGGCGCACCGGTTTGCCCCTCAGCGCCAAGATTCGCCTGGGGGAGGAGCTGGATCCCCGCCGGTTGCGGGATTTCTGCCTGATGCTGGAGGGGGAGGGGATCGATCTGGTGACCGTCCATGCCCGGCTGCGGGGAGAGTCGTTTGGTCGCAAGCCCCGCTGGGAGTGGGTGGCCAGGGTTAAATCGTGGCTTAAGATCCCGGTGGTGGCCAACGGCGGCATCTTTTCGGTGGCCGAAGCAGCCGAATGCCTGGCGACAACCGGGGCCGATGGTTTGATGATCGGCCGGGCCGCCGCCACCCATCCCTGGATTTTCCGGGAGATTGCCGCTTATTGCGGTTATCCGCCCGCCCCGGAGCCCGACCGGCCCGCCCTTTACCGCCGCTTCATCGCCTTGCTGGAGGAGAGTTTCCCCCCCGAGCGCCGCCTGGGCCGCCTCAAGGAGTTCACCCACTATTACGCCCGCAACTACCGCTTCGGCCATTGGCTGGCCGCGAAGGTCCAGGCCAGTGAGACCATGGAGCAGGCCGTTGAGCGCGCGGCTGAATTCTTCCAGCAGAACAGCCAGTAGACCAGGCCGGGGGCGGGCGAGTCGACGAAGCGCGGTCTAACCGTGGGAGCCGGATCGGTGGCCGCAAGATGGGTTGTGGCCGGTGGTTTGCCAGGGAGTGCAGAGGTTGGCCGGGTCCTGATGGATGGTGATGTCGGCCCCGGGAAAGGTGGCTTCCAGCCGTCGTTGGATCCGGCGGCAGATGGCGTGGGCTTCGAACAGCGGCAGGTGGGCGGCCAGGTCCAGATGAAACTGGATGATCTTGGTCTGGCCCGACTGGCGGGTGCGCAGATCGTGAAAGCCCAGGACCCGCTCCTCGGACAAGGCGATCTCCCGGATCCGGCTTTTGATCTCTTCGGCCAGTTCCCGGTCCATCAGATGCTGGATCGCCTCATGGACGATTTTGCCGGCGCTGTACAGAATATAAAGAGCGATCCCCAGGGCCAGCAGCGGATCGGCCCGCAACCAGCCCTGTTGGGCCAGCAGCAGGGCGGCGATGGTCACCAGGCTGGCCAGGATGTCGGTGACATAATGGAGGGAGTCGGCCTTGATCGCCACCGAGCCGGTGCGGCGCACCACCCGCCGCTGGAAGATCACCAGGGCGATGGTCAACGCCAGGGCGAAGATCATCACCCCCAGCCCGGCATCCAGGTTGTCGAGATCACGGGGGTTGAGCAGCCGGTTGACGGTATAGATGGCCAGGAAAACGGCGCTGCCGGCGATGAATGAGGCCTGGGCCAGTCCGGCCAGGGATTCCGCTTTGCCATGGCCGAAGCGGTGGTCCCGGTCCGCCCCCTTAAGGGAATAGCGGACGGCCAGCAGGTTGATGGCCGAGGCGGCCAGGTCCATCAGGGAGTCCACCAGCGAGGCCAGCAGGCTGGCCGCCCCGGTGAGGTGCCAGGCCACCAGCTTGACGGTGATCAGGATCAGGGCGGTGGCCACCGAAGCGGCGGTCACCAGCTTCAGCAGCCGGGCGTTTTCCTGGAGTTGCTCGCCGCTCATTTCTGTCTACCAGGCGGGTTGAAGTAGCCGAACTCCAGGTGGGGGAACTTTTGGACCAGGGCCCTGTGCCAGGGGGCAATCCCCATGGCGGGACCGGTGGCTTGAAACTCAAGGGCGTCCAGATACCAGTCCATGTCCATATTGAGGTTGCGCAACTGGATAAAGTCGGGCCGGTGGCGGGCGATCAGCTCGCACAGGGCCTCAAACTCCGTCGGATCATCGGAAAAACCCGGCAGGACAAAGTAGTTCAAAGAGACGAATTTCCCGTCCCTCTTCATCAGGTCGATGGACTCTTTGACCTGGGTCAGGTTGAAATCCAGCGGCCGGTAGTAACGCTGGTGGTATCGCTCCTGGGCGCTGTTGAGACTGACCCGGATGGCGTCCAGGCCGGCGGCGCTTAAACGGGCCACCGCCTCGGGCCGCCCGGCATTGGTGTTGCAGTTGATCCGGCCCCGTTGGGTGCGGCGCCGAATCCTGCTGATTGCTTCGGCGATCACTTCGGCCTGGAGCAGGGGTTCCCCTTCGCAACCCTGGCCGAAACTGACCACATGCCCGGTCTTTTCCAGGTGGCTGGTCGCGATTTCGGCGATCTCGGCCGGAGTGGGCACGAAAGCGATCCGTTCCTGGGTGGAGGGGCAGCAGCCCGAGGGCTGCAGGGAGATACAGCCCAGACAGCGGGCGTTGCAAACGGGCGAAGTGGGCAGGGGGGCTTCCCAGCGATCCATGAAATAGTTGACCGCCGCCGGGCAGCCATAGGTGAGGGAGCATTTGCCCAGATGCTGGATCAGGCGGTTGTCGGGCCGGGCCGCCAGCCGGCGCCGGGTTTGGCGGCTGATCTCCCGGGGCCGGTAACGGTTGGGCTCCTGGCGGCGATCATGGTCGCTGCGCCAGGCACAGACCCAGAACCTGCCCCGGTGCCAGCCCACCGCCGTGTAGGCGAAGAGGGGCAGGGCCGGGGCCTGGTCATTGATTTTCTGATATGCGGCCCAGAGGACGGAGGTGTGGGCCGGGGCCATAAAGGCGGCCACCGCCTGGACCGGGGCTCCGGGCTGTTGGGGATCTTCCTCCAGCAGCAGGGGCTCGCCGCTGACCGGGTCAAACCCCACCGGATGCCGATCCGGGAGAACAAAAAGTTCGCTGCCGGCCGGCAGCGGGATCAGGGTTTCCAGGGCGGGAAGCTGGAAATCGCCGCCGCTGCGGCCGGCCATCAGCAGGTCGGGCAGATCCTTGATCCGGCCGGCGGCATCGGCATAAACCAGACTGGGAGTTTTATCGGGCCGGGATGGACGAGGCATTTTAACGGTTTGGCTCCGGTGCTGGTCCCGCATGGCAGGAGTCGGCAGCAACTCCTCCTGGTAAGATTCAAAGCTGTCGGCCCGTGGTCCGAATCAGAAGGGGACGTCGTCACCCATGGAGGGTTCGGGGAAGGGGGGTTCATCGCCGGCCTGGGAACCGTAGCCGCCGCCACTGCCGCCCTTGGGCGAGAGCATTTTCATCTCCCGGGCCACGATTTCAGTGGTGTAACGTTCCGCCCCATCCTTGTCCTGCCACTTCCGGGTCTGAATGCGCCCCTCGATATAAACCCGGGACCCTTTGGAGAGGTATTCGCCGCAGATCTCCCCCAGGCGCTTGAAGGCCACGATCCGGTGCCATTCGGTCTGCTCCTCCTTGCTGCCGTCCTGCTTTTTCCAGGTTTCGGTGGTGGCGATCCGGAAGGAGGCGACGGCATCGCCGCTCTGGGTGTAGCGGACTTCGGGGTCGGCCCCCAAGTTACCGATAAGAATAGCTTTGTTGATCATGATTGCTCCTCGCTGACTTGGTCGATGGAATTGATGGAAGATCCGGGCATTCTAAGAAAGGGCTGATCGACTGTCAACTTGTATAATCAACCCCGGCTCTGCCGCCACGTGGTGGGCCAAGGATAATATTTGACCCTCCCCCCTATCACTGGTAAATTGCCGCGAAATTCACCGTGCATAAGGAGGGAAGGGGATGCAGGAGAATAAAATTTCACTCCCGTTCGGGGTGTTCAACCATGGCCGATGACCGGAAGCTGACAGCCAAGGGACAGACGGCCGGTAAAGCTCTGTTGCGGGCCATTCCCAAAGTGGATGAGGTTTTGGCCTGGTTGGCTGGGGAGAAGGCCCCCTTGCTGCTGGTCAAAGGGGAGGTACGGCGGCTGCTGGAAGAGTTCCGCGGCCGGATTCTGGCCGGGGAGGTGGTGGAGCCCGGAGAACTGGAGCGGGAAAGCTTGCTTCCCCTGCTCCGGGAGCGGATCGGCCGGCGGCTGCGGAACAATTTTCGGCCGGTGATCAATGCCACCGGGGTGGTGGTCCATACCAATCTGGGGCGCTCGCTGTTGCCCGCCGGGGCCATGGCTCAACTGACGGCGGTGGCCGGCAGCTATTCCAATCTGGAGTTTGATCTGACCACCGGCAAGCGGGGCAGCCGTTACAGCCTGGTGGAAGAGTTGCTCTGCGAACTGACCGGGGCCGAAGCGGCCCTGGTGGTCAACAACAATGCCGCCGCGGTGCTGCTGGTGCTGGAAACCCTGGCGGCCGGGCGTGAGGTGATCGTCTCCCGGGGGCAATTGGTGGAGATCGGCGGCTCCTTCCGGATCCCCGACGTGATGGCCCGCAGCGGCGCCCGCCTGGTGGAGGTGGGGGCCACCAATCGCACCCATCTTCGCGATTATCAGCAGGCCATCGGGGAGCAGACCGCCCTCCTGCTCAAGGTTCACACCAGCAACTACCGCCAGATCGGTTTCACCTCCGAGGTGGGAGCCGAGGAGCTGGTGGCCCTGGCCGCCGACCATGGCCTGCCGGTGATGGAGGATCTGGGCAGCGGCTCCCTGGTTGATCTCTCCCGTTTCGGTCTGGCGAAGGAGCCCACGGTGCAGGAGGTGTTGCGGGCCGGAGTTGATGTGGTTACCTTCAGCGGCGATAAACTGCTGGGCGGCCCCCAGGCCGGTCTGATTCTGGGCAAGCGGGAGATCGTTGATCGGGTCAAGAAAAACCCCCTCAACCGGGCCCTGCGAATCGACAAATTCACCCTGGCCGCCCTGGAGTCGGTATTGCGCCTCTATTATGACGAGGAGCGGGCCCGGGTCGAGATTCCCACCCTGCGGATGCTGACCACTCCGACGCCCGAGATCCGGCGGCGGGCCCAGCGCCTGCGCCGGCTGCTGGGCCAGGAAGCGGTCGAGTATTATCGGATCGAGCTGCTGGCCATCGATTCCCGGGTGGGGGGCGGCGCCCTGCCGGAGATGGCCCTGCCCAGTTGGGCCGTGGCCTTAAATCCCCGGACAATTAGCCTGAGCAGGCTGGAAAGGGCTCTGCGGGCCGCCACTCCGCCGGTGATCGGCCGGATCGAAAACGAGCGGTTCCTGCTGGATCTGCGGACCGTGGCCGACCAGGAACTCACCGCCCTGGCCGGGGTTCTGCGTGATGTTCTGCCCAAGGAAGAGGTTTTATGAGTTTACCCCTGTTTGCCCCCGGTCACCAGCGGGGGCTTGATCCTGTCACCGGACTGCCCGATGGGGCGGCCCTGGCCGATTTTCTTGTCGATAAGGGGTCCGATAACGCCGCCCATTCGCCGGTATCGGATTTCCTGCTCCTGCTCGAACTCTACCCCCAGGCCCGCGACGCCCAGCGGAGTCTGGCCGCCATTCAACGTTCCGGGGCTTATCTCCAGGGGCTGTTCGGCTCGGCCTCGCCGCTCTACTCTTTGGGTTTAGGGGTCTTTGCCCTGATCTGGCCCGGAGTTGAACCCGACGAGGCCCGGCGGATGGCCGATATGCTGTTGCGCCGGCTGCGGCGGGAGGAGTTCGGTCGGGCCCATATCGGTTTGGCCCGCCTGCGCCATAACGGCAAGGATGAGGCCGCGGTGGTGGATAAGGCCTGGCAGGCCTTGGCGGTGGCCCGTAAGCGCGGACCATTCGGGTTGTGCGTGGCGGGTAGTCAGCGGATCTTCCCTCCCCTGGGTCCGGCCGAACGGGGCCGTTTGAGTCGCCTCTGGCGTGGCCGGGAACGGTTTGCCCTGCTGGATATCAAGCAAGATCAGCCGGCGGTGAGCAACTATTTCACCAAGCGGGTGCGGGCCGCCTTGCCCCCGGAGACCCCGGTGCTTTTCTTGAATCAGCGGGAGGTGATGGTCTATCTGGAGGGGGGCGACCAGCTGGGGGCCCAGGCCTGGCTGGATCAATTCCGCCGGCGGATGGAGGAGAGTGGCGGACTCACCTTTTCGGTGGGGATCGCCCTCTACCCCTGTCCCGGGTTTCGTAAATCCCAGCTGCCGGTGAACAGCCGCAAGGCCCAGCTCCATGCCGAACTGCTGGGGCCGAACTCGGTGGCGGTGTTCAACGGGATCAGCCTCAATGTCAGCGGCGACGCCTATTACAACGAGGGGGATATCCGCCGGGCGGTGGCGGAATATCGCCAGGGGCTCAACCTGGATCCGGCCAACGTCAACCTGCTCAACAGCCTGGGGGTGGCCCTGGTGCAGCTCAAACAGCCCCGGGCGGCCCTGGCCTGTTTCGAAAAAGCCCTGGCGGCGGAGCCGGAAAATTTCATGGCCCTGTGCAACCTGGGCTTTGTTCATCTCTCCGCCGGGCGGGACCGGGAAGCCATCATCTGTTTTGAGCGGGCTCTGCCGGTCGATGGCGGTTCTTTTGACCTGCTGCTCCAGTTGGGCAGGCTTTACTGCCGTAAGCGGCGTTACGCCGAGGCGGCCGAGCTGTTGCGGCGTTGCCTTGGCGATCCGCAGATCGCGGAGCGGCAGGAGGGCGACCAGGCCGCGGCCCAGCGTCTGCTGAGCCAGGCCCTGTTGGCCCTGGACCAAAAGCGGCCGGCCATGGAGGCGGCCCAGAAGGCGTTGCAGCTCAATCCCCGTGACCCCGAAGCCCTCAGCCTGCTGGGGGAGCTGTATCTGTTGAATGGCGAGGGCGAGGAGATTGCCCTCTCCCTCTGCCGGCAAGCGGTGGAACTTGATGGAGAGCGGGGTGACTGCTGGCGTCGGCTGGGTTGGGTCCATTGGCGCCGGGGCGAAATTGCCGCCGCCGAAGAGGCCTTGGCCCGGGCCTTGCGCCTTTCCCGCCATGATATGGCGGCTGCCGCCTGGCTGGCGGAGATTTACCGCGGCCAGGGCCGGGTGCGCCAGGCGGAGCGGATTGCCGCCCGGGCCGGCAGGATGCGGTGAGTTTTCCCATGACCTTGTCTAAGACAGTAAATCAAAATAACGAGGAAGCAATGATGAAAATAACCAAAGCCGGACTGGTGGATGAGCGGCAGCAGTATTCCCTGGACAACTTCAAGGTGGGTGACTCCTGGCGCCTGTTCAGGATCATGGGGGAGTTTGTCGACGGCTTCGATACCCTGGGTAGCGTTGGCCGGCCGGCGGTCTCGATCTTCGGTTCGGCCCGCACCCCCGTGGATGACAAATATTTCGAGCTGGCCGACAAAATTGCCTACGATCTGGCCATGGCCGGTTACGCCGTAATCACCGGCGGCGGCCCCGGCATCATGGGGGCGGCCAACCGGGGGGCGGCCAAGGCCGAGGGGATCTCCATCGGCCTCAATATCAACCTGCCCTTCGAGCAGGACCCCAATGGCTTTGCCAACGTCCCCCTCAACTTCAAGTATTTCTTCGTCCGCAAGGTTATGTTCATCAAGTACTCCATGGCCTTCATCGGCATGCCCGGCGGCTATGGCACCCTGGACGAGCTTTTCGAATCCCTGACCCTGATGCAGACCCGGCGGATCAAAGCCTTCCCGGTGATTCTGGTGGGCTCCGAGTTCTGGGGCGGACTGGTGGAGTGGATGAAGGAGAAGATGCTCGCCAGCGGCAAGATCGATGCCGATGATCTCCTCTACTTCCAGGTCATGGACGATCCTGAGGAGGTGGTGCGTTATATTAAACGCACCGTGGTGTTGTAGGAGTTTAGCGAATTAGCTTGAAGATCGCCTGGGGGGAGGCGGAGCGGTGGTTGATCGACAGTTCTCCCTCCCGGTAGCTGACCTGCAGCCGCAGGGGTTCTTCCTCGGCCGCCGCCGGAAGGTTGCCGTCGTGGTCCGGTTGCCATCGGGTTCCCAGCTCGTCGGCAATCGGGCCCAGCAGGGCCGGGGGGAGGGCGGCTTCCAGCTCCAGCTCAAGGCCGGTGAGCAGCATGGCCGGATGAAAGAGGCGGGATTGATCTTCATCCTGGCCTCGATAGGCCAGGGAGAGGCGGCCGCCGGCCTGGCCCCCCGGGGCGGAGAGGGCGGCGTTGCTGATCTCCAGAATCGGATCTTTGCTCAGCAGTCTGGGTAGAGCCTCCACCAAAGTTTGGGCGGCTGAAGGCGAGATCTCCCAAGGTTTTTCTCCCCGGGCCACTTCGGCCAGCCAGGGGGTCAGGCTCAGCAGTTTGCTTAAGGCCTGCCGGTCCAGGTTGTGCCAGGCCAGGTCCGCCGCCAGCGACTCATATTCGATCCCTCCGGCCCGCAGGTTGCTGGCGGCCAGGCGTTGGCCGCCCCCCAGGGTTGCTTCCCCGGCCCCATCCCCTTCCACACGGTAATGAAAAACCGTGCTTAAGCTGCCCAGGGCCAGCTGGTAGGGCCCCAGCTCCAGGTGGAGCCGGTCCAGGGTCAGCTCCCCCCGCATACCGCTCAGATCCGCCGGGTAGAGCAGATGGCCGCGTAACGCCCCCAGGCTGGTGGGTTGGCCGGAGGCTGCCGCCGCCGGGGCGAGCTGGAGGAGGGTTTCGGCCCTGCCCCCCAGGGTGATGGTGGTATCGGCAACCAGGACTCTCCCTTGGGGGTCCGGGAGCGGTATTTGGGAGTTGATTGCCGCCAGCAGGGGTTTGCGGGCCGGCAGGCCCCAGCCGGAGGCGCCTCGCAGGGGAAACGGGCCATGCCGGATGCGATGCTTGGCGGTCAGTTGCCAGCGGGGTGTGCCGTCGCGGGCTCGGCCGCGGGGCAACTCCAGGGCGGTCACCGCGATGGAGGAGAAGATCCCCCGGCGGTATTGCAGAATCTCCAGCTCGGCGATGGTTTTACGGTCCAGCTCGCCGATGGTGTGGCGGAAATGTTTTTCAATTCCGCGCCCGGTCCAAAAAGCGCTTCCCGCCAGGAGCAGGAGCAGGCCGGCCAGTAGCGCCGGCAGCAGGCGCTGGATTTTGGGAAGCGGGATGGCCATGGCGGTTTCAGGTCAGTTCAGTGATTATCTTTTGCAGGTCGGGCTGTTGGCGCTCGATTGATTCGACCAGGTGGAATTGATTCAGGGCCCGGCGCAGGTTATGCTGGGGGTCGTCCACTTTAAAATAACGGTTCCCCTCCAGATAGTCGCTGAAAAAACGCAGGCCCAGCTCAAAGGTGATCAGGTGGGCCGCCGGGTAAATGAAGGCGAAGTCGGCGCTGGTCAGCAGGGGGCGCATCTCCTCCAGGTAGCCGCTCAGCAGGGCCCGGGCCAGTTCGAGATCGAATTCCGCCCCCGTCGGGGAGGAGCTGCTTTCCCCGGCCCGGTTGCAGCAGGAGCGCAGACAGTCACCGATATCGTAGTGAATAAGGCCCGGCTTGATGGTGTCGAGATCCACCAGGGCCAGGGCCAGGTCGTTGTCACTGCCGAAGAGAATGTTGTCGAGTTTGGGGTCGCCGTGGATCACCTGTTCCACCAGCAGGCCCCGGGCCCGGGCCTGCTCCAGGGCCAGGGCCTGGCCCTGGAGCCGATGGATGAACTCGCGGCAGAAGACCACCTCCGCCCCATCGTGGCCGGAATCGGCCGGGGTGGGCAAGCCCTGGTAGTGGGCCAGCGCCCAGGGCAGGATATGCAGGGTGGGCAGCGGGTCATGGAGGAGAGCGGGGGGCAGGTCGGCCAGCAGGCGATGGAAGCGGCCCAGGGCGCCACCGGCCTCGAAGGCCTGGCCCTGGTGTTCGATGGCGCTGAGGGTCCGACTGTTTTCGATGAACTCCAGGGCGCGCCAACAGGCCCCCTGTTCATCGTAATGGTAATCCTGCTGTTGCCGGGTGGGCAGCAGTTTGATGGCCTGGCGGCGGATGGCGGCACCGCTTTGCTCCCCTTGCCGGCGCAGATGGTCGCTGACCAGGCGCAGATTCTGGAGCAGGGCCGCCGGTTGGGGGAAAACCGCCGGGTTAAGGCGCTGGAGCAGGAAGGCGGTCCCGTCGCGGCAGCGGACCAGATAACTGTCGTTGATCAGTCCCCGGCCGTGGGGGGTTAGGGCGACAATGTCGTCGGCCGCCGCGAAGCTGGCGGCGATGGTGACGGGGTCGGGCTGGGGGGAGATTGGGTCCTGTTTCACGGTCAGCTCTGCTTACCTGCTGTTACCGCCAATGTCAAGGCGCGTGACCCGATCGGTGGGGGCGGGCGAAGGTGACGATCAGGTGTCGGCCCCGCTTTTGCCAACCCACCGAGCTGGCAAAGCTCTTAATGATGAAGAGCCCCCGGCCGGTTTCGGCGATCAGGCCCTCGTCCCTGGTGGGATCGGGAAGAGCCCGGAAGTTGAAGCCCGCGCCGGCGTCTATCACCTCAAAACAGAAATCATTGGCCAGGCGCCAGCGAAACAGGATGGGCAGGTCGGGCTGCCGGCGGTTGCCGTGTTTCCAGGCATTGATGATCGCCTCACCCAGGACCATGCGGATCTTGGGCAGCACCTCCCCGTAGCCCTGCCGGAGCAGTTCCGGTTCGACCAGCCGCCAGCATGCTTCCACCACCTGGTCGATATCCTGAAACCGGTCGGGCCGGAAGGCGCGCTCGCCGGAGATCACGGCGTCCCTCGGTAATGGATGGCCAGTATGGTGAGATCGTCGGGGAAGCGGATCTGGTTGGAGTTGATCAGCAGCCGCTCCAGCAGGGTGTTCAGGGCTGAATCGTCGGTGGGGAAGCCCTGCTGGGCAAGCAGGGCCAGCAGACCCTGGTTGCCCAGCATCTCTCCATTTTGCTGGTGGTTGTCGATCTCGATGGCGCCGTCGGTGTAGAACAGCAGGCCGTCGCCCGGCTCCAGGGGCAGCCGGTTAACCTGATAGGCATGGTCGGCGAGCAGCCCCAGGGGCAGGCTGGCGGACTTGATCAGTCGGGGCTCTCCCCGGCGGTGCAGAATAAAGGAGGGGCTGCCGGCGGCACAGAGATGGGCCGCCTGATCCTTTAGGTCGATCAGGCCGAAAAGCCCGGTGGCGAAGGATTCGCCGTCCCGCAACAGGGAGCAGAGTGTGTGGTTGATGGCCTCGACCAGGGTGGCCGGCTGGGTCAGCAGATGGCGGTTGCTCTCCCACAGGGAGTGGAGATGCATGGTGTAGAGCCCGGCGGCGGTGCCGTGGCCCATCAGATCGGCAATACAGAAGGCGTAGCGCTGGTCGTCCAGCTTTTCCACCGTGTAATAATCGCCCCCCAGCACTCCGTGGGGCAGGTATTTGGCGGTAAAGCCCAGGCGGGGATGATCGTTGGGGGGCAGCTGCATGGAGCGGGCCTGGATCAGCTTGGCCCGCTCCAGGTCGCGGATCTCGGCCGAATAGTCCCGGAAAACCTCCACCCCCCCGATCACCTGGCCCTGCTGGTCGTAAATGGGTGAGACATTGACCTGGACCGGAAGCCGCCGACCCTCCCGGTTGACCAGAAACAGCAGGCTGGGGGAGGTGGTGGCGGTGCCGGTGACCATGGCCCGGTGCAGGGGGCAGCGCTCCTTGCCGCAGAGGAGATGACCATCCTTGTCGGTGTGGCAAAGCAGATCATCATGGCATCTCCTGCCCAGGACCTCCCGGGTCCGCCAGCCGGTGATCCGCTCGGCCGCCCGATTCCAGTAAACGATTTTCCGTTGCCGGTCGGTGACATAAACCCCGTCGCCGATCGCCTGCAGAATCTGCTGGGCGGAGTAGGGGAGCAGCCCGGGCTCGCCGTTGCCGGGGAGGTCGGCCGGTGACGGACAAGGGCAGGTTGGTTCTATTTTTGGCATGGGCGGGGCTCCGGGATGATCTGGGCGGGGAAACCGTCACCGGTCAACGTTGCCGTTTGGTGCCTTGAATGTTATCTTGAGTTTGTTTAAGGTCAAGATATTTTTGCCAAAATCTGGCGCTAAAACCTTGAAAAATATGCAGTGGACGGGTAGGGATTCATAATAGTTATTTTCAGCGACTATGCTGATAATTCCCGAGGGCCAAGGCCGGGAGGGAGCGCTACGCGAAATGCACGAGATGTCCATTGCCATAAGTATCGTCGAGCTGGCGGAGCGAGAAGCGCGGTTGGCCGGGGCCCGGCGGATCAGGCTGGTCGAGGTGGAGGTGGGGGCCCTGGCCGGCGTGATGAGTGACGCTTTGCGGTTCTGCTTTGCGGCGGCCTGCCGGGAAACCTTGGCCGACGGGGCGGAACTGCGGGTGGTGGAGGTGGCGGGCCGGGGGGTCTGCGCCAGTTGCCGGCGATCCGGGGCCATGGCCGAAGCGATGGCGCTTTGTCCGGTCTGCGGGGGGATCATGCGGGCCAGCGGCGGCCGGGAGTTGCGCCTGGCCGCCATCGAAGTTGATGATTGAACGGCAAGGGAGGGAGAGATGTGTGACGATTGCGGCTGCCACCATGGCGATGATCAGGTGACCATTACCGGGCCGGCCGGGCGGCGCCTGCGGGTGGAAAAGGAGGTTCTGGGGCTCAATGACGCCCAGGCCGCCCATAATCGGGAGCATTTCCGGCGTCGGCGGATCCTGGCCCTCAACTTGGTCAGCTCGCCGGGTTCCGGCAAAACCACCCTCCTGGAGCGGACCATCCTGGGCCTGGCCGCCGGGCCCCCCCTGGCGGTGATCGAGGGGGACCAGCAGACCCTGCTCGATGCCCAGCGGATCGAGCGGACCGGGGCGCCGGTGGTACAGATCAACACCGGGGCTGGTTGCCATCTCGACGCCGCCATGGTCCATCAGGCCCTGCATCGCCTGGAGCTGGAGGACAACTCGCTGCTCTTCATTGAAAATGTCGGCAACCTGGTTTGTCCGGCCATGTTTGACCTGGGCGAGGCGGCCAAGGTGGTGATCATCAGTGTCACCGAGGGTGAGGACAAGCCCCTGAAATACCCCGCCATGTTCGCCGCCGCCGGGGTTTGCCTGATCAACAAGATAGATCTCCTGCCCCACCTGGATTTTTCGGTGAGCCGCTGCCTGGAGTATGCCCGGGGGGTTAATCCCGCCCTGCGGTTTTTCACCCTCTCGGCCCGCAGCGGCGAGGGGATGGAGGCCTGGTTGGCCTGGTTGCGCGCGGAACACGCGCGGCAAGGGGCTTTGGGGCTTGATGGCTGAATCGGCAGCGGAGACCGGGGTGGAGCTGACCGGCCGGGAGCCACGTCGGCGCTGGTGCCTGCGGCTTGGCGGCATCGTCCAGGGGGTGGGGTTTCGCCCCTTTGTCCATCGCCTGGCCCACCGTTATGCCTTGGGCGGGCGGGTGTACAACGATGCCGCCGGGGTGGTGATCGAGGTGGAGGGACCGGTCGCTGATCTGACCGCCTTTGCCGCCGCGCTGGTCGCCGAGCCGCCCCCCGCCGCCCAGATCGGCGAGCTCAGCCGCCGACCGGTGGAGCCGGTGGGGGAGATAACCTTTATCGTCGAAGCTTCCGCCGCCGCCGGTCCGGGTCGGGCCGGGGTGGCCCCCGACCTGGCCCTCTGCGCCGACTGCCACCATGAGCTGCTGGACCCCAGCGACCGCCGTTACCGCTACCCCTTCATCAATTGCAGCAACTGCGGTCCCCGCTACACCATCATCGAAAAAATCCCCTATGATCGGCCCAACACCTCCATGGCGGCCTTCACCATGTGCCCGGCCTGCCGGGCCGAATATGAAGATCCGAGTCAGCGCCGCTTCCATGCCCAACCCAACGCCTGCCCCCTCTGCGGCCCCCGCTTAAGCCTGCTGCTGGCAACCCCGGCGGGGGATTTTCAGCCTTTGGGCGGCGGGGCGAGCGGGACAAAGAGCCCGGCGGATGCCGAGTCGGCCATGGCCCGGCAACTGTTGCGGGAGGGCAAGGTCGTGGCCATAAAGGGGATCGGCGGCTTTCACCTGGTGGTGGCGGCCGACAACGAACAGGCGGTGCAAACCCTGCGGCGGCGCAAGGGGAGGGGGCAAAAACCCCTGGCCCTGATGGCTCGGGATCTGGCCACGGCCAAAGCCCTTGTCCACTTGAACCCGGACGAGGAAGCGGCCCTGACCAGTCCGGCTCGGCCCATTCTGCTGGCGGTGAAAAAAACGGGGCGGGGACTGGCGGCGGTGGCCCCCGGCAACAACCGCTTCGGGGTGATGCTGCCCTATGCCCCGCTCCACCATCTGCTGCTGGGGGATGATCTGCCGCTCTTGGTGATGACCAGCGCCAATCGCGGCGGGGAACCGATCTGTATCGGCAACCAGGAGGCACAACGGCGGCTGGCCGGGATCGCCGACGCCATTCTGTTGCATGACCGGGAGATTTTGCGCGGCAATGACGATTCGGTGCTGATGGTGCCGGATGCCGCCGCAGCTCCCATTTTTCTCCGCCGGGGCCGGGGGCATGCCCCCGGCATCCTGCCCCGGCTCCACGATGGGCCGCCGGTGCTGGGGGTGGGGGGTGAGCTGAAAAATACGCTCTGCCTGGCGGGTCCGGAGCGGGTGGTTTTGAGCCAGCACCTTGGTGATCTGCAAAATCTGGAAACCTACCAAGTCTTTTGCCGTACCGTCGCCGACCTGACCCAACTTTTCGCCCTCACCCCGGGGATGGTGGCCTGCGATCTCCATCCCGACTACCTTGCCAGCCGTTGGGCCCGGCAATGGGCCGAGGAGCAGGGGGTGCCCCTGGTGACGGTCCAGCACCACCACGCCCATCTGGCCGCCGCTCTGGCCGAGCATCGCCATGATGGCCCGGCCATCGGCCTGATTCTCGACGGTACCGGTTACGGTTCCGATGGCACCATCTGGGGGGGGGAGATCCTGCTGGGGGACGCCGCCTCCTTTAGCCGCTTCGGCCACCTGGAAACCCTGCTCCTGCCCGGCGGGGAGGCCGCGGTCAAAGAGCCTTGGCGAACGGGTCTGGCCTACCTGGAGCAGGCTTTTGCCGGGGATATTCCCCGGCTGCCCTGGCTGGCGGCCCCCGCTACCGGGGAGTTTCCCCGCCAGCAGGAGTTGCTGCTGGCCATGCTGCACAAAAAAATCAACTGCCCTGCCACCAGCAGTTGCGGCCGTCTCTTCGACGCGGTGGCGGCCATCGGCGGAGTTTGCCTTCGGATCAGCTATGAGGCCCAGGCCGCCATCGAGCTGATGCAGCTGGGTGGTGGCCTGGCCGGTCCCGATTATGACTGGGGCCTGGAGGAGGAGGGTGAGGGGATAGTGCTTGCCATTCGCCCCCTGGTGCGGGATATTGCCCGGGCGGTGGCGGCCGGGGAGGAGATCGGCCGGATCAGCCGGCGTTTTCACTACACTTTGGTCCAGCTTTTTGCCGCCGGCGTGGCGCGGGCGGCGGCGGTGAGTGGGCTGAAAACGGTGGTTCTTGCCGGCGGGGTGATGCAGAATGAGATAATACTGCGGGGGCTGGAGCGGGAACTGGCGGCGGCGGGTTTTAAGGTGCTGATCCCCCGGAGCCTGCCGCTCAACGACGGCGGCATCGCCTACGGGCAGGTGGCGGTGGCGATCGCGCGGTCAGCAAAAACATAGGGTGAAGAGATGTGTCTGGCGGTCCCGGGTCGGGTGGTGGAAATTTTTGTGGAGAATGGACTCCGGATGGGGCATGTCGATTATGCCGGGGCCTTGAGCAAGGTCTGCCTGGAGTACGTGCCGGAGATCGCCATCGGTGATTATACCGTGGTGCATGCCGGCTTTGCCCTTTCGATCCTCGACGCGGAGGAGGCGGCTAAAAGTTTTGAGGTCTGGCGGGAGTTGCAGGCGACGGCGGCCCGGGAGGGGGTCGATCTCTTCGGCCGCCCCCTGGAGAAGGATGGGGCCGAATGAAATTCCTCGACGAATACCGGGACCCGGAGCTGGCCCGGGGCCTGTTGGCCCGGATTGGCGCCAGCGTCAGCCGCCCCTGGGTGATCATGGAGATCTGCGGGGGGCATACCCACGCCATTATTCGCCACGGCCTGGACCGGCTGCTGCCGCCGGAAATCGAACTGGTTCACGGTCCGGGCTGCCCGGTCTGCGTGACCCCCGTAGCCCTGATCGACCGGGCCATCGCCTTGGCCCGGCGGCCGGAAGTTATTTTTACCAGCTTTGGCGATATGTTGCGGGTGCCGGGCAGTGCCACCGGCGGCTTACCCGCCAGCCTGCAGCAGGCCCGGGCCGCCGGGGCCGAGGTGCGGATGCTCTATTCGCCGCTGGAGGCGGTGGAGTTGGCCCGGAAAAATCCCGACCGCCAAGTGGTCTTTTTCGCGGTGGGTTTTGAAACCACCGCCCCCGGCAACGCCATGGCGGCCTTGCAGGCTTCCCGCCTGGGGCTCGATAATTTCAGCCTGCTGGTCAGCCATGTGCTGGTGCCGCCGGCCATCGCCGCCCTGCTGGCCGCCCCCGACAACCGGGTCCAGGCCTTCCTCGCCGCCGGCCATGTCTGCACGGTGATGGGCTGGGAAGAGTATGAACCGCTGGTGGCCCGCCATCGGGTGCCCATGGTGGCGGCCGGTTTTGAGCCGGTGGATATCCTGGCCGCCATCCTGATGCTGGTTGAGCAGCTGGAAGCGGGCCGGGCGACGGTGGCCAATGAGTATACCCGTTCGGTGCGCCGCCAGGGGAATCCGGCGGCCCGCGAGGCGGTGGCGCGGGTGTTTCAGGTAAGCGACCGGGAATGGCGGGGCCTGGGCATTATCCCCCAGAGCGGTTTGGCCCTGCGGTCGGAATTTGCCGCCTTCGACGCCCAGCAACGCTTTGAGCCGTCGGCTTGCCCGGTCCCGACAGATTCACTTTGCCTCGGCGGCGAGATTCTGCGGGGGGTGAAAAAACCGCCCCAATGTCCGGCCTTTGGTCGTGAATGCCGGCCGGAACATCCCCTGGGCGCGACCATGGTTTCCAGTGAAGGCGCTTGCAGTGCTTACTACCAGGCGGGCAAGCGCGGGGTGGCAGCGTGAAGAGGGTCAAGTCGGAGAATTTTTTCTGCCCCTTGCCGCTGGCCGGTGGCGAGACGGTGCAGCTGGCCCATGGCGGCGGCAGCCGGATGGCCGCTGAACTGATCGAAAAGCTGCTGGTGCCGGGCTTTGACGATCCGGTTCTCTCCCGTCTGGAGGATCAGGCCACCCTGGATCTGGTCCTGGCTCCGGGTGAGCGGCTGGCCTTTACCACCGATTCCTTCGTGGTCGATCCCCTCTTTTTCCCCGGCGGCAGCATCGGCGAGCTGGCGATCAACGGCACCATCAACGATCTGGCCATGGGTGGGGCCCGGCCGCTCTATCTCTCGGTGGCCCTGATCATCGAGGAGGGCTTGCCCCTGGCCGATCTTGAGCGGGTGCTGGCCGCCATGGCCACGGCGGCCCGGGCCGCGGGCGTCCGGGTGGTTACCGGTGATACCAAGGTGGTGGGCCGGGGGGCCTGCGACAAGCTCTTTATCAATACCAGCGGAATCGGCCTGGTGCCGGTGGGGGTTGACCTCTCCGCCGCCAATTTGCGGCCCGGCGACCGGATTATTCTCTCCGGCACCATGGCCGATCACGGTATGGCGATCATGAGCTGCCGGGAGGGTTTGAGCTTTGTCAGCCCCCTGGCCAGCGATACCGCCGCCCTCCACGGTCTGGTGGCGGCGATGCTGGCGGTGGCGCCCCCGGCCGCCGGCGGCCTGCGGGCGATGCGCGATCCCACCCGGGGAGGGGTGGCGGCGGTGTTGAGTGAGCTGGCCCGGGCCTCCCGGGTCGGGGTGGTGATCGCCGAGGAGCGGTTGCCGGTGGCTCCCCCGGTGCGGGGGGGCTGCGAGGTTCTGGGAATTGACCCCCTCTTTGTCGCCAACGAGGGCAAACTGCTGGCGGCGGTGGCGGCGGAGCGGGCCGATGAGCTGCTGGCCGCCATGCGGGCCCATCCCTTGGGGAGAGAGGCCGCGATCATCGGCGAGGTGACGGCGGCCAACCCCGGGCTGGTGGCCCTGCGCACCATTCTGGGAACCAGCAGGATTATCGATCTGCCCGCCGGTGAACAGTTGCCGCGGATCTGTTGAACTCTGCCCCAAAACGGGTTCAGTCGCCGGCGATGATCTCCAGCAGCTCCTGGTGGATCAGTTCGTTGCTGGCCAGCAGTTCCGGCTTGAAAGGGGAAAAGTCCCGACCGGCAAAATCGCTGAGCCGGCCGCCGGCTTCCCGCAGCAGGATGGCCCCCGCCGCCGTATCCCAGGGCTTGAGGTTGATCTCCCAGAAACCGTCCAGGCGGCCGCAGGCCACATAGGCCAGGTCCAGGGCCGCCGCTCCGGCCCGGCGGACCCCCTGGCAGCGCAGCAGCACCTTTTTCAGCACCCCCACCACCTCATCGGCCTTCTCCTCGATACTGTAGGGAAAGCCGGTGGCCAGCAAGGATTTCTCCAGGGTTTTGGCCCGGGAAACCTTGATCGGCCGGCCGTTGAGCCAGGCCCCGGCTCCGGCGGCGGCGCAGAAAAATTCCTCCAGAATCGGATTGTAGATCACTCCGGCCCGGCAAACGCCCCCTTCCATATAGCCGATGGAGACCGCGAACCAGGGGTAGGCGTGGGCAAAATTGGTGGTGCCGTCCAGGGGGTCGATGATCCAGGCCGGTCCGGTCGGCGGCGCATGCCAATCGGCGGCCGACTCTTCGGCCACCACCGTCGCCTCGATCCGGCTTTTGGCCAGAACCTTGAGGATCGCCTGTTCCGCCGCCAGGTCGGCTTCGGTTACCAGATCGATCCGGCCCTTGTGCTTGATCTTGACCGGGGTGTTGTACAAACGGCGCAATACAGTTCCCGCCGCCAGGGCCGCCTCACCGGCGGCGGTGAGTACGGCGGCCAGCGAGCGGTCCTGGCAGCGGACCAGTGAACGTTGCAGGCGATCCATGGAAGTTGCTCCCGGGTCTTTTTCCCGTGGTCAGGAGATTGATTACGAGAAATTTATCTTTGCCGCCCCCAATCAGCGTTCACCCCAGGTTTTCTTGCGCCGGGGCGGGCCGGGGGGGCGGGACTTAAACGGTCGGCTGCCGCGGGCCGGGGCGCCGGCCTTGCGGGGGTAACCCCGGGAGACCGGTTTGCGCTCCCGGGGGGGGCGCTGTTCCCGTTCATATTGGGGGGCAGCGGCCGCCGGCGGTGCCGGCTGTTCCTGGAACTGCAGCGGCCGCTCCTTCTGGAGCAGGTAGGCCAGGGCGGCGGCGACCTCCTGGAGGGGAACTTCGTGCTCCTCCACCATCTGTTCGATCAGGTCAGAGAAAAAATCCCGCCCCTCCCGCTCCTGCATGGCGGTGGCGATCTGCTCCTTGAACTGGCCGATGCGGCGGTCGGTGACCTCCTGGCGGGTGGGGAGATTGAGCTTGGTAATGGTCTGGCGGGTGGCCTGCTCGATGGCTCCGAGCATCCTCATCTCCCGGGGGGCCACGAAGATGATCGCCTTGCCCTCGCGCCCGGCCCGACCGGTGCGGCCGATCCGATGAACATAGGACTCGGTGTCGTAGGGGACGTCGTAGTTGACCACGTGGCTGACCCGCTTTACATCCAACCCTCGGGCCGCCACGTCGGTGGCCACCACGATATCCAGGGTGCCGCTTTTAAGCTGTTCGATGGTTTTCTCCCGCAACACCTGGGTCATGTCGCCGTTCAAGGCGGCGCTGGAGAAACCCCGGGCCACCAGTTTTTCCGCCAGCTCGACGGTGGCCACCTTGGTGCGGACGAAAACGATCATCGCCTCAATCTTCTCCGCCTCCAGAATCCGGGTCAGGGCGTCCAGTTTCTGCATCCCCTGGGCCAGCCAGAAATATTGGGAGATGGTTTCCACCGTGGAGGTCCGGGTCTTGAGCCGGATCTCCACGGGGTCCTTGAGATGGCGGCGGGCCACCCGCAGCACCTCCGGCGGCATGGTGGCGGAGAAGAGGGCCACCTGGCGCCCGGCCGGGGTGTGCTGGAGGATCTGCTCCACGGCGTCGATGAATCCCATCTTGAGCATCTCGTCGGCCTCATCCACCACCAGGCAGGCGAGGCGGTCCAGTTTGAGGGTGCCGCGGCGGAGATGGTCCTGGATGCGTCCGGGAGTGCCGACGATGGCCTGAACCCCCCGTTGCAGCTGGCGCAGCTGCTGGGTCATGTTCTGACCCCCGTACAGGGGCAGTACCTGGAAGCCGGGGAGGTGGCGGGAGTAGGTCTGCATCGCCTCGGCAACCTGCAGGGCCAGTTCCCGGGTGGGGGCCAGGACCAGAATCTGAGGATGTTTGAGATGCAGTTCCAGGCGGCTCAACAGAGGCAGGGCAAAGGCGGCGGTTTTGCCGGTGCCGGTCTGGGCCTGACCCAAGAGGTCACGACCGGCCAGCAGCGGCGGAATGGCGGCGGCCTGGATGGGGGTCGGGGTTTCATAGCCCACCTCCCGTACCACCTGTTGAATGGCTGGAGCCAGCGGTAATTGGCTGAAACTGATCTCGCTTTTTTCTGTCATGGTAACCTTCCGTGAAGTGTATGGGGCAGGGCGTAACAGACCATTAGAACCGATCTGCCGCAATATTGCACCCTTTTCCTCGCTAAGCCAGACTTTCCAACTCCTCCCAGCGCCGGTAGGTTTGGGCCAGTTTTTGCTCCAGGGCGGTTAGTTCGGCCTGGTGAGCGGTGATCCGCCCCGGGGGCTGGCGGTAGAAATCGTCCGCCGCCATGGCGGCCAGCAACTCGCCCTGGCGGCTCTCCAGCTCCTCGATGGCGGCAGGCAGGGCCGCCAGTTCGTGGGCCTCGGTGAAGGTCAGCTTGCGCCGGCCGGCCGGTTTGGCGGCCGGCTCGCCACTCTTTTTAGTCTGGGGGGGAGCGGCCGGGAGCGGGGGCTCGCGGCGCTGACGCAGCCAGTCATCGTAGCCGCCGGCGTATTCGGTGACCTGCCCCCCGCCCTCGCAGACCAGGGTGCTGGTCACCACATTGTTGAGGAAGGTGCGGTCGTGGCTGACCAGCAGCAGGGTGCCGCTAAAATCGAGCAGCAACTCCTCCAGCAACTCCAGGGTTTCCACGTCGAGATCGTTGGTGGGTTCGTCCATCACCAGGACATTGCAGGGGCGGGTGAAGAGGCGGGCCAGCAGCAGGCGGTTTTTCTCCCCGCCCGAGAGGATGCCCACCGGAGAGCGGGCCCGGTCGGGGGTGAAAAGAAAGTCCTGCAGATAGCCCATGATATGGCGGGGCCGGCCGTTGATCAGTACGGTGTCGTGGCCGTCGGCCAGATTGTCGGCCACGCTGCGGGCGGGATCAAGCTGCTCCCGGTGCTGGTCGAAGTAGCAGACCTCCAGGTTGGTGCCCAGCCGCACCTCGCCGCTCTGGGGGGAGAGTTCGCCCAGCAGCAGTTTGAGCAGGGTGGTCTTGCCCACCCCGTTGGGCCCGATGATCCCCACCTTGTCGCCGCGCATGATGGTGGTGGTCAGCTCACGGACCACCGGCAGATCGTCATAGGCGAAGGAGATCTTTTTGGCCGCGGTCACCAGGCGGCCGGAGGTGGTGCTCTCCTGGAGCTGCATCTTGACCCGCCCGCTCTGCTCCCGCCGGGCCGCTCGCTCCCGGCGCATCTTGAGCAGTGCTTCGACCCGGCCCTGGTTGCGGGTCCGGCGGGCCTTGATCCCCTGGCGGATCCAGGTCTCCTCCTGGGCCAGTTTACGGTCGAATTTGGCCGCCTGGGTGCTTTCCGCGGCCAGCAGCTCCTCCCGCCGGCGCAGGTAGTTGTCGTAATCGCCGGGCCAGCTGGTGATCCGGCCCCGGTCCAGGGCGATGATCCGGGTGGCCAACCGGCGCACCAGGGCGCGGTCATGGGTGATGAAGACCACCGCCCCGGTGAAGGCCAGCAGGAAATTCTCCAGCCGGTTGATCGCTTCCAGGTCCAGATGGTTGGTGGGTTCATCCAGCAGCAGCAGCTCGGGATCGTTGGCCAAAGCCCGGGCCAGCAGTACCCTTCTTTTCAGGCCGCCGGAGAGTTGGGCAAACTCCTGCTCCGGCGGCAGTTCCAGCCGGCTGAGGACCTTCTCCAGGTGCCGCGTCTCCCGTGCCCCGCCCGCCGCGATGGCGGTGGCCGCCACCTCCCGCACCGTACCGTGCAGGCCGGGGGGGACCTCCTGCTCCAGGCGAGCGCTGCGCAGACCCTTGCGGCGGATCACCTCGCCACCGTCCACCTCCAGCTCCTGGTTGAGGATCCGCAGGAGGGTGGATTTGCCTTCCCCGTTGCGGCCCAGCAGGCAGAGGCGCTCGCCCGCTTCGACCTGGAGATTGACACCATCCAGCAGGGGGCGCCCGCCGAAGGCCAGGGTCACCTGTTGTAAACTAATGAGGGCCATGGGAGTTATTCGTGGTCGTCGTAATCGTCGTCGAGCAATTGAGGGGTGATGTAAATCACCACCCGCTCTGCCCTCAACGAGTAAGAGATGTCGAGCAGGTCCCGCCAGCGGAAAAAGAGGGGCTGGTAGGAGGGGCGCAGTTCATAGCCGATGAGCTCGCCGGCGGGCCCGAGTATCCCCCGCAGGCTGGAGTGGCTGAAATGGGGGCTGCAGTTGACGAAATCCCGGGCCTGGGCCAGAGCTTTGTCGGCCTTCAGTCCGGAGTGGAGGCGGTATTGAAATTCCGGGGAGTAAGGCGTTAGCGTGTAGGGCTGATCTTCCCGGCGGAGAAAGGCGACGGTGGCCGGGTCGTTGCCGAAATTGCAGCCATGCAGGATCAGGGTGTAGGTGGTGTCGGACATCACCTCGGAGGCCGGGCGAAGTTCAACCCGGGGTCCCGGGGCGCAGGCGGCCAGCAGCAGAGCGGTGAGCAACATCGGCAGGCAGGGGCCGGCAACGGTAATTTTCACGGAGCATTCCTCTTTAAATGGTGGTGTCTTGACGACAGTTTGCTACACTAGCATAATTGTCGCCATCGGGGAAGGATGGCGAAGGGGCCCTCAGCCCGGTTCGAAGAGGTAGGCGATCTCGTCCAGGGACTGTTTGATCGCGTAGGGCATGGCCTTGGCGTACATGTCCAGCAGGACGATGGCGTTGACCGAGGAATCGGTTCTGGAAGCATGGCGCAGCCGCTGGGCCATGGCCCGGTTGACCTCCTGGATGTTCTGGTAGATCCGGTTGAGCCCCTCCAGGGAGAGGTCCGGCTCCCGGCCTTGGAGCTGTTGGAAATACTGGGTCAGCAGGTAGGTGGAGGCCGCCCGGTAGATGGTTTCCTCCTCGCTGGCCAAAGGGAGGTGGAAGCGGGCCATCGGTTTGAAGAAAAGGGTGTGCGGACAGTTGCTGCCCGCCAGCAGCAAGCCCATCAAGGAGCTGACCGCCCTTTGGATCGTGGTTTGCCCCGAGATGGTGCGCTCGCCGGTGATCACCTCCAGGAAGACCTGGTCGTGGGAGAAGAGGTGCTCGAACTGGGCCACCAGCGGCATCAGGGCCAGGGCGGCGGGGCAGTGGACGGTCTGGTCCGGGTCCAGGGGGCAGTTGGGGCAGCGATCCTGGGTCAGCCGGGTCCAGGCGGGCGGCGGCAGGTCATCCCGCAGCAAGGTAATCGTGCGGGCGTCGAAACGCAGATCCAGAACCACCGGGGCGCTGCCGGTCAGGGTGAAGCGGTAGCTGATCTGGAACTGGGAGGTGGTGGTCATGCCGGCCATCATACCTGAATGGGACGACCGATGAAAGCCTTGTTGATAATGCTGCTGTTGATCTGGTGCCTGGGGACGATTTACGGCCTCCGCAAGGCCTTGCCCCCGGGGATCTCCAGCACCGGCCCCTGGCGGGATGGTGCTGGGCTGATTTTTCTTTATGACCTCAGTTATGGGCTGGACGGTCGCCGGGTCCACGAGGAACGGATCGTGGCGGCCATGCTGGCCGAGATTGCCCGGGCGGAACAATTCATCGTGGTCGATATGTTCCTTTTCAACCGCTGGGGAGCGGAGTGGGATGGCGGCAACGGCCTGGCCCCGGGCCAGGCCTCACCGGTGGAGCGGGTTACCGGGGCCCTGCTTGCCGCCCGGCAGGCCCGGCCCCGGTTGGCGGTAATGTTTATCGCCGACGAGGTTAACACCGGTTACGGCTCCTATTCCGAACCCCACCTGGCCCGCCTGGCCGCCCATGGGGTCGAGGTGGTGATCACCGATCTGAGCGAATTGCGGGACTCCAATCCCATCTATTCCGGGCTCTGGCGGCCCCTGCTGCAATGGTGGCGGCCGGTGGAGGGACGGGGTCGGTTGCCCAACCCCTTTGCCCCCGAGGCCCCGGCCATGGGTCTGGCTTCCTGGCTTAAGCTGCTCAACTTCAAGGCCAATCACCGCAAACTGCTGCTCACCGAGAGGGCGGCCCTGGTCAGTTCCGGTAATATCCACGATGCCTCCGCCCGCCACAGCAATATCGCCTTTCTGGCCTCCGGAGAGATTATCGGCGATCTGCTGGCGGGTGAACTGGCGGTGGCCCGCTTCTCCGGGCACGATTCGCCGGCTTCGGCAATGGTGGAGGCGGCGGAGTTGCCCGGGGGTGGAGGACGGGGCCGGGGGGGGCGGAATGAGGCGGCGGCCGGGGAGGGCGGCGCGGCAAGGGAAGGGGTCAAGGTCAGGATGCTTGGTGAAGGGGCGATCCGGCGGCAGTTGCTGGCCGCCCTCCAGGGGACCCAGCTGGGGGATCTGATTTGGATGGGGCAATTTTATCTGGCCGATCGCCGGGTCATGGCCGCCCTGGCTGCCGCCGCCCGCCGGGGGGTCGAGGTCCGCCTGATTCTCGACCCCAACCGTGACGCCTTCGGCCGGGATAAACGGGGAATTCCCAACCGCCAGAGCGCGGCCCGCCTCCTGGCCGCCGCCGGCGACCGCCTGCGGATTCGCTGGTATGACACCCGGGGGGAACAGTTTCACGTCAAGCTGACCATGGTGCAACGGGGAGATCGGGCGGTGATCATTGGTGGTTCGGCCAATCTCACCCGGCGGAACCTGGCCGATTACAATCTGGAGACCTGCCTGGAGATTCGGGCCGGGGTGGAGGCGGCGATTTCGGTGGCGGTGGCCGACTTCTTTGCCCGCCTGTGGGATAATCGGGCCGGGGAATATACCCTTGACTATTCCGCATTTGCCGAAAGATCAACGGCTAAGGCGGCGTGGGCGGCCTGGCAGGAGTTCAGTGGCATGGGGACCTTCTGATGATCTGGCTCTATCCGGTCCTGCTGGGGGCGGTCGTGGCGGCACTGGTGACCACCTTTTTCTGCTTGAAACGGGAGCGACGGCTGACCCGGCGACGGACGGAGGCGGCCCTGCACCGCCAGTTGGAGGAGTTCTTCGCCATCTTCCAGGCCGTTGAGGGCGGGGCCTATGTCGCCGACATGGAGAGTCATGAGATTCTGGCCATCACCGGTCGCAATCAGGAGCTGTTCAGTTCGGACCTGGTGGGTAGTAAGTGCTATCAGCGGGCGGGTCTGGGGGGTGGGCGAGGCCCTTGTCTCTTCTGCTCCAACCGGATTTTGGTCAATCCCGACGGCACCCCGGCCCGGCCGGTGGTTCGGGAATTTCGTAACCCCGCCGATAACCACTGGTATCTCTGCATCGACCGGGCCATCCACTGGCCCGACGGGCGCTTGGTCCGCCTGGAGATTGCCATCAACATCACGGCCCGCAAGCAGGCCGAGGAAAATCTGCGGCGCAGCGAACATAACTTTCGGGAATTGGTTGAAAATTCCCTGGTGGGGGTTTTGTTGGTCCAGGATGGGGAGATCATCTATCAGAATCCCGAGCAGCGCCGCCTGCTGGGCAATATGCCCAATTCGCTGCTGCTCAAGGATTTCACCGCCATCCACCCCGATGATCTGGGCAAGGTCTGGGAGAGTTACCGGAAGATCGACAGCGGGGCGGTCGCCCAGGTTGATCTGGAATTTCGCCTCTACAGCAGCGGGCGACGGCGGGAGGGTGAACTGGTCTGGGTCTACTGCCGGGCCCGGCCCATCGATTTTCAGGGGCGCAAGACCATGCTGATCAGCATGGTGGATATCAGCCAGGCCAAGGAGTTGGAGCGCCTGCTGCGGGTGCAGGACAAGATGTCTTCCCTGGGAAGGGTGGCCGCCGGGATGGCCCATGAGATCCGTAACCCCCTCTCGGGGATCAATATCTACCTGGGCACCCTCCAGCGGATGTACGGCCGTCCGGAAATGGGCTCCCGGGTGGAGGAGATATTTCAGCGGCTAACGGCGGCTTCCGCCAGGATCGAGGCGGTGATCCAGCGGGTGATCGATTTTGCCAAGCCCGGCCAACTGCAGGTCCGGGCCATTGATCCCAACCAGCCGGTGCTGGCGGCTCTGGAGCTGGCGACGGTACTCCTGGAGCGGCGGGGCATCAAGCCGGAGCTGGAAGCGGCCTCCGATCTGCCACTCTGTCGGATCGATCGCCAGCAGCTCGAGCAGGTGCTGCTCAACCTGCTGACCAACAGCGCCGAGGCGATGGAGCAACTGCCCCCGACGGCCCCGCGCCGCCTGCGGGTGCAAACCCTGATGGCGGATGATATGGTTGAAATCCGGGTGGATGACAGTGGGCCAGGCATTCCGGTCGGGGTGCGGGAGCGGATTTTCGATCCCTTCTACACCACCAAGGGCGACGGGACCGGGATTGGGCTAAATATCAGTCATCGGATCATCAGCGATCACGGGGGGCGTTTGGTGCTGGCCGAGAGCGCTCTGGGCGGGGCCTGTTTCCGGATTTTGCTGCCTCCGGAGAGTGGGTCGAGAAAAAGGTGACAACCGGTTGAGGTTGTGAGAGAATAACGAGATGAGTTGTTGCTGCGGAGCGGGGACCGGGTAAAACGCGGGAGGCTGCCGGGATGATTGCCGAGAAAAGCACCTTGTTTGAGGAGCTGCGCCACCTTAAGCTTCTCCTGGTCGAGGATGATGAGCTGTTGCGCAACTCGCTGGAACTCTTTTTTGAGAATGAGGGCTGCCGGCTCCTGGCTCGGGAAAGTGCCGAGGAGGGCCTGGATATTCTGCGGCGGCAGCCCTTTGATGTGGTGATCACCGATTTCCGCCTGCCGGGGATGAATGGCCTGGATTTTCTCCGGGCCCTGCAGGAGTTGCAGCCCGCCGCCCAGAAGATCCTGCTCACCGCCTATATGAACGAAACTGTCTTGGCCGAGGCCTTCCGGCTCGGGGTGCATGAGTTTATCGAGAAACCCCTCTCCACCGATGATGTCGAGGACGCCTTGGTGCGAATTCTCAATCGCCGCGGTGGGGGATAGGGCGAAGCGGGGGGTGGAAAAATTTGTAAAAACGGATAAGGGTGTGATTCTCTGCTGATCTGTGGTATGGTGGGCGCAATATCTCGGCCCGACGGGTTTTCCGCCGGGCCGTTAACTTTAGATCAAGGAGAAAATTTCCATGACCCAGGCAAAAACAGGTGACAATGTCCAGATCCACTATACCGGCAAGCTGACCGACGGCACCGTCTTCGACTCCTCCCAGGGCCGTGAGCCCCTCTCTTTCACCCTCGGCGGCGGCGAGGTTATTCCCGGATTTGACCAGGCGGTGGCAGGGATGAAGGTCGGGGAGGCCAAAAATGTCACCATCCCCATGGACCAGGCCTACGGCCCCCGTCTTGACCAGTTGATTATCGATATCCCCCGCAGCCAGGTGCCGCCGGATCTTAACCCCGAAGTGGATCAGAATCTGCAGATGAGCGGCCCCAACGGGGAGACCGTGGTGGTCCGAGTGGTGGAGGTGGCCGCCGACTCCATCAAGCTGGACGCCAATCCCCCCCTGGCCGGCCAGGATCTCAATTTCGACATCGAGCTGGTGGCCATCGCCTAAAACGGCGCGGCTTTTGCTCCGGAGCTAATCTTTATCGTAACCGAGCCGGGGGCGTTGGCCACGGCCCTCTCCCCGCTCGGTTTTGGTCATCTGGCCGGTGGCCTTGGCCCCGAAGACCAGATTGCCCAGCTCGATCACCACCCTTTTCAGTTCGCCGGACTGGGCGCTCAACTCCTCCGAGGCGGCGGCGGCCTCTTCAGCGGCGGCGGCCACCCTTTGGGTGGCGTCGGCATTTTCGTTGGTGGCCTCGGTGATCTGCTGCACTCCCTTGGCCTGCTGCGTGGTGGCCTCGGTGATGGCGCTGTTTTTGTCTCCGATGATGGTGGCGGTCTCGACGATATCGTCGAAGTCGCTGTTGACCTTCTTGAGGGAGCCGGCACAGGTGGTGATCCGGGCCACGGTGGTGTCCAGCAGCTGCTGGATCTGGTTGGCCTCCTGGGCGGTCTTCATCGCCAGGTTCTTGACCTCGTCGGCCACCACCGCGAACCCCGCCCCCGCCTCACCGGCCCGGGCCGCCTCCACCGCCGCGTTCAAGGCCAGCAGGTTGGTCTGGAAGGCTATGGAATCGATGGTGGAGATGATCAGCCGGATCTGGCCGCTGTCCTTTTCGATCTGGGTCATGTTTTCGGTCAACTCCGCCAGGGCCTTGAGTGACTGCCCCGACTTTCTGATATTTTCCCGCATCAATAGCTCCGAGCCCTCGGTGAGTTCCACGGTCTGGGCGCTCTGGGCGGCGATCTCTTCCAATGCCGCCGAGGTTTCCTCGACGCTGCTGGCCTGTTCCGAGGCGGTATCCGACAGGGATTGACTGCTGGCCGAGATCTCGAGGGCGGCGGCGGCCACCTGGCTGGAGCTGTTGTCCACGTCCCGGGCCGCCCTTTCCAGAATCCGGGAAAGCCGGATGGTTAACGGCCAAGTCACTCCGATTCCGAAGGCTACGCCGCCCAGGACCACCAGGATTACCCGGATTCTCAGGCCCCAGACCGTGGCCAGCAGGCCTTCGTCGGTGACCAGGTTGGCCCGGGCATGCTCGCGGGTGCGGTGGAGAACGGCTTGTACCTCTTCCAGGGCGGTCAGGGTCTCCTGGGAGTAAGTGGTCTGGGCGGCCTGATATCCCGCCAGGTTGCCGTCCAGCCAGGCCAGGGTGTCGTCCAGGGCGGTCAGGGTGGCTTGGGCGGCGGGCAAGGTGCGGTCATTGAACAGATTGAGGGCGGTCTGCCGTTGACCTTTGGCCAGCCAATCGTTGATTTCACTCACGCTCTGGTGCAGCTCGACATGGGGGCGTTCCACCGCGTTCCAGAAGGCGGCCAGTTCCGGGCTCTGCCGGCGGCGACTGCTGAAGTCGTCGGAGTAGAGCCAGCTCCCCAGGCCACAAAGGCGGGGATCGGTCTGGACCTCAATCCTGGTAACCTCGGGGTCAAGGAAGATATCCTTAATGGCGTTGACCCAGTTGAGGTGGGCGATCTTGATCTCCCGCAGGAAGTTGGTCAGATGGTGGTCAGCGGGCCGGAACTGCTCGCCGATTTTGCTCGCCGTCTGGTGGAGCCGCAAGTGGGGCTGCTCCAGTTCCCGCAACAGGGGGGCAAGGCTGGGCAACAGGGTTTCGGCCGCTTGCCGCCCCTCGCCATGGAGCCAGCGGCCCAGGGCGCACTGGCGATGATCGGTGGTCACGTTCAGCTGGGTGACCGAATCGTCGGTGAAAAGGGTGGCAAGCCGGTTGGCCCAGACCAGATGGTCCACTTCCCGCTGGGCCAGGGCAGAGTCCAACTGGTTGCTGGCCGCCATCTCATGGGCGTCCCGGGTGATGAAGTTGACGCCGATGAAGCTGGCCAGGCCGCTGAGGACCAGCAGGGCGATCATTACCAGGAAGCCCAGGGAGATCTGTTGCTTGATCGTAAGGTTGCCGACCAGCGAATCGACTATTCTGCCTATGCCGTTCAACATGGGGGTGCCTCGTTATGCTTGTCGGGTCACGGTAAACAGGGTATCCAGTTTCAATTCCGTAAACAGCTCATGGATGGGGCCGGGCAGATTGACCACGGCCAGCTTTCCCCCCTGGCTGGTCAACGCTTTATAGAGCAAGAGGATTTTGCCGATCCCCGAGCTGCCGATATGTTGGACCCGACCGCAGTCGATCTCCACCTCCTCGACCGTTGCCAGGGATAACTGCTTGAAACAGCTTTTCAGCTCTTCAGCGCCCTTCTCGTTTATGGTTCCCTGGATGGAGACACGAACCTTGGCGTCCTGTTGGCTGGTTTCGATCTGCATGGCTGGCTACTCCTCGTCGGCAAAATGCTTTGTTTCCAGGTGATTTCCCGGTTGGCGCTGCCCGTGGTGTCGCAGATTGATAGCCGTGTTAGTATACAATGAAACAGTTATATTGGTAAAGTATTTTTACATTTTTGCCGAGCGTTGTCCGACCATAACGTTGGCTGGTGGTTATTCTTGACGAAGATTGCCAACTCGCGTTAGTTGTGGAGCGGGTCACTTTGTCCTGATGGCCGGCCGGGATCGATGGTATGCTGGCAAGGTGGCCGGTAAGTGCAAAACCCCGGCGGCATGGGATCGATCAAATTGAGGAGGCGCCGATGGTTGCTTTGCCGAGGTTGCGACGGTTACTGGCTGTGCTGCTGGTTTGGGGTTTGCTCACCCCCGGGCTTGTTAGGGCTGCCGATTTTCCCCGGAACCCTGCCGATGGCTTCACCGTGCAGTTGAGTGCCTGGGCCGAAGAGGAGGTCAACAACGATCTGCTGACCGCCACTCTGGCGGTTGAGCGTAGTGGCCCCGACAGTGCCCGGCTGGCCGCCACGGTGGCCGGAATCATGCAGCGGGCGTTGGGCGAGGCTGAACGTTATCCCGCGGTGAAGGTCAGAACCGCCGCCTATGCCACCCAGCCTGTTTACGAGCGGCGGGAGGGGGTCAGTCAGCGGACCGGCTGGCTGGTTCGCCAGCAGTTAATCCTGGAAAGTACCGACATCGAGGCGGCCGCCGCCCTGATCGGCCGCCTGCAGGCCATGGACCTGCAGCTCACGGGGATGGGCTTCACCGTTTCCGATCAGCGGCGGGAGGCCAGCCGGGCCAAGTTGACCGCCGCCGCCATTGATGCCTGGCGGACCAGGGCGGAGGCGGCGGTGAAAAGGCTGGGGGGGCGGAGTTGGCTGCCCCACGAACTGCAGGTCAAGGATGATTCCTACCAGCCGGTTCGTCCCCTGCTGGCGCGGGGCGAGGCCGCACTTTCCGCCGAAGCGGTTGCCCCCGCCATCGAAGCGGGCAGCTCCAAGATCCGGGTCACGGTCAGCGGGACCGCCTGGGGTCGTTGAGGAATAAAAGTTGATGGTTAAGAGCTGGTGCCCCCGGCAGGAATCGAACCTGCGACTCCAGGATTAGGAATCCTCAAGAATAGTGTTTTATGGGGTTTAACCCTGTTTTAGTAAGCAGCTTTTTCCTTGACATAGTGGGCGGTTAGCATTAGATAAAATCCTATGATGTTTTACCGGGTTTAATCTAATCTGCTTACTATGTGCTTACTATTTTTCAGGGGGCCACCATGAAGCTGACAAAAACCACCGTCGAGAAGCTACCACACCCGGCCACCGGCCAAACCTTCTTTTGGGATTCTGAACTGAAAGGTTTTGGCGTCCGTCTGAACCCGAACTCCCGCGTTTATATCGTCCAGGCCCGCATTCAGGGCAGAACCCGGCGCGTTACTCTGGGCAAGCATGGCGTGATCACCACCGACCAGGCCCGCGATAAGGCCCGGAAGGCCCTTGTTGACATGGCCGAGGGCAAAGACCCGGCAGCCGAGAAAGCCCGTCAAAAGGCCGTAGCCGTCACTCTGCGGCAGGTGGTGGCCGACTATATAGAAGCCCGGACCCTGGCCCCTCTATCCGTCGCCAGCATTCAGCATCATTTGAACAGCAACCTTGCCGCCCTGGCTGACAAGCCCATCTCCCATATCACCCGAGACACCGTAAAAAAAATGTATCTTGCCAAGGCCGAGCAATCCCCGAGCCAGGCGGTGCAATGTTTCCGCAACCTGCGGGCGCTGTTGAATTTTGCCCGCGCTACATATCGCCACAACGACAAGCCGATTTTGACGGAAAACCCCGTCCAGGTTTTGAGCGATGCCCGGCTATGGGCCACCGTCAAGCCCAAGCGTCGAAAAATACAGGTTTCCAAGGTTGGCGCGTTCTGGAATGGCTTGATGGCAATCAAGAACCACGAATTTACCAGGGCGGCCACCCGTACCGCCTGCGATGCGGTGGCCTTCATGCTGCTTACCGGCGGCCGCAAGGATGAAGTCCTGGGCCTGACCTGGGACCGCGTGAACCTTGACGAGGGCTGGTGGTATATCCCGGACCCGAAGAATAGGAACCCGGTTCATCTGCCCCTTGCCCCGCCCTTGGTTGAGCTTCTGCGGGCCAGGCCGCAAACAGGCCCTTTTGTGTTCCCTGGCCGACTGGCAGGTAAAAAGTTTAACAACGTCCGGCCGGTGCTGGTAAAGCTGGCCCCGCTTGCAGGGGAACAGGTAAGCCCCCATGACTTGCGGCGATCCTTCCGCGCTATCGCGGCCGAGGCTGGGGTTGAACTGTGGAAGACCAAGCTGTTGATGAACCACACAATACGGGGCGACGTGACGCTTGAGAGCTACACGGAAACGAGCGATTGCCGTTATCTGGCCCCGGAGGTCGCAAAGATAGCGGAGTGGGTACTAAGGCAGGCCGAGCTTGACGCGGCAAAGATTGTTGACCTTGCCACCAGGAGGGCCAAGGGATGACGGATTTTAACGCGACCTGGCACCTTGACGACTGGACGCTTGACGATCTGTTTCTCGAAATTCTGGCCGAGCGGCAACGAATCCTGGCCGGACGTTCAGAATTTTTGCTCGGGGAAAAAATCTCGGACGATTTGCGCGAATTAAAAACGTTGCACCTTGAGATAGGCGCACGGCTGGCCGAACTCCGACCGGAAGTTACTCCCGAGCAATTCGCCAAAATAGAAAGCATTGCGAAGGAGTCCTTTATTGCCGGTTCAGAAACCGAGCGGTTCGGATCATTCGGCCTCAACTCAAGGCTCGCAGGCAAAAAGAGAAAGTACAGCCGGAAGCAGCGGGAAAAAAGGCAAAAGCGCCAGACCTGGGCAGGGTTGAACACGGCCGGAAGGGAGGCCCGCGACGAACAGATTTTAGCCGACTACCAAGGAAAGGTCAGGAAGAATAGCCAGCTAACCATAAACAGCTTTGTGGAAAAATACGCGGCAAGGTACAGCCTAAAAAGCCGGAGAATGCGCGAAATACTCAAGGCGAAAGTTGCTGACCTTGACAGCAGGAGGGCCAAGGCATGAACAAGGCAGAAATTGTTGCCAACCTGTTCGACACCGCCGAGCAAGCCCACGCATTAGAGGTGCTGCGGGAAGCGGCCGAGACCGGCGAACCGGCCCCCGGTCTATTGCGGGCGTTTCGAGCTTATGTGATTACCCCGCTGGAGGCTTGGCAAGATAGCGCAACCCCTGGCACCGAGGCGGCAGACGCGGCCACCGTGTTGTGGTTTGCAGCGCGGGACGTGCTGGAGCGGCTGCGAGACGGTGGCCTTCACGCGGCACATGTTGCGCCCTTTGCCGGAGCCTGGAAGCGGTTCCACATGGTGGCCGGTTATGACGCCACACTTGCAACGGCGAAAGCAAGCATAACGGCCCAAAGAAAGCGCCAGAAGCGCAAAACCTGGAAGGGTTTGGATCCGGCCGGGAGAGAGGCCCGCGACTCCCAAATCGTGGCCGATTACCTGGCAGCAGTTAGGAAAAACAGCCAGCTAACTATAAACAGTTTCGCGGAAAAATACGCTTCAACGTACAATCTGAAGGTCAGGAGAACCCGCGAGATTATCGAGGAAGCAGTTGGCAGTTAACCGGGTTAAGTGCCAAAAAAGGTAGTGTATTCAGCTACATAGCTTTGACTTGTTCTGTTTTGTGCGCTACGGTATCGCCAGAAGTTAAATGAAAAACTTTTGGAGGTTCCGCCATGTCACACCCCCCGCAACACACCCCCCCCTTGACCCGGCAGGAAGCGGCAGACTTCCTTGGCCTCAAAAAAGGAACCCTGGATGTTTGGGCAACACGCGGCCAAGGCCCCCGCTATTTGAAGTTGGGCCGGGCTGTCCGGTATCGTCTGGCCGACCTTCAGGAGTACATGGAGCAAAGCGTCCGTTCGAACACCACGGAGGGCTGAACCATGGCCCCCAACGCAACCGGCCCCGCCCCCCCAAGCCTCGAAAGCACAGGGAGCAGGGCCAGAAAACACGAAACACGAAAAGATGTTACCACGGCCAGGCCGGTTTTGCAAGCGGCGCTTGCCCTGCTTGGCTGCGGTTTCTCGGTAATCCCCACCGGCCCGGACAAGCGGCCCCTGGGCCCCTGGAAGCGATACCAGACAACCCCCATGACCGAAGCCACGGCCCGGCGAGCTTTTACCAACGGCGCACGGCTGGCCGTGGTTGCGGGCAAGGTTTCCGGCGGCCTGGAGTGCTTGGATTTTGACGATCCACAAGCCTTTGAGCCCTACCTTGCAACGCTGGGCGAAGTGGCCCCCGGCCTACCTGGCAAGCTGATAAAGCGGCGCACCCCTTCCGGCGGTTTCCATCTGCTTTACCGAAGCCAGGCCCCGGTTTCCGGTAATCTCAAACTTGCTTGCAAATCAGACGGACAAGTCAGAATCGAGAGTAGGGGCGAAGGCGGCTATTTCCTGACCGCCCCAAGTCCCGGCTATGAGGTTTTAGCGGGTAGCCTGACCGATTGCCCCACATTGACGGCGGATGAAGTGGCGGCCATTCACCGGGTAGCCCGAGCTTTTGACCTGCGGCCGACTGTCAGCCCCGAACCGGAAACAAAAAACACCCCCCGACAATCAACCGCCCCAAGCCCCGGCGACTTGTTTAACCAGAGCCACACCGTGGCGGACATTTTAAGCGCCCACGGCTGGAAGCCCGACCGGCCCACCAGCGGCGGCATGGGATGGACCAGGCCCGGCAAGGGCGGCGGATGCTCTGGCGTACTGCTGGAAACCGGCAATTTCTATTGTTGGTCGAGCAACGCAAGCCCGCTGGAGCCTGGCAAGAGTTATGACCCTTTCGGCCTGTTCGCGGCTTTCAACCATAACGGCGAATATTCAGCGGCAGCGCGGGAACTGGCCCGGCAGGGCTACGGCGAAGTGTCGCAAAAGTCGCAACTGTCAGTGTCGCAATGGCCGGAGATTAGCCCCCTGGTGGAGACTGAACCGGCCGCCCCCCTTCCCTTGCAAGCCCTGCCAGAAACCATACGCGAAGCCGTCAACGAGGTTGTGAATTTTGTCCAGTGTCCGGTTGCCCTGGGCGCTTGTTGCGCTATTGCGGCCGTTTCAACCGTTGTTCAGGGGTTGGCGGATGTAAAGCGGGCCGACAAGCTGACGGGCCCCACCGGCGTTTACCTGCTGGCGGTTGCTGATTCAGGAGAAAGGAAATCCACGATTGACGGCTTTTTCCTTAAGGCTATTGAGCAATGGGAAAAAGAACAGCAAGAATATGTCAGGCCATTATTAAGGGAATATACGGCGGCCCTGGAAACCTGGACAGCCAAGCGGGCCGGACTGCTGGCGGCCGTGAAGGACCGGACCAAGGCAGGCAAGGACACCGGAGACCTTGAGCGGCAAATAGTAACGCTTGAGCTTGCCAAACCAATTCAGCCTAAAACCCCCCGGCTTTTGTTCGGTAGTATCACCCCCGAAGCCCTGGCCTACAAATTAGGGACCGGCTGGCAGGTTGGCGCGGTTAATTCAAGCGAGGCCGGCGTTGTCTTTGGCGGGCATGGGATGAGCAAAGATTCCGCCATGAACAATATGTCAACGCTCAATTATTTATGGGATGGCCGGCCCCTGGCGATTGACCGCCGAACAAGTGATTCTTTCCGGGTTGACGGGGCCCGGCTGTCAATGGGCTTGGCGGTGCAGCCTGAAACCGTCCGTGCGTTTCTGGATTCGTCAAAAGGGTTGGCGCGGGGGATTGGCTGGCTTGCTCGTTTTCTGATTGCCTGGCCGGAAAGCACACAAGGCGAAAGACTGTTTCAGGATCCCCCCGAACACTGGCCCCACCTGTCAAAATTCCATAGGCGGTTAGGGGCCCTGCTGGACACCACCCCTAATTTTACCGACACCGGCGAACTTTCCCCCCTGCTGCTGGAGCTATCACCGGAAGCTAAAAACCTTTGGGTGACATTCCACGATGACGTGGAACGGGAACTGAGGCCCGGTCGGGATATGGCAGAAACCAAAGACGTTGCCAGCAAGGCAGCAGATAACGCGGCCCGCCTGGCGGCTTTATTCCATGTTTTCGAGCATGGCCTGAGCGGAACCATTGCCCCCGAACACATGAAAGCAGCGGCGGCCCTGACCGGCTGGCATTTATACGAGGCCCGGCGGTTCTTTGGGGAAATAGCAATGCCGACCAGCAAGAGCAACGCGATCCGGCTTGAAGCCTGGATTGTTGCCCGTTGTCGGCAAACAGGGGTTGAGGAAGTACCGACGCGGGACATTTTGCGCTATGGCCCACCAGCAACCAGGACAGCCGATAAACTTAACCCTGTATTGGCAGAGCTTGCCGAGGCGGGACGGTTGAAGGTGATAACGGAAAACCGGCAAAAAGTCGCTAGAATACACCCTGACATTTTAAAAGATTAATATTGTATGGCTCTCAAAGATTGGATTTTTGATTCTGGAGAGGTTGCGACACTGACAGTTGCGACAGTTGCGACAGAAGAACCGGAAGAGGTCCGGGCGCTGGGCTACGGTTGCGGCCGGTGCGAGGCGAACAACTACCTGAAGGTTGACGGTGGCTGGCGGTGCGAAGGCTGCGGCAAGATATTTGAGATCATCGGCGGGACACGCGGCCCGGTGCTGGGGGGAGGGGGCGCTCACATCCTTGGAGCCGCGCAGGGTAAAACCGGTGGGATACCTTCGATTTAGTGCGCGGGAAAAATCCCTTTGAAAAATTATCGAGGTGCAAAAAATGAAAATTCGACCCGAAGCCAAAGCAGCAGCAGACAGGATTAGGGCAGAATATCAAATTCGCGACGCGGGCGGCTTGGAGCTGTTGGCCGTTTTTGCGGCAGCGTACACCAGCGAACTTGAGGCGGCCGCGCAAGTGGCCGAGCATGGCGTCGTGGTGATTGATCGTTTCGGGCAACCCAAAAGCAACCCGGCTTCTGCGGTGTTGAGGGATGCGCGATCCCAAAAAATGCAGGCGTTGAAGCTGCTCCAACTCCCCATTGATAGCGAGGAATAAACCATGTCAAGGAAACGGACCACCCGAAGCAGCAGAAAATTGACCCCCTACGACCATGCTTGCCTGACCTGCGGGATGGGGTGCAATTACTGGACACCGGCCGAGCGCGAACGCCTGCGGAAGCTCTGGCACATCCACGGCGCCGCTCTCATGCGAGAGCCTGGTGGTGCCGGCATGGGGCCACACTTGTTCGGCGAGCCGGGCGGGGCCGATGCCGGTTGAAGATTACCGCCGGTTGGCAGCGGCGATCCTGGCCGATGCGCTCCACGACCTCAGCACCGGCACACCCCGGCAAAGATGGAATGCGGCCCGGTTCCTTTGCTCTGGTTGCTGTCAGTTTTGGCTTTCTGTTGCTGGCTTTGAATCCGACCAGGCCAGGCGGGGATTGCAAAAGGTTCGGCCATTGATCGAAAAAATTCTTGAAGCGGGGAAACCATGATTTTTCAATTTTCCCAATTTTCCCACGGGCTATTGATTCCGCAATAAAAAAGGTTAGAATTGATAAAAACCAATAAACCAATGGAGGTTTGGAAATGAAACAGACAACTTTGTTGATGAGCGATGACACCCACCGGCAACTGAAATCTTTTGCGGCTCTGCAAGGCGTAAGCATGGGCGCGGCCATTCGTCAACTATTGATGGTGGCAGATGGTGCAAAACTGCCACCCGTGCCGTGCAAGGATGGCTTTGTGCGCGTCAAGCAGGTTGTGGCGGATCACCAATGAAAATGCAGGTTTTTGGAATCGCGCCGGGAGCAGTTGCCCGGCTCTTGAACGGGCACCGAGAGGGTCGTCGTTCACCCGCTGACCTGGGGGATGGAGGCTTGCCGACCACGAGACGCGCGAGGCAGACCACTGGCGACCAGGGAGGCAACCACAGCCCGTTAGCTCATCGAGACGTGAGGCAGGGTGTGGCCGGCAGTAGAGAAACTACAGAAAAACACATAATTAAAGGTGTAATGATGGAATTGGAAACCTTAGTAAAAGGCATTGAGACGTTAGGGGAAAACCAGGCCGCTTTCGTGAAAACCTTCGGCAGCCGCCTTGCGGCAGTGGAAAGCGAGATCGACGATCGGGCCAAGGCTGCGGGCCGTCAGGGCATGGGCAGCACCGCCGCCCCGGCCGACCAGGAGCACCGGAAGGCGTTTAGCGGCTGGCTGCGGCGCGGCGACGACTCCGAACTCCGGGGCATTCAGTCGAGCCTGAGCACCAGCAGCGATCCCGATGGCGGTTTTCTGGTGCCGGAAACCCTCGACCGGGAAATGGATCGAGTAGCCGGGGAATCCGTCGCAATGCGGCAGATTGCCACCGTCAAGCAGATCAGCGAAGGTGACTACAAAAAGCCCCTGAGTTTGGGCGGAGCTGCTGGTGGTTGGGTCGGCGAGATGGAGGCCCGCGATGTAACCGATGGCCCGGAATTGGCCATGTTCGCGCCGCCCTGGGTCGAGATGTATCATATGCCGGAAGTTTCCCAAAAGCTGCTGGACCTGGCCGGATTCGACGTTGAAGCCTGGCTGATGGATGAGATTACCACCGGCGAGATCGAGAAGGAAGGCGCGGGGTTCATCTCCGGAAACAGCGTGAAGCAGCCCAAGGGCATCCTGGCTTATACCACGGTCGCAGACCAGAACTGGGAGCATGGCAAGCTGGGCTTTATCGCCAGCGGCAGCAACAGCGCGATCACCGCCGACAACCTGATTGACCTTCAGTCCGCCGCTAAACCCGTTTACCGGGCCGATGGGGTATGGTTGATGGCTGACTCCACCTGGGCCTATATCCGCAAGCTCAAAGATGGCAATGGCGACTACTTGTGGCGGCCGGGCCTGGAGCCTGATGCCCCTGATGTATTGTTGGGCAAACAGGTTTATATCGACGACAACATGCCCGCCGTCGCACAGAACGCTTTCCCGGTCGCCTTCGGTGACTTCCGGCGCGGCTACCTCATTGGCGATTGGGCCGGTGGCCGCCGGTTGGTTCGTGATCAATACACGCGCAAAGGCTGGGTAAAGCTGTACGTGACCAAGCGCCTGTTCGGTGGCGTAAGCAATCACCAAGCGATCAAGCTCTTGAAGGTGGCCGCGTAATTCAACGGGGGGCCGGGTAACCGCCCCCCTTTTTTTTGGAGGTTGGCGCGATGAAGGAAACCGAAGTTAGAGCATGGGCCACCATGGCCCGCCGGTGGAATCTCTCGAAGCGTGAAACCGAAGCACGGTTAAAGCGGGGACATAAGATCGGCGCAACGGTGCGAAAAAAGATTGTCGCCTTGGCCGGCCTTGTTCAGCCGCCCCCGTCCCGCCTCCGCAGGCGGGTGCTATGATGCCGCAGGTACACCTTGCACTGATGGCCCTGCGGCTGGCGTGCTGGTTGATGCCGACCGATCACCCGGCCCGGTCTGCCCTGGCTGATGCTGGGCGGCGTATCAGGGCCACGATCATCCGGCGATAAAAAATCTTTGGGAAGATGCGACCGCCGAAACCGCGTATGATTGCACGGAGAAATTTAACCCCGGAGAAAAACCAAATGGCTGGAGTTAAAGGACGATCAGGAGGCCCCCGGCCCGGCTCAGGTCGGCCCCGTTTGAATATGGGCGAGGCGACCACCGGCAAGGTTTACGAAACCCCGGAGGATTTCTTGCTGGACGTGATGAACGACCCCGGCACTGATGCCCGTCTGCGAGTGGATGCGGCCAAGGCTCTATTGGCGCGTGGCAAAAAAGCTGGGCAGAAGGAGAAGGCGGCCAAGGCGGCCACCGGCAGATTCGCCCCCAGCAAGCAGCCGACGAACATCGTTGACTTGCATCGGCGCTAGACCGCCTTCATGGCGTAGGTTGCCCTTGAGGGTGGCCGGTTTTTTTGTGCCTGCGTTACGCAGTAACGGCCAGGGAGAAATGCCGATTGCCGCCCGGCGGTGGCCCTGGTAGACTGAAAAAATAGTAAGCAATGGGGGTGCCGCACTGCTTACTATGTGCTTACACAATCTGAAATCAGTTTTTAGCTTGTCGTGTAAGTTGTTGTTTTTGTGGTGCCCCCGGCAGGAATCGAACCTGCGACTCCAGGATTAGGAATCCTGTGCTCTATCCCCTGAGCTACGAGGGCTGCCGCTGAAAGGTCGCGGATGCTGGTTTTCAGGGGGCAAGAAAGCCGCCCGGTTTCCGCTTGAAGAGAAAGGCTTTTTAGCATACCGACGGGGAAAAAACAAGGACGCGATGAAGTTAGCCACGGCGGAACAGATGCGGGAGTGTGACCGGCTGGCCACCACCACCTTCGGGATAGCCGGCCTGACCCTGATGGAGAATGCCGGCCGGGGGGCGGTGGAGGTGTTGGTTCGGCGTTTCGGGCCGGTGGCCGGCCTGGAGATCGCCTTGCTGGCCGGTCCCGGCAATAACGGCGGTGACGCCCTGGTGATGGCCCGGCTGCTTAACCGGCTGGGGGCGCGCCCCTGGGTGCTGCTGTTGGCCGATCCGGCAAGGATCAGCCCCGATGCGGCGGCCAATCTGCTGCGGCTTAAGGAGGCGGCCGTGCCGGTGGAGGTGGTCGTCGACAAGGAAGGGCTGGCGGAGGTAGCCCCGCGGGTTTTGGCTTGCGGCCTGGCAGTGGATGGTATTTTCGGGACCGGCTTGAGCCGCCCCTTAAGCGGCCTTTTCCTGGCGGCGGTGCGTTTGCTCAACGATTTTTCCGGTCCGGTGCTGGCGTTGGATGCCCCCTCGGGACTAAACAGCGACAGCGGCCAGGTGTTGGGGGAGGCGGTTAAGGCCGCCTGTACCGTCACTTTTGCCCTGGCCAAACCGGGCCTGCTCCTGCCCCCGGGTAACCGGTGGGCCGGGACGGTGGAGGTGGTGGATATCGGCATGCCGCCCGGGGTTTACGACCGGGTGGCCATTGAGCTGGAGCTGTTGACCGCTCCGGAACTGGCTCCTTGGCTCTCCCGACGCCCGACGGAGTCCCATAAGGGCAGTTTTGGCCATTTGCTGCTGCTGGCCGGTTCCCAGGGGAAAACCGGGGCCGCTCTGCTGGCGGCCCAGGGGGCCCTGCGGGGCGGAGTTGGCTTATTGAGTGCCTGTGTGCCTCTACCCCTGTTGCCGATCTTTGCCACCGCGCTGCCGGAGCTGATGACCATTCCCCTGCCGGGCTCCGACCGGGCCCCGGGGGTGGCGGATCTGGAGGTGGCCCGTTCGGCCCTGGCCGGCAAGAGCGCTTTGGTGCTGGGGCCGGGTTTGGGGACGGCCCCGGAAACCGTGGAGCTGGTAAGAACCCTCTACCGGGAACAGGCGTTGCCCATGGTGGTGGATGCCGATGCCCTCAATATTCTGGCCCGCACTCCGGAGATTCTGGGCCAGGCCGCCGGCCCCCGGATTTTGACCCCCCACCCTGGAGAGATGGCCAGGTTGCTGGGCCTGGGCAGCGGCCAGGTGCAGCAGGAGCGACGGCGGCTGGCGGAAAAGCTGGCCGGTGAACAGGGGGTCTGGGTGGTTCTGAAGGGTGCCGGCACGGTTGTTGCCGCCCCCGATGGCGCCGTGGCGCTTAACCCCACCGGTAATCCCGGCATGGCCACCGGCGGGATGGGGGATGTCCTGGCCGGCCTGATCGGCGGCCTGCTCGGTCGGGGGCTGTCTCCCTGGCGGGCCGCCTGTCTTGGCGTTTATGTCCACGGCCTGGCCGCCGACCTGCTGGCTGCCGACCTGAATCTGGATTTTGGCTATACCGCCTCGGAAGTGGCGACAAAAATTCCGGCGGCCTTTAACCGGCTTTTGGTTGAAGGGCCATCGGGACAACCTGGATAGGGAGAAGAGAGACAATGCCTGTTGCGCGAGAGATCATGAGCCGGGAAGTGGTGACGGTGGGGCCTGAGATGCCGGTGGAGGAGCTGGCCGCCCTGTTGTGGGCCAAAAGGATCAGCGGGGCGCCGGTGGTGGACGGAGAGGGTCGACTGGTGGGAGTGGTGACCGAAAGCGACCTGATCGATCAGGCCAAAAAATTGCACATTCCCACCGCCATCACCATCCTGGAAGCGGTTATCTTTTTGGAAAGGGCGGGGAAGGTGGAGGAGGAGGTCAACAAGATGGCCGGCAGCCGGGTGGGAGACATCTGCACCAAAAAACCGGTGACCGTGGCCCCCGATACCCCCCTGGACGAGATCGCCACCATCATGGCGGAAAAGCATCTGCACACCCTGCCGGTCATGGAGGGTCAGCGTTTGGTGGGAGTGATCGGCAAATCCGATATCATTCGCACCCTGGCCCGGCCCCCCCAGGGCTGATCAGAGCCGGACCTGGATCAGCCCCCGCAGGGAGTTGCCGATATAGATCTCCTCGGCGGTGGTCAGATCCTCGGGGCGTAAGGTTTCTTCGTAAAGGGGCTGGTCTTCATGCTGCAGCAGGTGGCGGCGCAGTACGCCGTTGAGCAGGCCGGCGGTCAGTGGCGGGGTCAGCAGCCGCCCCTGGCGCCGGACAAAAAGGTTGCTCACCGCCCCCTCGCTCAACTCTCCCCGCTTGTTGGTGAACAGTACCTCACAGTACCCCGCCGCCAGGGCCCGGCTCCGCTCCTCATCATAAAGGCGGCGCTGGCTGGTCTTATGGTAGAGCAGGTAGTGGTCCGGATCGGTGGCCGCGGAGGAGATGGTCACCCGCGGCAGTTGCTCGATTCTGCCCGGGGGCAGTTCCTGCCAGGAAAAACAGCCCTGAGTGGTGAAGGGGGCGTGTTCAAGATCCAACTCGCCATCCTTGGCCAGGGTAAGGCGGACCCGCTGGGGGAGGGTAAAAGCTTGGGCCAACTGGTGCAGGCGCTGGCGAACCTCCTCCTCATCGGCGTAGAATCCCAGGGTGGCGGCGGAGGCAAGCAGCCGCTCCAGGTGCAATTCCAGCAAGAGATAACCCGCTGGCGGCCGCCAGAGCATGGTTTCGATCAGGAGGAACGGCGGAGTCGGATGGCTGAGGAATTTGCCCTTGAGCAGGCACTCCTGCCACTCCCGCTCCGGGTCGGAATCGTAGACGATGCCCGAGCCGATTCCCATGCAGGCCTTGCCCGGCTCTTCCAGGGTCACGGTGCGGATCGGTACATTGAAGACCATCTCGTTTCCGGCGGGGCTCATGAACCCCAGGGCGCCGGTATAGACCCCCCGGGGCTCGCTTTCCAGTTCCCGGATGATCTCCATGGTATGGATCTTGGGGGCGCCGGTCACCGAGCCGCAGGGGAACAGGGCGTGGAAAATTTCCGTCAGGCCAACCCCTTCCCGCAACTCCCCCTGGATGGTGGAGGTCATCTGGTGCAGGGTTTCGTAGCTCTCCACCTCGAAGAGGGCCGTGGTGCGCACCGAGCCGGGACGGCAGATCCGTCCCAGGTCGTTGCGCAACAGATCGACGATCATTACGTTTTCGCTGCGGTTTTTGCTGTCCTGGCCCAGGAAACTGATCAGGGCTTCATCCTCCTTCGGGGTCATCCCCCGGCGGATCGTACCCTTCATCGGTCGAACCAGGCAGACCTTTCCCCGTTTGCGAAAAAAGAGCTCCGGCGAGAAGGAGAGGGTGGTTTGCCCGCCCAGCTTAACCAGCCCCGCGTAGCAGACCCGCTGATTGCGGCGCAGGGCGCGGTAAAGGTCGCCGGCTGACTGTTCGTTGGCTTGGTACTGCTTGAGGGTGTAGTTGACCTGGTAGGTGTCACCGGCGGCGATATATTGCCGAATCCTCTGGATATGCTCCCGGTATTGGTCCGGGGCAAGACTGAGGTGCGGGGGGGCGAAGCTTGTCCGGCCGGTGGCGCTGGTGGCCATCGGCTTCCCGGGGCGGCCACTGTCGGCCCCCAGGGCTTCCCCTCCCGCCACGGTGGTGCCCTGGAGGTGGTCGTAGATTATGGGGGGATCAAACACCCCCAGGAGGGCCAGCGGCTGTTCTGTTTCCGGCAGCAGGGAGTAAAGACGGGGTTCCAGTAGATAGCCCAGCTCGTAAGCGAACCAGCCCGCCAGATAATGGCCCTGGCCCAGCTCGGCCTCCAGGGCGGCGAAAAAATCGGCGACCCGGGTTTGCGGGGTCATGATCAGGAGCTTGCGGGGGCGCAGGAACAGCAGGGAGCGGTGGTTTTCCTGCGAGATTCTGGCGCTTTCCAGCAGGACAAAACTCTCTTGCCCCTCCAAAAAATGGAGAATGGAGTCCAGTTGCCGGTCGGTGAAGGGTCGCCCCGGTTTGCCATCTGGAATTGCTTGTTGGCGCATGAGGGGTTTATTAAGGCCTGTGCCCGGGATTAGCAAGGAAAAAAGCGGCGGCGGCCTCCGGGCGCGGGGCCAAAAGTGCCCTGGCGGCCCTCCCTTTCTTTACTAATCCTGTTGCGGCAGTAAGGGTAATACTTTATATAAACAGGAGTTTCCCAAATTAAATCCATTTCGCCGAGACGGCCGGGAAAATCGGCTCGGCGGCCGCCCCTTTTAACCTGGAGGAGACCATGCTGATTGAAGACTGGATGGCCAAGAACGTTTTGACCGTTGATGAGAATACCTCGCTGATGCGGGCGACCCGGATCATGAAGGAGAACGCCATTCGCCGTTTGCCGGTGGTTTCCCATGGTAAGCTGATCGGCATCGTCACCGACCGTGATGTCAAGGATGCCTCGCCCTCCAAGACCGCCACCCTGGATATTCACGAGCTTTATTACCTGCTTTCCGAGATGAAGGTTAAGGACGTGATGACCGCTTCGCCCCTGACCCTGCGGGGCAAGGACAGCCTGGAACTGGCGGCGGTGATCATGCTGGAGGACAAGATCTCCGGTCTGCCGGTGGTTGATGATAGCGGCCATCTGGTGGGCCTGCTCAGCGAAACCGACGTGTTGCGCGCCTTTGTCCGCAGCACCGGGATCAAGGATGGCGCCCGCCGCTACACCTTCGATCTGCCCGATTCCCCCGGGTCGGTGACCAGGGTGGTTGAAACCCTGCGCCGTTTCGAAGCCCGGGTGATCAGCGTCTTGACCTCCTTCGAGGACGCTCCCGAGGGGATGAAGCGGGTGTCGATCCGGGTCACCGTGGCCGATCAGGCGGTGGCCGAGGAGTTGGACCGCGAACTGTTGGCCAACTTCACGGTGGTGGATATGGGGATTGACGACGTCAAAAACCGCCCCCGCAAGTAAATATTTTTTTCAACCCTCGGCCGGCAGGCCGCGCTCTGCTTCCGTAGGAGCCGGCGGCGGGGCCAGCAGGGCCGGGGGCAGATTGTCGGTGCGGAAGGCCTCCCAGGAGATGCGCGCTCCCTCCTCCTCGGAGTCACCGATGGCATTGTTGATCGGCATCAGCACCACCCCCGGCGGCCGGGGGAACTCCGCCGCGGCCAGCTGCCCCTTGGCCTCCCGCATAAAGGCCAGCCAGATTGGAGCCGCGGTGCGGCCGCCCCCTTCGTCGCTGCCCAGGGTGGTCATCCGGTCGAATCCCACCCAGACTCCGGCCACCAGCTCGGGACTGTAGCCGATGAACCAGGCGTCCATGTAGCGGTCGGTGGTGCCGGTCTTGCCGGCGGCGGGAATACCCAGGCTACTGACGCCGCGGCCGGTACCCTCCTTGATCACTCCCTCCAGCAGCCTGGTAACCTGATAGGCGGTGCGCTGGTCAAGGGCCCGTGTCGTGCCGGGACGGGCCTGTTCCAGCAGAAGGCCACGCCGATCCTTGATGCTCTTGATAAAAGCCGGCTGCTGGCCCATGCCGCCATTGGCAAAGGCGGCATAGGCGGCGGTAAGCTCCAGCATCGATAGTTCCGAGGAGCCCAGAGCCAGGGAGAGGTTGTCGGTCAGGGGGCTGGATATCCCCAGCCGACGAGCCAGCTCCACCACCGGCCTGATCCCGATCTGCTGCAAAATTTTGATGGTCACGATATTGCGCGAATAAACCAGGCCATCCCGCAGGGTGGTGGGGCCGTGGAAGCGGTTGCCGAAATTCCTTGGCTCCCAGACCTGGCGAGGGCCGGCCCCCCGCAAGCTGATCGGCTCATCGATGATGATATCCGCCGGAGTCATCCCCTTTTCCAGGGCGGCGGCGTAGATGATGGGCTTGAAGGCGGACCCGGGTTGGCGCCGGGCCTGGATCGCCCGGTCAAACTGACTTTCATTAAAGTCGATACCGCCGCTGACCGCCTTGACCAGCCCGGTTTTGCTCTCCATGGCGATCAGGGCGGCCTGGGGCCGTTCCGTGGCCTGGGCCCCTCGCCGTCGTTTTTCCCAGTCGCGAATTCCCTGTTCCACCGCTTTGGCCGCACTCCGCTGTAGCTCCTGGTCCAAACTGGTATAGATCCTCAGGCCCCCCTCATAGAGCAGCTGCCGGCCATAGCGCTGTTCCACCTGGTTCTTTACCTGTTGCAGGAAATAGCCGTTTTCTGGGGCAATGCTTTGGGGAGGGGCCCAGAGCAGGGGGTGAAGGTAGGCCCGACGGGCGCCGGTGGGGGTGATGTACCCCTCCTCGGCCATCCGATTAAGCACGTAGGCCTGCCGCCTTTTGGCCAGGGTGTACTGGCGGAAGGGGGTATAGCGGCTGGGGGCCTGGGGCAGGCCGGCCAGCAGGGAGATCTCCGCCAGATTAAGCTCGGCGGCCGATTTCCCGAAGTAGGTCTGGGCCGCCGCCTCCACTCCATAGGCGCCGCTGCCCAGGTAGATATGGTTGAGATAGATATGGAGAATCTCCTCCTTGCTCAGGCGGCGGTCGATCCGGTAGGCCAGGATCGCCTCACGGATCTTGCGGGTATAGGTTTTTTCCCGGCTGAGCAGCAGGGCCCGGGCCACTTGCTGGGTGATGGTGCTGCCTCCCTGCCGCCGCTCGCCGGAGCGCAGGTTGTGGATCAAGGCCCGGACGATGGACCAGGCGTCCACCCCGCCATGATCGTAGAAGCGGGCATCCTCGGCGGCGATAAAGGCCTGGGGCAACTGTTCCGGCAGTTGCCCCAAAGGCACCACCACCCGGTTTTCATGGAAAACCCGCTCAACCACCGCGCCCTGGTCATCATAGATCAGAGTGGTTTGGGCCGGTTGATAACTGTCCAGGGTGCTGATATCCGGCAGATCGAGGGTGATGAAGAGAAAGAGGATGAAGCAGATCAGGGTTGTCAGGCCGGTGGCGACCCCCAGCAGGAGCAGGGATAACTGGCTGTGATTCCAGACGGCTGGACGGGGGCGGCGGAGGGTCACTTAATTCTGCCCGGTGGACGCGAGTTGAGCCCTGGGGGCACGGAGAGGAGCCGAAGAAGACCGCCCGGCTGGGGCGGTCTTCTTCGCAGGCCAAGCAAAAAAGCTGCCTGTTGCGAGGCAGGTTTTACTTCTTGTGGCAATCGGCGCAGGTGGCGCTGGCGGTGCCGTCTTTCTTGTGGCAGCCGAAGCAGAGGTTGCCGGCGTTGTGGTCGGCCATGGTGATCTTGACACCCTTGCCCATGGCAAAGAGGTTGGGATGGCACTCATTGCAGCCCATGCCCTTGTGGGCCTCACCGCTGAAGGTTACCGCGCCCAGATTGCCGCCGGCGAATTCCACGGTCTTGCCGGGGCCTACGGCCAGGGCGGCGCCGGTGAAGGCCAGGGCAGCTACAGCGGTGATGATGCCTGTGGTGACGAATTTCATCTGTGTTCCTCCTTTTTATTGTTACTGGTTGCGAACCCGTCGGCCGGCGGACAACCAAGCCGGCGGAATCCATATTGTGATACAGTTCACAAAATATTTAGATGAGGGTTATAATCCAGCCCGTTTGGCGTAGTCAATCTTTTTGTCGGGTATCTCTCGGATTTATAAGCACGATCCCGGGGGTTGTCATCAACCGTAACTGTGGAGTCCGGCGAGCAGGAAGTTGACCCCGTAGTAGGTGAATACCGTTGAGCAGAATCCCAGGACCGCCAGCCAGGCGATCTTTTTGCCGCTCCAGCCCCGGGTGTAGCGCACGTGGAGGGTGGCGGCGTAAACGAACCAGGTGATCAGGGACCAGGTTTCCTTGGGGTCCCAGCTCCAGTAGGTTCCCCAGGCCGAGTTGGCCCAGATCGCCCCGAAGATCAGGCCGCCCACCGTGAAGAGGACAAAACCGAAGAAGATGGTCTTATAGATCACATCATCGATCACCTTCAGGGGGGGCAGGGCGGCAAAGAGGCCGGTCCCGTCCGGGTTGCCGCTCCTGTCGACGTTGCGGGCCTTGGTCAGGTACATCACCGCCATTCCGAAGGCGATGGCAAAGGCGGCGTAGCCGATGAAGCTGGCGATTACATGGGCGATCAGCCAGTTGCTCTGCAGGGCGGGCAGCAGGGGGCGCAGATCCTGGTTCCATTGGGGCCAGTATTCGGCAAAGGCCTGGGCCACGAAGGCGAAGGGCATGGCGAAGGCGCCCAGGGTCTGGTTCTTGTAAACGTATTCCAGCACCAGGTAACCCAGGGCGATACACCAGGCAAAAAAGACCAGGGATTCGTACATGTTGGAAAAGGGCGCGTAGTAGCCGAAGCCCAGCTTGAACGCCTCGTTCCAGCGCAGCAGAATTCCCATGGTGCTGAGCAGCAGGGCGCCCATGGTGACCAGGGTGGCAATCAGGCCCATGGTCCTGTTTTTGGCCCCGAAGATCAGGATCGCGACGTAGAGAATCGCCGAGGCCAGGTAGGCAAAGGTGGTGAGATTGAGCAGTTGGGCGCTTTCCATGGTCCTTCCTCTTTAGTTGATGGCTTGGTCTTGACGCAGACGTTGGGCCAGTTCCGTGAAACGCTGATCAAAAGATGCCTTGTTCCGGTTGCTGCCGCCGCAGAGCAGCAGCTTGCTGCCGCCGTTATCGGCCGGACTCAGGTAGGCCCAGACCCGGCGGTGGGTGATCATGAAGGCGACGTAGAGGCCCAGGATCATCAGGCCGCAACCCAGGTAGACGATCCAGACCCCGGGGTCGTTGGCCACTTGCAGGCCGGTGGCGTAGCGTTGCTGGACGTAGAAGCTGTAGTCGGCTTCCGGTCGCTGCACGGTCACGTTCTGCTTATCTTTCATCCCGAAGGTGGAGGGATCGGCCCCGGGGCTGTCGAACCAGATCCGGAACTCATGGACCCGACCCATGCGATCGGCCATGGTCTCGGTTACCCCGAAAACAACCCCTTCCTCCTCCCAGGTCACCTGGCGCCGGGGAGAGACCAGGGCCGTGCGTTCGAGTCCGGTTTTGGTGTTCCGGACCGTGATCAGGAACTCACTTAGGGGCTGATAGCTGGATTGGTAGAAGGTCAAGCCTCGATGTTTCAGGGGGTGGTTGACCCGGATGGCGGTGCGCAGGGGTTCGGCAAACATCTCCGGATCGATGATTATCACATCGGAGCGGTAATCCCGCACCATGCCGTTAGGGTAGTAGCCGATGGTGAAGGTTTCGCAGTGGAGACGGAAGCCAAGGGGAATCGGTTGACCGGTTTTCCGGTCGAAGAGATGTTCCACCGTCTCCCCCTCCGGGAACATGATGCTGGCCTTGTAGCCGAACACCGAGCCGGTCAGGGCGCCGATGAAGATGATCAGGATGCTGATGTGGATGATGTAGGCGCCCAGCCGCGACCAGGCTCCTTTTTGGGAGAAGAGCAGTACCCCCCCCTCCTTGTCCCGGGTCTCGGTCTTCCAGCCGGCATCGGCCAGCAGCCGGCGAACCCGCTCTCCGGCCGAGCCAACCTCCTCGTTGATCTGCATCTCGGCCTTCAGCGGCATCTTCTGCAACCGTTCGGGGGTGGTCTCCAGATTGTCAAGCACCACCATCCGCCAGGTGTTCGGTAGCCGGTCGAGGCTGCAGACGATCAGGTTGATGGAAAAGATGATCAGCAAGGCGACAAACCACCAGGAGCCGTACATGTTGGGCACGATGTCCATTACCTGGAGCAGGCGGGCCAATTCGGAACCGTACTCCTGGATATAGTACTCCGGGGATTTGTGCTGGGGGATAATGGTGCCGAGAATCGAGGTTGCGGCCAAAAGGCCGATGAGCCACAGGGCGAGTTTTACCGAGGCGAATAAACGCCACACCTGGTTTTGTTCTTTAGTCATTGGTGGTCCCGTTTCTGATTTAGTGTCTCTGAGTGATGCGGTCGGTGGGGAATGGGAGCGTGCCTTGGCGGCTGTTCGGGGGACGGTTGCGCCTAGTTCGCTTTATTACAATATTCCACGCGGTGGTGTCAACAGGAAAACGGGGTGGGGTATGGCTTCTCGACACCAGCCCTGAAAGGGCCGACCCTTGAAACAAAATATGGTTGTCAAGGTGCTTCGGTTGGGTTATAAGTACCGGTCTTGTGCTCACGACCACCAGCCCGGCCTGTTTTACGGCCATGTGGCGGAGGATGAGCGGTGGTTATCCAGATCAGTTTGCAACAATATAATAGATGCTTTCATTAAGGAGTACCGAGATGTCCAAGGTATGCGAAATCTGCGGCAAGAAGCCCGAAGTCGGTAACAATGTCAGCCACGCGCACAACAAAACCCGGCGCCGCTGGTTGCCCAACCTGCAACGGGTCCGGATGGCCACCGCCGGCGGTAACGCCCGCCGTACCCGGGTCTGCACCCGCTGTCTGCGCTCGGGAGCAGTGACCAAGTAATTTCTTCAGTTCCGGAAGGCGTCGCTGATCCCCTCCAGCTGCCGGATGTGCTGGAGGATGCGGTTGAGGTGTTCGATCCCTTCCACTTCCAGCACCATGTTGAAACGGGCACCGCCATCGGCGGCGGTGCTGGCTTCCAGGCTGGCGATGTCGGCGTCGTCGTTGGTGATGGTGCTGCTCAGGGCGGCCAGCAGCCCCTTGCGGTTCAGCCCCAGGGCCTGGACCGAAGCCCGGTAGGGAACTTTGCCCTCCCCCGACCAGCTCACCCCGATTCTTCTTTCCGCCTCACCGGCCAGCAGGTTGGGACAGTTGCTCTTGTGGACCGTTATCCCTCGGCCGGTGGTGATAAAGCCGATGATCTCGTCTCCGGGTACCGGCAGGCAGCAGTTGGCGATCTTGGTGGGAATTCCCACCGCCCCCTCCACTCTGACAATCTCCTCTTTGCCTTGCCTGCCCCGGCCCAAACGTCCCCGGTTGCTGCCGACCTGGCTCAGCAGGGCCTGCTCTTCGGCCAGCTCTTCCCGGCGCAGCTCTTCTGGCTGCAGCAGGCGGAGGATGGCGACCATGGGCAGCTTGCCCGCCCCCACCTTATGCATCAAATCATCCAGGGAGTTGCAGGAGAGCTTTTTGAGTACCTCCTTGAGATGGCCGGTGCGCAGCAGCTTTTTCAGGCTGATATCGTGTTTGCGCAGCTCCCGCTCGCAGATCTCCCGCCCCTTCTCCAGGTTCCGCTCCCGCTCTGCCTGGTTGAGCCATTGGCGGATGCGGTTGCGGGCCCGGCTGGTCTTGACGATATGCAGCCAGTTGCGGCCCGGTTTCTGGTTGGGCGAGGTGATGATCTCCACCACGTCGCCGTTTTTCAGCGGGGTCCGCAGGGGGGTGATCTGGCCGTTGACCTTGGCGCCGCTGCAGTGATGACCCACCTCGGTATGGATGCTGTAGGCGAAATCCAGGGGGGTGCTGCCCTTGGGGAAACCTTTGACCTCGCCGTTGGGGGTCAGGACATAGATATCATCCTCATACAGCTCTCCCTTGACCGTATCCAGCAGCTCCCGCGGGTCTTCCAGCTCCTGCAGCATCGCCACCAGTTGTTTGAGCCACTTGAACAGTTTGACGTCGCGGGTGCTGGCTGCCTGGCCCTCCTTGTAGGCCCAGTGGGCGGCAATCCCCTCCGCCGCCACCCGGTCCATCTCTTCGGTCCGGATCTGGATCTCCATGAAGTCGCCGTCGGGGCCGATCACCGAGGTATGGACCGATTGGTAGCCGTTGGCCTTGGGGTGGCTGATGAAATCCTTGAAGCGGCCGTCGATGGGGGCCCAGAGGGAGTGGATAACCCCCAAAGCCTGGTAGCACTCCTTGACGTTGTGGACAATGATCCGGAAAGCCACCTTGTCGTAAACCTTGTCCAGGGTGATATTCTGGACCAGCAGCTTCTTCTGGATACTGTAAAGATGTTTGGGGCGACCCAGGATCCGAAAATCCTCCAGGCCGTTCTGGCGCAGATGGCGGGAGAGGTGCTCCTTGACCCGGTCCACATAGGCTTCCCGCTCCGGCAGCGAGGTCTGGATGTTGGCCGCCAGTTGCCGATACTCTTCGGGATAGAGTTGGGCAAAGGAGAGATCCTCCAGCTCGCGCTTGATCCAGTCGATCCCCAGGCGACCGGCCAGGGGGGCGTAAAGATCCATGGTCTCCTGGGCGATCTCCACCTGCAGCTCACGGTCCACCACGTTGATGCTCTGCATATCGTGGAGGCGGTCGGCCAGCCTTACCAGTAGAACCCGGATGTCGCTGGCCATGGCCAGCAGCATTTTACGGATATTCTCCGCCTGGTAGGCCAGGCGGCTGTTGAATTGCACGGCGGTGATCCGGGTGGCGCCGGCGACGATATTGGCCACGTCCTCGCCGAACTCCTCCTTCAGTTTGGCCTGGCTGACCGGGTGTTCTTTCTGTTTGAGGACCCCGTGGAGGAGTCCGGCGGTGATGGTGGCCACATCGAGTCGCATGGCCACCAGGATTCCCGCCACCGCCAGGACATGCTGCAGGTACGGCTTGCCGGAAAGCCGGTGGCGCCCGCCATGGACCTTCTCGGCGAAGGCGTAGGCCTTGCTCAGCGGGGCTAAGTCCTCGTCGGGCATATATTCCGCCGCCCGCCGGATGATTTCAGCGATGGTATTGTGCATGGGCGCCAGGGTCACGTTCAGGGCCGATCGCCCGCGGGATTGAGGGCCTTGGCGATCATTTCGCCGATGACCGCCAGGGCGGCGGTCGGGGTGGCTTCACTGGTCTGCCCGTCGGCGCGGGTCCGGATCTCCAGCAGCCCATCGTTCTTGAAACGCTTGCCCACCATCAGTCTGATGGGAATGCCGATCAGATCGGCATCCTTGAATTTGCTGCCCGGGCGCTCATCCCGATCATCCAGCAACACCTCGACCCCCTGTTTTCGCAACTCGTGATAGAGTCGCTCGGCCTCGGCGCTGATCTCCTGATCCTTGGGGGTGAGGTTGAGGATAATCACCTGCATGGGGGCGATGGGGAGCGGAAAGATGATGCCGTCCCGATCGTGGTTCTGCTCGATGGCCGCCGCCACCGTTCGGCTGACCCCGATCCCATAGCAACCCATGATGAAGGGGTGGCTCTGGCCCTGGTCGTCCAGGAAGGTGGCGTTGAGAGCCTGGCTGTAGTTGGTGCCCAGCTTGAAGATGTGCCCCACCTCGATCCCCCGGGTCAGGGCCAGCTTGCCGCCGCAGCGGGGGCACTGGTCCTCTTCGGTGACCATCCGGATATCGGCCTGGTGGGTGGCGCTGAAATCGCGGCCGGGGTTGACATTGACCAGATGCTGGTCGGCCTGGTTGGCGCCGGTGACGAAGTTGCTCATCCCCGCCACCACCTCATCCATGACCAGGGGGATTTTGAGCTCAACCGGGCCCAGGAATCCGGCCGGGGCCCCGGTCAGTTCGGCGATCCGCTCGTCGTCGGCCAGGGTGACCTCCAGGGCCCCCAGCAGGTTTTGCAGCTTGACCGGCTGCACCTCATGGTCTCCCCGGACCAACACCGCCACCGGCTGGCCGTCGGCCAGCCAGATCATGGTTTTGACCAGGCGGTCGCTGGAGATCTGCAGGAAATCGCACACCTCGGCCACCGTCTTCCGGTCGGGGGTGGGGACCCGGTTGAGGGGCAGGGGCTGTTCGCGGGTTTCGCTCCGGATCTCCCGGGCGGTGGCCTTTTCCATGTTGGCGGCGTAATCGCAGTGCTGGCAGATCACCACCTGATCCTCGCCGGTGGCGGCCAGGACCATGAACTCGTGGGAAAAGCTGCCGCCGATGGTGCCGGTGTCCGCCTCCACCGCTCGGAAGGCCAGGCCGCAACGGGTGAAGATCCGCTGGTAGGCGTCATACATCTTCTGGTAGGTGGCGTCGGCTCCCGCCTCGTCGGCATCAAAGCTGTAGCCGTCCTTCATGATGAACTCCCGGCCCCGCATAAGGCCGAAGCGGGGGCGAATCTCATCGCGGAATTTGGTCTGCACCTGATAGAGGTTGAGGGGCAGGTCGCGATAGGAGTGGACGTTCATCCGCACCAGATCGGTGATCACCTCCTCATGGGTCGGCCCCAGGCAGCTTTCCCGCTGATGGCGATCCTTGAAGCGGAGCAGTTCGGGGCCGTACTTCTCCCAGCGGCCCGACTCCCGCCAGAGGTCGGCGGGTTGGACCATGGGCAGCAGAACCTCCTGGGCCCCGGCCCGGTTCATCTCCTCGCGCACGATCCGCTCCACCTTGCGGATCGCGGCCAGGCCCAGGGGGAGGTAGGAGTAAACCCCGGCGGTGAGCTTGCGGATAAAGCCGGCCCGCAGCAGCAGCTTGTGGCTGATGACTTCGGCCTCGGCCGGATCTTCTTTGAGGGTGGGCAACAGCAGTTGGGAAAAACGCATGGTGTGAATTCCTGGGTTGGTTTTTTGGTTTACTTTTGTCAGGGACGGTTTGGGGTCTGCTCCCTGGTCATTTTATCGATTTCAGCTAAAAAAACAGTCAGTAATTGGTTTTCGGGGACTTTTTTGAGGATTTTTCCCTTCTTGAAGATGATCCCCACCCCGTGGCCGCCGGCCACCCCGATGTCGGCCTCCCTGGCCTCGCCGGGGCCATTGACCACGCAACCCATCACCGCGATTTTCAGGGGGGTTGCGATCTTCTGGATGTGGCGCTCCACCTCTTCGGCCAGGCTGAAAAGATTGACTTGGCAGCGGCCGCAGGTGGGGCAGGAGATCAACTCCGGACCCCGCTGGCGCAGGCGCAGGCTCCGCAGCAATTCATAGGCCACCCGGATCTCCTCCACCGGGTCCCGGGTCAATGAAATCCGCAGGGTGTCGCCGATCCCCTCATAAAGCAGGATCCCTAAGGCGACGCTGGATTTAACGGTACCGGCAATCAAGCCTCCGGCCTCGGTGACCCCGAGATGGAGAGGGTAGTCGCAGACCTGGGCCAGGCCGCGATAGGCGGCAATGGTGGTCAGCACATCGGAGGATTTGAGGGAGATTTTCAGGTTGTGGAAATCGAGGGCTTCCAACAGGCCGATATTGCGGCGGGCGCTTTCCACCAAAGCCTCCGGGGTGGGGTGACCGTGGCGGGCCAGAATATCCTTTTCCAGGGAGCCGGCGTTGACCCCCACCCGGATCGCCACCCCATGCATCTTGGCGGCGGCGGCGACTTTGGCCAGTTTCTGCTGGCCCCCGAGATTGCCGGGGTTGATCCTGATTCCTTGGGCGCCATGCTCCATGGCGGCCAGGGCCAGTCGGTGATCAAAGTGGATGTCGGCAATCAGGGGAATGGCGATCTGGTCGCGGATCTCCCGGATGGCCCTGGCCGCTTCCGGGTCCAGCACCGCCACCCGGATTATTTCGCAGCCGGCCTCGGTTAGCCGCCCGATCTGGGCGACCGTGGCCGCCACGTCCCGGGTGTCGGTGTTGGTCATGGACTGAACCACCACCGGGGCCCCGCCGCCGATGGCCAGGCCGCCGACCTGGATCTGTCTGCTCTTTTTTCGAGTCTGCATAACCACCTCATTATAACGGGAGCCCGTCGATTGCGCATCCGGAAAGGAGGGAGGGCGGATAACATTTAATTAAAGGGCCCTTCCGGTAAGCCGGCTGGTCAGAAGCTGGTTAGCGATTGCGCAGAAACTGGAGAGTGGTGGTTGCCGGTCAAGTTTTAGTTCCTGCTTTTTTACAAAAAATTAGCAATATGGCCCTGCCGATAGCAGTGGCATCTTTATTGCATTCTCTCTTGTGACGGGGATTTGCGTTGATAAAGTTTACGCGAAAGGTGGGGATATGTGGCGAGGGATGGTGACGGGTTTGACGGGGCTGGTTGGTGGTTTGCTGGTGGCGCTGCTGGTCCAGGTGGGGGGGGTATCCCCCGCCGGGGCCACGATCCGGGGGGTGTGCGGAGATTGCCACACCATGCACAACAGCCAGGATGGCGGCTCCATGGCCTTTGATGGGGGCAGCCAGGTCAGTCCCATGCTGCTCCGTGACAGCTGTGTGGGCTGCCATGCCATGAATCTTGGAGAAAAGATCGTGACCAGCGGCGGCAACGCCTTTCCCCAAGTCTACCACACCGACCCCTCCGGAGATCTGGCGGCCGGCAATTTCGCCTATATCAGCGGCACCAAGGGGGGCGGGGCCGATGACCGCAAGGGGCACAACGTCATCGACCTGCTGGATCAGGACAGCCGTTTGTACCCGCCGCCGGGGGGAATGCGTTTCTTCTTTCATGATGATGGTGGCAACGTCAATCGCGGCAACCTGACCTGCGCCGGCACCAACGGTTGTCATGGTTATCGGACCGGGGATGGTTTCGCCAACGATCTTGGTTCGGGGGTCAAGGCCCTGCAGGGAGCCCACCACGGTAATGTTGGTGGCCTGCTGAACACCGCCCTGACCCTGCCGGAAAGTTACCGCTTTTTGCTGGGGGTGAAAGGGCTGGAGAATCCCAATCCCGACGATCGCTGGCAGAATGCCAGTCCGTCCAGTCACAACGAGTATTTTGGCGCCGCGACCCCCGGAGCTCACTATCCGGACTGCGGGGCCTGCCATAGCCCCATCGACGGCCATATCCGCACCCCCAACGGCACCATCAGCGGTTTCTGCGCCACCTGCCATGGCAATTTCCACACCCTGACCGCCGCCGCCTCGTCAGGGATCGGTCCCGATACCATCTCGCCCTTTTTGCGCCACCCCACCGATATCGTGATCAGAAATTCGGGGGAGTATGCGGACTATAACACTTATAGCATCACCGCCCCGGTGGGGCGGCAGGTACTGCCGGCCACCCCCAGCAGTGAAGTTACCCCCGGGAGTGACACGGTTACCTGTCTCTCCTGTCATCTGGCCCACGCCAGCGATTACCCCGGAATGCTTCGCTTTGATTACAGCCGGATGATGGCCCACGAGGGAGGGGATTTCTCCGGGGTTGGCTGTTTTGCCTGTCACACCACCAAAGATTAATTGAGCGCGGGGGAGATGGCTCCATGACCACAGAAAAAATGCCGACCTGGACGATCTCCGCCCTGCAAAGCCTGCCGGATCTCAGGAGTGAGAACGAGTTCCTCAAGGAGAGGCTGTTTGAGCTCTATCTGCTTTACAGTACCAGTCGAGTATGTTGCCAGTCGCTGCGAACCGATAAGTTGCTGGAAAATTTTTTTGATCTCTTGCGAAACACCATGCAGGTGGAGGAGTTTTGCCTGATGCTGCAAGACCCCGAAAAAGGGTGTTTTCAGGTTTGGGCCGGCAGCGATGGGGTGATGGAGCGGGCCGGCGCTTACACCTTTCGGGTGGGGGAGGGCCTGGCCGGGCTGGTGGCGGAGAGCGGCGAGGCGATCCTCTCCCAGGATGTCAGCCGCGAATCCTGCTTTTCCGATTACGACGGAATGTTGCCCGAGATCGCCGCCTTTCTTTCCGTGCCGTTGATTGCCAGGGATAATCAAGTTTTTGGAGTGCTTAATATCCACAAATCCCGCCCCCAGGGTTTCCGGGCCTATGACCGGGAGTTCTATGGCGCCGTGGCCGATAATCTGGCCATGGCCATGGAACGGGCCCGGCTCTATGAGAAGGCCCGGCAGGAGGCGATGCATGATGATCTGACCGGCATCTATAATCGTCGCTATCTCAACGATTACGGGGTGCGGGAGCTGCGCAAGGCCAAACGCAACAAGATGCCCCTCTCCCTGCTGCTCATCGATCTGGATAATTTCAAGGCGGTCAACGACACCTGGGGCCATGTTTACGGCGATGAGGTTCTGGTCAAGATGGCCGCCCTTTTAACCGAAAATGTCCGTCAGTGCGATGTGGTCTCCCGCTACGGCGGTGATGAGTTTGTGATCCTGTTGCCCGCCACCCCCAAAGAGGCCGCCTGCCATTTGGCTGAAAATCTGCGGCGGGCGGTGGAGCGGCAGTTGCTGCTCGATCAGGAGCCGGGGCCGGAGGTGAGTGTCAGTGTGACGGTGGGGGCGGTGGCCTTTCCCGAGGACGCCGAAGATTTTCTCGGCCTGGTCAAGGAGGCCGATTCCCGGCTCTACCGAGGTAAAAGCGGTGGTCGTAATCAGGTGATCTGCTGATCGTCGGCGGGACCGGCCAGCATCCGCGGCGGAATGGTCAGGTGGAAGAGGGCCCCTCCCTCGGGGAGGTTTTCGGCACTCACCGTGCCGCCGTGGTATTCAACAATTTTTCTGACGGTGGCCAGGCCCAGCCCGGTCCCACCCTGGCGGGTGGTGAAGAAAGGCTGGAACAGGCGGCGAATCTTTTCCGGGTTGATCCCCGGTCCCTGATCCCTGATCTGCAAGAGCAGCCGGGGAGCATACGCCTCTTCGATAAAGCTGGCGGTGATTTTGACCGTCCCTCCGGCCGGTGACCATTGGACGGCGTTGAGTAACAGGTTGGAGAGCGCCTGGGTCATCAGTTCCACATCCAGCAGCAGGGAGTGCTGATCGGTCTGGTCGACCACCTCGATATTCACCTCTTTGGCGACGATCTCCTGGCGGATGGCGGTAAGGGCCCCGTTTAAAAGGTCGCTTGTTGTGCTCCGGCCGATTTGCAGGGTCAGCGGCTTGCCGTAGTTGAGGAGGTCGTTCAGCATCTTCTCCAGGCGCAGGGACTGTTGACTGCTGATCTCGGCCAACTCGGCCACGGTTGCGTCCCGGCCCTCCACCATCCGTTGAATCATCTTGGCGTTCATCTTGATCGATGAAAGCGGGTTGCGCATCTCGTGGGCGATACTGGAGGTTAGTTCGCCGATGGCGGCCAGGGCGGCGGTTTTGGCCAGGGCCCGCTCAATCTCGATTTTCCGCAGCACCTCCTCGGTTTTCTTACGCTCGGTGATATCGTTGGCCACGCAGATGACGGCATCGATCTCTCCTTCGGCATTACGCATTACCGAGGCGGAAAAGAGCACGGGGATCTCCCGCCGCTCTCTGGTGAGCAGGCCGATCTCCAGATTGCTCACATCCTGTCCCCTGGTCAGCCGCTCCACCCCCCGGCTCTGGAACAGTTCCGCGGTATCGGCGGAGATGAACCGGGAAATCTCCTCTCCCAGCAGCTCCTCCTCCCCATAACCGAGCAGCTCTCCGGTGTTATCGTTGATTTTGCTCAGGGTAAGATCGGCGGAGAGTACCATGAGGCAACTGCTCATATGTTTGATTATGTTGTCGACATAGTCCCGGGAAACCATGGTTTGTTCCAGCTCCTGGGTCATCTCCCAGAAGGAGGTGGCCAGTTGGTTGATCTCATCATTTTCGTTGCCCAGAGGGGGGGGGCTGATCTTGCCGGTGCGGGCGAAATCAACCACCATCTGCTGGATGCGGCCCAGGGGTTGAATGAGCTGCCGGTTGGCAAAACAGCGGCTGATGAAGGTGGCGCTGAGCAGAACCAGCAAGAAGAGCAAGCCCAGGAAGATGGTGTTGAGTTGGGCGTACTGACGTTCCTTCTGGATGATCTGTTCCACGTTGTGGCCCAGATGTTGATTCAGTTTGATCAGATCCTGCAACAGACCGGTTTGCAGATTGCCCAAAAACTGGATGGTTTTCTGCATCTCCAGGGAGGCTTCGATGCTCTGGGTATCGAGATAGACCTCGGCGGCCAGGCGGTGGAAGCGCTGGTAGCGTTCGCCAAGATCATCGATCAGGGCGTTTTCAAAAAAGAAGGAGGGGTCGCCGGCGGCCACCTCCTCCATCTCCATGAGCAGCAGCATGATTTTACTACTGAGTTTGTTGGCCTGGATTACCTGTTCCGCCTCGCCGGTGAGAAAGGCGTCTTCATATTTGGCAAGCTGGGTACGGAAAATGCTGAGGGTTTCCTCGCTGAGCCGGGCCAGGGGGAAATGGATGGTTTGCAGGCTGGCCAATCTGGCGGCTTGCTGACTGTTGGAGTAGAAACTGGAAACGGTGGCGATGAAATAGCCCGCCAGGGCGATGAGCATGCAGGCCCGCACCTTGGTGCGGATGCTGCCGTCAACCCACAATAATTTAAAAAAATTACAGAACATTATCCTCATCGCCCTATTCGATGGTCACTTTCTTGACCTGGTGGTCAAGGGAACTCTTGTCGATGTAGCTGATCGCGTGACGATGCAAGGCGACATAGGATTTGGCGGCCTCGTCATCCCGGACCGCCAGGGGCAGGATACCGCTGCCGCTGTAAAGAATCTTTTTCCAGTAAACCGAAAGTTGGACCGGCGACTTTTCCAGCAGCTCCCGGGTGAACTTTTCATGGATATCATCATTGGTGTTCATGACCAGGGTAATGGAGCTGTTGTCCGGCCAGCGGAGCTGCTTGCCGAGAAAGATATTGCGCACCTCCTCGATCCCCAGCCGCTGGACGGGGTTGTCCTTATGGACCACGATGATGTATTCCGCGGCCCTGGCCGACCAATCCTGCCCCAGCAGGAAAATCGTGATCAAGACCAAAATATGGAAGGGTTTTCTCATGGGCCACGTTTGTTTCTTTTAATCCACCAGCGACTCTTCTTGCCAAATTTCTTCCTCAAATAACGAGGGGTCTGAGCTGGAGGCCCCGGGGGTAGCGGCGCCGGGCAAGGTTTGGAAGATGGGGAAGCGCACGTCGAAATCGGCCTGAATGATCTGGATCCGGTTGTTGAACAGGTCGGCGACGACCAGGCGGCCCCGGCGGTCCATGGTGATGGCGCTGGGAAAGTTGAACCAGAGTGGTCCGGTACCCCGACCGCCGAACTCAAAGACGAATTTGCCGCTGGTATCGTAAACCAAAATGGTGTGGCGCATGTAGTCCACCACATAAATGCTTTTACGGTCCTCATCGACGGCCAGGCCGCGGGGCCGGCTCATTTTGCCAGAAGAGCCCCCCTTTTCCCCGAAACTGAAGAGAAAATCCTCGTTGGGGGAGTAGACGTAGACCTTGCTGGTCTCCTCGCTGAGCAGAAAAAGCCGCCCATCCCGATCGCGGACGATGTCGTTGACGGTAACCGGGTGCCGGCCCGGACCGCCGCTCTCTCTGGGCTGGCGCAGCCGGGACTGGGGGAGCAGTTCCGGCGGCAGGCCCAGGGGGTTGTCGTCGAGCTGTTCCGGGGCCGGGGCCGGGGCCGTTTCCTCCAGCGGGCTGTCGACCCCCGGCACCAGGCCAAGTTCCTCCGGCGGCATGATCCGGTCCACGGGGCTCAGCCAGCGCAGGAACTTACCGTCCGGCCCCAGGACCAGCACCCCCCGGCGGTTGATGCCGCTCAGGTAGATGTTGCCGGTTCTGCCCACCACCCCCCTTTGCGGTGAAAAACCTTCCGCCTGGGGAAACTGGTCGAAGCGGATCTCCTCCACCGGGAAAAAAGCCCCGTTGAGGATGGTTAGCCGGGGTGGATGGCTGGACGAACGGCCTTGGCAGACAAAGATTCGATCGCTGCGGGGATCAAAAAAAACCCCCTGGGGAGCGGTCAGTCCCCGGCCGGGCCCCAGGAAAAGGTGGGGGAAAAGGGCGTTGTCGTAGATCACGAAACCTCTTTTGCCGCCACTGAGGACATAGACCTCCTCCTGCTCATAATCAAAGGCCACCGTGGAGGGGGAGCGCAGGCGCTGCCCCTGATGATCCTCGTTCAAAATGGCCACCACCGAGAACGGCTCCTGGGGGGGCGGCTCCGTTGTCCGGCCCGGCTGAGCCAGCAGAACGAGGACCGGGACCACCGACAGCAACGCCAGCAGAACCTTGCCCGCCGGCGGGCTGATTAGGGGAAAAAAGGAGACAAGTTCACGCATGGTCGATTCCGGTCGCCTCATCAGTAGTGGCATTGGCTGCAGATGTGACCGCCGAGAATGTCGCCGATCAGCAGATACTTGAAGTTGGAGTCATGGGGGTTATGACAGCTGGTGCAGGTAAAGCTCCGCTCCGGCCGGCGAGGATCCTTGGCTCCGGCCACCGGATGCCCCCCCACCGGATGGCCCCTGGTCACTCCGGCCAGGGAGGTGTGGCAGCTGACGCAGAGATCGTTGATCGATTTGTGGAGCATGAAGCGGTGATCCTCGGCGTGGGGGTCATGGCAGATGGTGCAGCCGATCCCCCTTAGGATCCCGTGGACGTAAAAAGCCGGATTATCGCGGCTCACCATGTTCTGCTTGTCGGTATGGCAGGCAACGCACAGGCTGTCTTTGCCTTCGGCCCAGAGTTGTCCCCGGTTAATATCCCCATGGGGATTGTGGCAGATGGTGCAATCGCCGGTGCCCACCGGGCCGTGAATATGTTTTTTGTCCAGCCAGCTTTTTTTGCTGATGTGGCAGCGGAAGCAGGTGTCCTCCACCTTGCCGGCGGGGATGGCGATACGCAGGGGCTCGTCACCCTGCTTGTGGCAGGCCAGGCATTGAAATTTGACCGCCGGGCTGTGTTGCCAGGGGGTCTTATCCAGCACGCTGCCGTGGCAGGAAAAGCAGAAGGATTGGGTCGCCTCCTCGGCCCTGCCCGGGCGATTGATCTTCTCGGTGTCATGGCACTGGGCGCAGGCGGCGGGCAGCAGTTTGTCGTCGTGGAACTGGTAGTAGTTGCGTTCCTTGCGATTGATCTGCATCAGGGAGCGCAGGGGGCGAAAGGTTACGGTTATGGTTTTGCCGGCGGGCAGCAGCTCAAAGCTGTTGCTGCCCGCTTTCAGCGGAACCCGGAAGTGGGCGTACCAGTTGCCGTCCACCGGCCACATCCCTTGGGGGGAGAAGAGCAAATCACCGCTCCTGACCTGCATCTTCTCCTGTCTGGCGGCTTCCTTTACCCGCACCACCACGGTGGTGGCCGGATTTTTGGCGTGAATCAGCGCCTTGTCGGGGGGGACCAGGATCTCCGCCCCGGCCGCCGGGGCGGAGATCGGCCATAATGAGGCCAGGGCCAGCACCAGGGCAAGAAACACCGGGTTCAGCCGCAAGTGGATCCGGCGGGTGAAAGGGGTTCCGGTGGGAATATTTTCGATCATCGTTGCGATCTCCATGCGAAATATGGAATTGGGCGCCGATCAATCATCCGATTGATGTGATCGCTCCAGTAACTCATAGGCTCGACGGAACTCCTCAGCCGCCTTCTGGTGCTCACCATTTTTGCTCAACAGAATGCCCAGGGCGGAGCGCAGCCGGTGGTCGCGGCCGTTGCGGAACAGCATGGCCCGCAGATCATCGATCGCCTCTTCCACCTCGCCCTGCTCGCCTTTGACCAGGGCCGCGCAGACTTCGCCCTGGAGGGAGTCGGGCTCCAGGCCCAGACCTTTGTTCAGGGAGCTTTCCGCCTCGGGCAAGCGTTTAAGCTCCAGGAAAATGCAGCCCAGCTCGATATGGGCTTCGGCCAGCTTGGGGTTCCTGCCGATGGCCGTTTGGAACTCCCGGGCCGCCGCCTCCACCTGTCCCTTGCTGCGCAAAGCTTTGCCCAGGCCCAGGTGGCGCCGGGCTGCCAGCTCTTCCGGATCTCGGACCTCCATCACCGGGTTCAGTTCCGCCTCCACCTGCTCCCTGGTTTTCTCCCCGCTCAGGATTTCGATCTCGCCTTTGATCGAGTCCACCATGGAACGACCATAGCCGAAGCCGTTGACCACCCGGCCTTGACCGTCCACCAGCAGAACCGCCGGCAGCACGAAGACCCCCAGGGCTCCGTAAACATCCTGAGTGGGATCAAAGTAGCCGGGAGAGGTGAAGCCGGCAGCCTGGGTCACCTCCCTGATCACCTCGGTGGAGTCCCCCTGGCCGTTGATGACCAGCAGACGTACCTTCTTGTCGGCAAAAAAAGAGTTCAACTTCTGCAGCTGCTCCAGAGCGGAGATGGAACGCTCTTTTTTGGTCGGCAGATCGGCCCCCCAGAAGGCCAGCACCACCGGCCGGTCGCCCAGCTGGTTAAGGGCAAGCTTCTCCTGGGATTCCACCGCCTGCAGCGCGGCGGCGGGCAGCATATCCCCCTGGTCTATGGCCCGGAAAGGGAAGGGCTCGGCGGCGCCGCAGTCGAGCAGCAGCGAAAAGATCGACAAGAAAGAGAAGATGATGGAATAGCGGAAGATTTTCAAGGACACACCTCTCTCCGAGTGGATGCCGCCCGGTGGGCCGCATACAGTTGCTTTTGCGGGTGGCCGCAGGTAAACCGGCACTGAACAGAGATGTGGGGGGAGGAGGGCGACGGGAACGCCCTCACTCATTCATACTCTATACAATGGGTCCGGCCAATGGGCAATGGAGAAAATCAGCATTAGACCAAAAAATCGTGGTTTGTCCGGCTCCCTTGGGGTAGTTTTCCGGTGATATCGGCTTAAGTTGAAATTTTAGTCTGGGAGATAAGTGAGATGAAGGTGTTGATCGTCGATGATGACCAGGCCCTCTGTCGATCCATGCAGATCACCCTTGGGCTCAATCGGCACGAGGCCCGCTGCTGTTTTGCCGCCGGGGCCGGGATCGAGGAGGCCCGGAAGTGGGGCCCGGATCTGATTTTTCTGGATGTCAATCTGCCCGACCAGAGCGGCTTGTCGGCCCTGACCGAACTGCTGGCCCTTTCCGGCCGGCCCACGGTGGTGATCATGACCGGTGAGACCGATAACTTCACGGCGGTGGAAGCGATGCGGGGCGGGGCCTTCGACTTCCTGCGCAAACCGCTGGACCTTGATGAGCTGCACGCCATTGTCAAGCGGGTCAGGCGTTTACAGGGGCGTCCCGGCAGCGGTCCGGGGGAGGCGGCTTTGCCGGCTGCGGCTTCAACCCAGGAGATGATCGGGGCCCACCCCAAAGTGGTCGAGTTGCATAAGCAGATCGGGCTGTTGGCCCGGAGTCGGGTGACGGTCCTGATCCAGGGGGAATCGGGTACCGGCAAGGAGCTGGCGGCCCGAATTCTCCATGAAGCGGCGGCCTCAGATCGCCCCTTTGTCGCCGTCAACTGTTCAGCCGTGGTTCCCACCCTGCTGGAGAGCGAGTTTTTTGGCCACGAAAAAGGGGCCTTTACCGGCGCCGACCGGACCAAGGTCGGCAAGCTGGAGCATGCCGAGCGGGGGACGGTCTTTCTGGATGAGATCGGCGATATGCCTTTGGATCTGCAGGCCAAACTGCTGCGGGTCCTCCAGGAGGAGGAGTTTGTGCGGGTGGGCGGGCTGGATACCATCCCCCTGCGGGCCAGAATGGTGGCGGCCACCCATTGCGATCTGCCCGCGCTGGTGCGGGAGGGGCGTTTTCGGGAGGATCTCTTTTACCGGCTCAGTGTCTCCATGCTGCGGATCCCTCCCCTGAGGGAGCGACGCAGTGATATTCCGTTGCTGGTGGAGGCCCTGCTGGCCAAGATCGCCGCTAAACTGCAGTGCGCCAAACCCCGCCTGGATGACGGGGCCATGCGGCGTTTGCTGGCCCACAACTGGCCCGGTAACGTCCGGGAGTTGGAGAACGTATTGACCCGGGCGGTGGCCCTGGCCGTTGATTCGGTGCTGACCGCCGGTGATCTGCAGTTGCTCGCCGCAGACGGCAGCCTGGCCGCGGAAGAGTCGGAGCTCCCCCTGACCCTGGCCGAGGCGGAGAAGATTCATGTGGAAAAAACCCTGCTGGGCCTGCGCTGGAATATCAGCCGGGCCGCCCGGCAACTGGATGTTTCCCCCACCACCCTGCGCAAAAAGATCAGCGACTATCACTTGGCCAATCCCTACGATTGATCCTGGCCACTCCTGCTGAATCCGACTGGCCAGTTTCTGAACGGTGGTCCCCAGAAACTGGTGGCCCGGCGGCTTGACCACCCGGGGGCGCCCCCCCCACGGAACAGCGCCCCGGGCCTGTTCTGTCAGTTTTTTGTAAATTTATGGTTGTCTGGCATTGATTTTGCTCAGGGTACAATGGCGTGTCCGGCACCCTCGTTTTGAGGTGGGGCAGCAATATTAAGAAAAATTAAATTTATGAAAAATTTTTGACAAAGATCGGGATGGTTTGATATTATACAACCATGGACGATGTTTAACTTTTTAGAGGAAGTGTTTAAGTCAAGAGGAGGTTTGCCAAGGTAACAGAGCGGCACAGTGTTGTGGGGGAGTAGTTAAAGTACATAATGTACGGGAAAACAAGGGGAGGTAGTAACTATGAAACTTGTAAACAGGAAAATCTTTGGTTTTACCGCGGTGGCGGCGACCTTGTGTCTGCTGCCCGCTCTGGCCCAGTCCCAGGTGCGCGGCCAGTGCGCCGATTGCCACACCATGCATAACAGCCAGGATGGCGCGGCCATGGCGACGGGTGGTCCCCACGGCATGCTGCTGACCGGCGACTGCATCGGTTGTCACACCAACCCCACTGATGGCAGTGGCCGCGGCGGCTCCAGCGACAACATACCCTTTGTCCATCACACCAGCGGCGCCCCCGACCAGGCCGCTGGCGGCATGTTGGCCGGCGGCAGCTTCTACTGGGTCCTTACCGATGATGCCAAGGGGCACAACGTCCTGGGGATTGCCGGTCCCGACGATAACTTTGGCAATCCGCTGCTGCCCCCCGGCGGCACCGCCCTGGGCGCCCAGTTGACCTGTGCCGGCACCAATGGCTGTCACGGTGATCGGACTGTGGAAGGTGACTACGCCGCCTTGAGCGGGGCCCATCACGCCGCGCCCAAGGCGGCTAATGCCGCTTCCGGTTACATGGATGGTGATGGCATGGCCAACAGCTTTCGCTTCCTGTTGGGGGTCAAGGGGATCGAGTCTCCCGACTGGGAGGCTCTGCTGGATCAAACCACCCGTAACGTTTATTACGGGATTGACCGGAGTGCCGATACCCAGAACGACACGGCCACCATCAGCAGCCTCTGTGGTCAGTGCCACGGCGATTATCATGCCAATGCCGCCGGGGAGATCAGTGTCGGCGGGGCCATGAACTCGCCCTGGGTTCGTCATCCCACCGATTTTGATATGGTGGGGATCGGTGGTGAGTATGCCACCTATGAGTACAGCATGGAAGCCCCGGTGGCCTCCAGCAACATCAGCGCCGCCTATACCAGGCCCCTTGCGGCGGAGATCATGACCACCCCCGGTGACGCCATTGTCACCTGTATCTCCTGCCATCGCGCCCATGGCTCCGCCCATGATGATTTGCTGCGCTGGAATTACGGCAGCATGCAGGCCCATGATGCCGGTGCCGCCGCCGGAACCGGCTGCTTCCACTGCCACACCACCAAGGACAGCTAATCCAGAAGGTCCAAGTTGTCCACTCCGGCTCACCATGAGTCGGAGTGGACAAGCTTTTTCAGCGGTGAGCGGTTTTGCTTTTTTTGACCGCTCCGGGGCTACAGTTGCGAAGAGATTCAGGGAGGCTTGGGCGATGGGAGGGGGTTGGGCCGCGGCTCTGCTGCTTGGCGTCGGGTTGTTGCTGGTGGCTGGCTCAAGCCAGGCCGGAGTCGGCAACTCCTGCTTCGATTGCCATACCATGCACCACTCCGAGGCCGGTTCGACTCTGCTGCTGATCTCCGGCTGTGTGGGTTGTCACTCCCACGACGGTCCGGAGACCGTGGTTGAAATGGGTGCCGCCCGCATCCCCATCGTCTACAATACCGGCGGACCGCCCGATGCCATGTTGGCCGGCGGTAATTTCCACTGGGTGGCCACCATGGGCGATAAGTATGGCCACAATGTTCTGGGGGTCAGCGGTCCCGATCAGTATCTGGCCACCGCCCCCGGCGGCTCGGCGGGTTGCGCCAACAGCTGCCATCAGAGCCTGGCTCGGGCCGAGGTTCATGTCCCGGGGGGCACTCTGGCCCTTGACGACGGTTGTCAAAGCTGTCACGGCAGCGTTAAGCATCATCGGCCGGAGCGGCCACCGGGAACCCCGGCCGATGCCGAAACCGGCTGGTACCGTTTTCTCAAGGCCCCCGAGCTGCACGGTTTTGCCGCCAACAAACCCGGGGTGGGTGGAATTGGCACCAACGATTGGGAGCGTCATGCCGATAGTTCTCACCACAACATCTACCTGGCCGATGACGGCAGCGGCAACCCGACGCAGCGCTCCCTCAGCCGTTTTTGCTCGGGCTGCCATCAAGATTTTCATACCAAGGTCGGTGGCGCCACCCCCTGGCTGCGCCACCCCACCAATTACGCCATTCCCGACCGGGGCGAATTCGCGGCGGTGATTGGAGCGCCTTACAACCCCCAGGTACCGGTGGCCAAACCCGATCTCTATAGCCATCGGCCCGAAGTGGTGGAGCCGGGCGACCAGGTGGCCTGCGTTTCATGTCACCGGGCCCACGGCAGTCCCTATCCCGATATGCTGCGCTGGGATTATAGTCAGATGCGGGCCCATCAGGGTGGTGAGGCCGCCGGCAACGGTTGTTTTTTCTGCCATACAGCCAAGGATGCCTGAGCGGGAGGCGGACCAGTCGCCCCGCTTCCAGCAAGGGTAATGCTGATGGTATTTTTACGTTTTGCTCAGTAATTTAAGTGGCGACACCCGGGAGGAGTGGAGATGGAGCGATTGGACGGCAGCATTGGACGGGAGGCCGATGTGGTGAGGGGTAAGGCGAGGAACGGGGGTAAACGGCCGGCGCGGCGCTGTTTGTGCTCGCTGTTGGCCATAATTGTCGGGGCGGCCCTGTTGCTGGCCTGTGGCAGTGCCGGTTACGCCCCCGCTCCGGCCTGGGCCGCCGAGGCCAAATTGAACGTGGTCTCTCCCCCCGACGGCTCCTGGGTAACCACCCAGGATCTTTACCTGGTGGGTTATCTGGAGGGGGACGCGGCTCGTCACCTGGAGATCGGTGGGGTGAGCAACAAGGCCCCCCGGGAGGGGATCCCGGTTGATGAGGGTGGCGCCTTCGGGGTGTTGATCACCCTTAAGCGCGGGGAGAATACCATCACCCTGGGCAGTGGCGCCCTGCAAACCCGGCTCAAGGTTTTTTACGCCCCGGAGGCGGACAGCAAGAGCGTGCCCCAGGGCTATCAGCGTTTTTATGTCCACAGCAACCCCCAGCCCCAGGATTGCCGGGAGTGCCATCGCCTGCGTAACGAGCGCTACAACTTCACCCGGATCATTCCGGCTCAATCCGACTGTATCAAATGCCATGCCGATATGGGCAAGGCTTCCTACGTGCATGGTCCGGTGGGGGCCGGGGTCTGCATCTCCTGCCACAACCCCCACGGTTCCACCAATCCCCTGAGCATGGAGCGGGTCGGACAGGATCTCTGCCTGGTTTGTCATCAGGAGAATCTGGAGGAGTTTGCCGGCGCCCATATCCATGCCCCGGTGGCCGCCGGCTGCGTTGACTGTCACAACCCCCATGAATCGCCGATGCGCTTTCAGTTGCGCGGTCGGGGTCCCGATGTCAGCAGCCTCTGCTTCAACTGTCATGAGGCTGCCATTTTTACCAAGGAGAACCGCCATGGCCCGGTGGGTTCGGGAGACTGTATCGCTTGTCATCTGCCCCACTCCGGGGAGCATAAAAATCTGCTGATCGCCACGGCGGACAAGGGTGAGGTCTGCTTTCAGTGCCACCAGGACCGGATGGAAGAGTTTACCATGCGCTACGTCCATGCGCCGGTGGCCAGTGATTGCGGCCAATGCCACGATCCCCACAGCTCCAATGCCCGCTTCCAGCTTTATGAGAGTGGCGGCAAGATGTGCGCCACCTGCCATGAGATGCTCAGCCCCGAGGTGTATAACGATATCAGGACGGCCACCTACAAGCATGAACCGGTGGATCAGGGCAAGTGCACCGAATGTCATCGGGCCCACTCTTCCGAGGTGCAGTCGCTGCTTAAGAGCAGCAACCTGCAGGGGTTGTGCTTTACCTGTCATGATGAGTTGAGCGACCATGTAGCCGGCAGCACCGCCCAGCATGGCCCGGTGATCACCGGCGACTGCATGGCTTGCCACAAGGCCCACGGCTCCACCTTCAGCCGGATTCTGGTCCGCTACTTCCCGGAAGATTTCTACCGGGAGTACAATCCCGAGTATTATGACCTCTGTTTCTCCTGTCATAACAAGGATATTGCCAAGAACAAGTTCACCAATACCCTGACCAATTTCCGGGATGGCAACTACAACCTCCACTTTTTCCATGTCAACATGCAGAAGGGGCGGACCTGCATCGCCTGTCATGACGCCCATGCCAGCGTGCAGCCCAAACATATCCGTACCGAGGTCCCCTTTGGGTTCTGGTCCTATCCCATCGCCCTGACCAAGACCGACGACGGCGGCACCTGCATCGTGGGCTGCCACGCTCCCAAGGGGTATGATCGTAAAAAACCGATCATCGAAAAACCCGCCAGATGAGTCTCGGGGTTGGGGCAGGCAGGGCGGCAATGGTTGAGCACGGGTGATGGAAAAGCTGATCTCCCGTGGTGGCGCGTTTCTGCTTGCTGTTTACCTCTTGCTGGCGGGCCTCTGGCCGGTCGGCGCCGCTGCGGAGCAGGCGCTGACCGGTCGGTGGACCCACCTGAAGGGCAAGGATCTCGACAGCCGGGACGACTACGCCCTCAGTTACACCCTGGACCACCGGCAGGAGCTTACCGAGGTTATGAATCTGCGAGGTTCGCTCCGCTATTCCCGGCAGTGGCGGGAGCAGGGTTATACCGAGGGGGTCGACCCCAGTCTGCGTTTTGATGTGAACAATGATCTGTTCCTGCTGGATATTCAGGGTTCGGCCGGTGAGCAGCGGAATGAGTATGAGGTGGGCCGCAGCCGTCGCAACTGGGGGGTGAACTGGAGCAGCGCCTGGCAGGAGCGCTGGCTGCCCCGCCTGCGCCTTTCCCATGCTCGGGATTACGCCTTCGATCATCATACCATCCGCCGGATGGATACGACCGGCGAACGGAGCCGGGCCGGGGTCAGTTGGGACCTGCGGCTGTTCCAGGTGCATTACAACATCAACCGCAATCTTAACCGCAACAAGGTGACCTTGGGGGAGACCACCACCACCAACCAGCTGGCCCGGTTTGAGACCGCCGGCCAGTTCTGGGACCGGCGCCTCTCCCTGGGTTTTTCCCAGCAGTACACCCAGAACCGCAACGAAACCGTCACCGCTGTGGGCGCGGGTGGATTCGCCCTGATTCGGCAAAATATCGCCCAGGTGCTGAGCGGCCGCGATGACACCCCCCTGGTTACCGACGATGACGAGCTGGTCAGTACCCCGCTGCTGATCGATGGCGACCTGGAAAGTCCCGCCGGCATCTACACCGACGGCATCGATACCCCGCCCCTCAACATTGCCGTGCGGATGGATCAGCGCCGGGTCGATCAGCTTTTTCTCTACACCGAGGAGGATGCCGCCGGGCTGTCGGGCTCGTTTGTGGTCGATCTTTATGTCAGCCCCAACGGCACCGACTACACCCGGCTGGTGACCAATCTCCCCTTCAATTACGATGCCACGGAAAGGCGTTTCGAGTTTGATCTCGGGGGGTTGAGCCAGCAGTGGCTTAAACTGGTGGTTACCACCAGCCCCTTGCCCCGGGTCGATTTTACCGAGATCGAGGCCTATGAACGGGTAACTTCGGCCGATGCCTTCGTCGCCCGGGAAGAGCGGCCCGAGAGTTATCTGAGCGACCTGAATCTGGCCTACCGCTTCTCCTCCACCCTGGGCTTTACCTACAACATCAGCCTGGAGAGCGGCGATTACGCTTCGGGGCAGGAGTTTGATCGGCGCAATCAGATCGCCCAACTCCGCTGGGTGCCCAATGGCCGGGTCTCCTCCTCGCTGGGGTTCAGTGAAAACAGCGAGGAGATCGAGGGAAATCCGGAAAGCGTAAACCGGCAGTACAGTGCACGGGTGGGGATGGCGCCTCTGCCCACCATGGATATGAGTCTGGGGCTCAGCCGCAGTGAACGTTACGAAGAGAGTGAGCTACAGTCCACCAACCATGAAGCGGGTCTTTACACCACCGCGGCCCTCTACCCGGATCTTGACGCCAATCTGGATCTGACCTGGGCAAGATTCGAGCAGGAAGAGGTGGATCAGGTCCGCGACTCCCTGGGCTCCCGCCTGGGCCTGACCGCCCGTCTGGTGCCGCGCCTCACCGCCGATCTGATTGTCGACTACCGCCATCAGCGGGCGGCCCAGGATAGTGAGGCCCTGGACAGTACCTTAACCTTAAACTGGCGTGTTTCCGATCTGCTCTCTTTTATGTCCTCGGCGGGCAAGAAATGGCAGGAGTGGGAGCCCACCCAGGAGAGCCTGCTGTTGCGGATGACGATGGCGCCCACGGATACCATTCAATTTTCTTTGAGTTACCAGTATAATGAAGACACTGAAACCACAAACCGTTACTCAGTGAACGGCAGCTGGGCCATCGACCGGCTGCTGACCTTTCAGGCCAACGCTTCCTACACCGAGCGGGGCGAGGTCAGCGACTGGCAGGCCAGGACCCAGCTTACGGCCCGCTTTGCCGGCCGTTGAGTTTAACCGGGAGCCCGATTGCGCGACCATGGGGCATGAGAACAGCAAGAGGATGGGATAAGATGCGAAAAAATGGTGCAAGAGGTGGAAGGCGGGTGGTAGGGCCGGGTTGGCGGAGATTTTTTCCGGCCGTTGCCCTGTTGCTCCTCGGGGTAATGATGAGCGGCTGCGCCCTGCATTCGGAGCGGGGAGGGAAGTCGTTTGTCCGTGAAAACGTGGACTTTGGCTATATCCGCCAGGTGGCGGTGCTGCCGCTGCAAAACAACAGCCGGGATGATTTCGCTCCGGAGATGCTGCGGGATATCCTGATCACCAGGGTTTTCTCCCAGGGCCTTTTTGATGTGGTGGACAAGGGTCTGGTGGACAGTCTGCTGCGGGAAAACGCCATTGAGCCGGGCCAGGCCCTGGATAGCCATCTTATCAAGCGTTTGGGACAGGGATTAAATGCCCAGGCTCTGCTGCTGGGCACCGTGGATGTGGCCGCCGAGGGGCGCAAGGGCTCGGTGGTCTACCCGGAGCTGGCCATGACCCTGCGCCTGGTTGACGTGGATAGCGGTCTGGTGATCTGGCAGGCCGGCGGTAACGCCAGTGGCGACTCCCTGAGCCGCCGCCTGTTTGGCTTGTCGGCCCGGGATCGTTACCAGGTGGGGAATCGGCTGGTCAAAAACCTGTTACGTTCCTTGCCGCGATGAGCGGAAGCCTGGTCCGGGGTCGGTGCTGATGGGGCGCAACGCGGCGAAATTTTTTTTATTGCTGGCCCTGCTGTTCTGGAGTGTCGATGCCGGGGCGGCCCGGCTGGCCATTTTGCCCCTGGAAGACTTGAGCCTGGGGGACAACGGGGTGGATCTGGCTTTCACCACCCGGTTGCAGGAGGTCCTGCGGGAGCGGGGCCTGGAGGTGGTGCCCCAGCGGGAGGTGCTGGCCTTCATGGCCACCAACCGGATGCGCTGGTTGGGGCGGATTGAAACCATCCACGCCACCCGAATGGGCCGGGAGTTGAACGCCGACTTTATCCTGCTGGGCTCGGTGAATCAAGCCCGGGAGCGTGATCCGGCGGCCCTGGCCTTGACCCTGCAGTTGGTGAGGGCCGTGGACGCCCAGCTGGTGTGGAGCGGGGGGGCGGAACTTTGCCGGGTGGATCGCCGGCGGCTGCTGGCCATCGCCGAGCCCCGGGAGCTGGAGAATCTCAAGGAACTGGTGCTGGTGGAGGCCCTGGCCGCTTGGCCGGCGGTTCTGCCCGCCGCGCCCGCCGACTACCCCGTGACCAGCCTGGCCGAAAGCATCACCATCACCCCCCAGGTGGTGCGCCCCGGCGAGACGGTGCGCTGCTGGATCCGTTTTGATGACCGCAGCCGGCCGGCGGGGGCGGTGATCGGTGTGCTGTTTGACCAGAAGATGATTCCGGCGCGTTATCTGCTGCGGGAGCAGCTCCATGAGGCCGCCTGGGAGGCTCCCAGCCGGGATGGCCGCTATCCGGTCTCGGTGACCGTGATAACCCCCGAGCTGGGCTCACGGACCGTTTTTGCCGGCAGTTTTCTGGTGGACGGCACTACTCCCGAGCCCCAGTTGATCCTGGGAGGCCAGGTGCTTGAAGGGATGGCGGTGATGCGGGGGCAACTGCGCATTACTCCCCTTCTCAAGGTGCCGGAACCCTTACGTAACTGGGAGATTGAGATTCTCGACACCGAGGGGGCGGTGATCAAGGCCGAGCGGGGTCAGGGTGGCCTGCCGGGCCGTTTCTCCTGGTGGGGGCAGCGCCAGGATGGTCGGAACAGCCCCGACGGGGAGTATGCCGTGCGCCTTACCGTTTGGGACCGGGCCGGCAACCGGGGGGAGGTTGAGGAAAAGTTTCTGGTGGTCCGCGACAAGCCGGAGGTTAGCTTGCGGGCTTTGCGGCGGGCGGATATCCTGGAGTTGGAGCTTGAACATCAGGGCCGGGCTCCCTTGGTTTACTGGCGGGTGGAGTTGCGGGACGAGCCGGGAACTCTGCTGTATGAGGCCGATGGCGTCGGTACTCCCCAGCCCTTGTTGGCCCCGCTTCCCGCCGCTGTCGAAAAAGTCGCGGCCCTGGTGCAGGCCCTGGATGCTTTGGGCAACCGGATCAGCCGACGTGTGGAAAATATTATGATTCAGGAGGGAGTTGCCCTGGATCAGGCCGAGGAGGAAGTGGTGGAGCCGGATGGTTGGGCGGAGGATTTTTAAGTTGAGCCGGGAGGAGCCAAGATACCGCCTGGTGTTTGCCGGGCTGCTGCTGGGCCTGGTCTGGACCCTGCTTCTTGCCGGCTGTGGTGCCGGCCGGCCCACGGTTCAGACGTTTCCGGGGGGTACCCTGGAGCGGAAGGTGGAGAGTGTGGCGGTGCTGCCCTTCATCGATCGCAGCGGTTACGGCCAGGGGGGCAAGATCGTCCAGCGCTTGCTGGTGGGCGAGTTGGTCCAGAGTTGTAACTGGCGGGTGGCCCTGGAAGGTGATATCATGAGGGTCTATCGTCAGGTCCGCCTGCGTCCCTGGGAGGAGCCTGATCCGGAGCAGTTGCGGATCATCGCCGCCCGGCTGGGGGTCGATCTCTTGATCACCGGTGAGATCCTGGAGATGGAGGAGAGGGTCGATTCCAGCGGGGTTGATCCCTTGCTGCTGTTGCAACTGCGGGTTTACGACGGCCAGGATGGCGCCCGACGCTGGGCCACCAGGCACCGGCGTCAGGGTGGTGATTATCAGCGGGTTATGCATTTTGGCACGGTTAATACCATCAGCGCGGTGAGTCGAAATGCCGTGCGGGAGATTTTAGAGGAATGGCGCAGAAAGGGTTTGCTGGTTTGTCCAAGTACTTCTTAGGGTTGATCTGCTGTGTGCTGCTGGCGGCGGCGGGTTTGGGGCGGCCGGCGACAGCCCAGGCCTGGTTCTGGGGGGAGCGGCCCTTGGCGGTGGTCAACGGTGAAGAGTTTTCCGCCGATGATTTCCGCAACTGGTGGCGTAACTGGCGGGAGCCGGGCATGGCCCGGCCGACCTCGCCGGATGCTTTTATCCAGTGGCAGCTCCTGGCCCAGGAGGCCGAACGGATGCAGCTTTTCCAGGAACCGGATTTCCGGCGGCGGGTGGCGGTCTTCCTTCGGGTGCGCTCGCTGATGATGTTGAAGGAGGAGGAGATCGACGGGGTGGTGTCGATCAGCGAAGGGGAGATCCAGGAGGAGTACCGGGCCCAATATACCCCCCGGTTGCGGGCCCACAGTTTTTTCTATTCCGATGAGGAGAGCGCCGCCCTGGGGGCCGCCGCCCTCCGTTCGGGAGCGCGCACGGTCGATGGCCTGCTGGAGCTGGAACCCGAGGCCGGCCGGCCGGTCCACCACGAGGAGCGATGGGTGCGTTTGACCCGGCTGCCCGAGGAGTGGCGGGGGTTGCTGGCGGAGGCCGAACCCGGCCAGGTGGTGGGGCCGCTGGCGGTTGAGCATGGCGCGGCGTTTATCCGGGTGGAGGAGCGCACCGCCGGCGACCCCCAGGATCTTGAGCGGGTGAGGGCCGGGATCGTCAAGGATCTGCGCACCCGGAAAAGCCATCAACTTACCGCCGAGCTGGTGGAAAAACTGCAAGAGAAGTTCGCGGTCCAGATTGATCGGGAAGTGCTGGAGTTGATCGGGCCGGAACCGCCCTCCGCCGAGCTGGCCGAGAGGGTGTTGATCAGCACCAGCCAGGGAGATATCGTTGCCGACGACCTCTGGCGGAACCTCCGGGGCGAACAGGCCTTTCGGGAAAAGAATCGCTTTGAGGCCGAGGAATTTGCCATCATGAAGGAGCGGGTGCTGGCCAACATGATCTCCCAAACCCTGGTCAGTTGGGAGGCGCTGGACCGCAACTATCAGGAGCGGCCGCCGCTCAAGGAGCTGTACGATTTCTATCGCCGCCATCGGCTGATCAAGGAACTGGAACGGCGTTTAGTGGAGCCGGCCGCCGCGGTGACCGAGGAGGAGATCGTCAATTTCCTGGCGGAGAACAGCGCCCGTTTTTCCCGACCGGAAAGCGTGTCGTTCATGCTGCTGGAGGGTGAGAGTGAAGTGGTTGAGCGGATGGGGCGGGAGATCGCTTCCGGGCGGGATTTTTCCGAAGTGGCGACCCGCCATCTCCCCGGCGGCCCCCCGGTGCAGCGGCTGCCGCTGGATCATCTTGATGCCGAGTTGGCCGCGGCCCTGGCCGATCTGCGGCAAGGGGAGGTGAGTCGCCCCTTTCCTTTCCGTGGCCACGCCGCTCTGTTGCGTCTGGTCAATCGCACCCCCGCCACCACCATGCCGCTGGAGGCGGTGCGCCAAAGTATTGAGGAGGAGTTGAGCGAGGCCAAATTCCGCCAGGCTCGGGAGGATCTGGTCAACCTGTTGACCGAACGCTCCGAGATCAGGGTCAATCAACGGGTTTGGAACACCTTGAACAGGGAGCTGGAAAAAGAAGATGTTTCGCTTTAACACTTTGAACTTATTGGTAATGGTGGCGGGCCTGCTCATGCTGACCGCCTGTGTCAAGGAGGTTGCCACCGATGCGTCCACCCGGCGCACCTGTGTGGATTGCCATGGTGAGCTGGCTGCCCGCTACCAGGTGGGGGTGGTGCATAAGCCGGTGCGGGAGCGGCGCTGCGATGCCTGTCATCTGCCCCACGGCATCATCGGCGGCATGTTTCTCCGCCAGGAGAAAAGCGAATTGTGCCGGCGCTGCCACCAGGACAAGGCTCCCGATCCGGTCGCGGCGGCGGTCCATGAGCCATTGGCGGCGGGCAACTGCTCCGCCTGCCATGCCAGTCATAACGCCGCCCAGCCCGCCCTGTTGCACCAGGAGGAGAAAACGCTCTGTTTTGACTGCCATGATCGGGCCAACTTTGAGAAAAAGCTGGTTCATGCCCCCATAAACGATAACTGCGTGGCCTGTCATGATCCCCACCAGGGCGCTCATTCATCCCTGCTGGTCCAGGCGGCGGACACCCTCTGCCAGGGGTGCCATCAAGAGGATGCCACCATCATCGCGGCCCATCGGGGTTACCTGTTGAACAGCAACTGCCTGGCCTGTCATAATCCCCACAGCACCGAGGATGACGGCCTGCTCCGGGCGGTGGTCCACCGGCCGGTGGCGGCGGGGCAGTGCGGCAGCTGCCATCCCGGTTCCGCTCCGGAGCTGGTCGCGCCGCTGGAGGCCGCCGATGGGCTCTGCCAGCAGTGCCACCCCCGCCCACCGGCCGCCGCTCCCAGGCAGCATGCCCCGGTGGAGGCGGGCGAGTGCAGCCAGTGTCATAACGTTCACGCCAGCGAAGAACCAGCCCTGCTCTCCGGCCCCGGCAAGGAGCTCTGCCTCCAGTGCCATGAGGTCGGCGATGATCAGCGGGCCCGGAGCATCCATCAGCCGGTGAAGGAGGGCGGTTGTCTGGAGTGCCATCTGGGTCATGGCCAGAGCGAGCTTAATTCCCTCAAGGAACAGCCGGGACCGCTCTGCGCCCAGTGCCACGATCGTAACCAGTATGGCGGGGGAGCCGGGGCCCATCCCCCGGCGGCGGCCAACAACTGCTCGGTTTGTCATCTGCCCCACCAGTCCCGGGAAAAAGCCCTCCTGGTTAAGCGTGACGGCGAGGTGTGCGTGGATTGTCACCGCCAGATCGATGAGGACCTGGCCCGCTACAGCCTGCACCGGCCCTTTGCCGCCGGCGAGTGCAGCCGTTGCCACAATCCCCATCAGGCTCGGCATCAACCTTTACTTACCCAAAGCGCCGGCGACGGCCAGCTCTGTCTCTCCTGTCACCGGAGCCTGGCCGACAAAATTGGTGGGCCCGGGCACGCCCCCTTCGTCCAGGGGGCCTGTCTCACCTGTCATGCCCCCCATGCCGGCGACCACGCTTTTGTCCAGAAGGCGCGCCCGGGTGAGCTGTGTCTCTCCTGCCATCTCGAGGTTGGTCGCCAACTGGAACAGAAACCCCATCTCCACGAACCGCTGGCCGCCCTGAACTGCGCCGCCTGCCATCTGGCCCACGGTTCGGGCGAACCCCAGCATCTTCTCCGGCCCAGCCCCGATCTTTGCCTCAGCTGCCACCAGGAGGTGGCGAGCCACTGGCAGGATGGCATCGCCCACGCCCCGGCCCGCCAGGACTGCGGTCTTTGCCATCAGGGCCATGGGGGCGACGAATCGGCCCTGCTGAAGACCAGCCGGGAGGGGTTGTGCCTGGAGTGTCATCAGGTCGATGGCCGGCAATTTGTGGAAAAACATGGCGGGGTGGTCCCCTCGGGGCGCTCCTGCCTCTCTTGCCATGATCCCCACGGAGCTCCGGAAACCGGGCTTCTCTACCCGGTGCAGCACGCCCCGTTCCAGCAGGGCCGCTGTATCGGCTGTCATCCCGGGAGGAAGAACTGATGCGGCGCCTGTTGATGATGATTGCCACGGCCGCTCTGCTGGGGGCCGGGCTGGCGGTTACGGCCCTGGCCCAGGAGGTCTGTTTCGAATGCCATGACCGGGCCAACTTCAGCGGTAAATATGTCCATGGTCCGGTGGCCCAGGGGGGGTGCGGCTCCTGTCATAATCCCCATGTCGCCAAATTTTCCGGTCTGCTGCAGCAGCAGGGGGCCGAGCTGTGCTATGGCTGCCATCGCCGCTCCCGGGTTGAGTTCGGCCAGGGGGAGGTTCATCAGCCGGTGCGGGAGGGCAAATGCCTGGAGTGCCACGCCCCCCACCGGGCCGAGCAGCCGGGGCTGCTGCGCCGGGAGTCGGCGGCCGGTTGTTTTGAGTGTCATCAGCAGTTGGAGCGGCAGTGGCCGGTCAGCCATGCCCCCTTCGGCGAGGGGCGCTGCACCACCTGTCACCAGCCCCACCAGAGCAAGCATGGCAATCTGCTGAAAAATCAAGCGGACGACCTCTGTCTCTCCTGTCACCGGGACCTTAAAAATCGGCCCGGCCATGGCGGTTTTCCCGGCGAACTCACCAACTGTCTCTCCTGTCATCATCCCCACGGGGGCGAGAAGAAGGGCCTGCTGCGCCGTCATCTGCATCAGCCCTTTGCTCAGCGGAACTGCGCTTCCTGCCACCAGCAGCCGGCGGTGGGTAGCGAAACCTGCCTCTCCTGTCACCCCTCCATCCGGGAAAGCATGCTCAGACCCTATAACCACATGATTGCCGGGGCCCACAACGGCTGCACCCAGTGTCACAGCCCCCATGCCGGCGATGACCGCAAGATGCTTCGGATGACCGGTAACAAGGTTTGCCAGGGCTGTCATACCGACACCTTCGCCCGGGGCAAGGAGAGTCTGCACCGGCATCCCCTGTACGCATCCTGTACCGAATGCCATGAGGTGCACGGTTCGGAGCGGGTGGCCATGCTGCGGGCCGACGGCAATCAGGTCTGTTCCCGTTGCCATCTCACCCAGGGTGAATTCAGCCATCCCGTGGGCGAGGAGGTGGTCGATCATCGCACCGGCCAGAATATGACCTGCGTTACCTGCCATGATCCCATGGGTACCGATTATCGCTTTCATCTGGTGTTGAGCGGCAGGAAGGAGTTGTGCGTGCAGTGTCATCGTGACTATTGAACAGTTGATCATCAACGACTTGGACCGAGGGAGTGGGGTAGTGAGACCGATGGCCAAAAAGAGAGTTGTTAAAAAAAACATAATCGGGTGGGGAGTGCTGCTGCTGCTGGCCCTGCCGGCTCTGCTCTGGGCCGCGACCGCCGGCGGGGGCGGCGCCCGCTCCCCCTGGCAGCTGGCCTTTATCCTCAAGGGTCAGGATAAAAGCATCGCCATGCCCATGGCCCTGTACGTCGACGGGGAACGGGAACGCTACTACGTGGTGGCCAGCGGCGACAATCGGCTGGTCTCCTTCGACCGTGACGGTAACTATCTGCGTGATTTCACCGCTGATGGCAATCTGCATCGTCCCCACCACATGGCCAGGCTGGCCGATGGCACCCTGCTGGTGGTGGAGCGGGGGCGCAACAGCCTGACCAGGATCGACCTCCAGCGCCGGACCACCGAACCGGTGGTGCTGAGCCACCAGGGCAAGGAGATCTTCGCCGACCGGCTGGAGTTTGCCGACGGCGAACTCTACCTCCTGGACCGGGCTTCGGGGCGGGTGTTGCGGCTTGACCAGCGGCTGAAGGTGGTGGGAACCTATGAGTTGCCCCCGGGGTTCGGCAATCTGGTGGACTTCACCGTGGCGGACAACCGGGTCTGGCTGCTGGATCAGCAGAACCGGCAGATCATTACGGTGGGAGCCGATGGCCGCAGTCGAGCCCCCTGGTCGGTGGCGGAGGTCTCCTTTCCCGTCTCCCTGGCGGTGGATCAGACCGGAACGGTCTATGTGCTGGACCGGCATCGGGGCTCGATCGTGGTCTATGGCCGCAACGGGGAGTACCTTTACCGTTTTCTGAGCAAGGGGCATGGCCGTCAGCATCTCTATTTTCCCCGGGAGCTGCGTTTCGACCCCTGGGGCCGGCTTTGCGTGGTGGATCAGGGTAACAGCCGGGTGCTGGTGTTCCGGCGTTAGGGGATGGCGGCGGCTGACTTGTGGCAAGGAGGTGGATGATGGTAGATCGGATCGTTGTGGGAGCGCTTTTGCTGCTGACGCTGGTCGTCGCCGCTCCGGGGCGGGCCGGGGTCAGTGGGCCCTGCGCCAACTGCCACACCATGCACAACAGCCAGGATGGGGTGACCATGGCCTTCAGCCGGGATCCCGACGGGACCCTGCGGGCGGAGACCACTCCCTACAACCGGCTGCTCAAAACCGACTGCGTCGGCTGCCACACCAATACCAGCAACGCCACCATCGCCAATCTGGGCCCGGAGACCCGGGTGCCCATCGTTTATAACACCATGGAGCCCACCTATCCCCCCGACGGCTCCTCCGCCTCGGCCCTGGCGGGGGGCAACTTTTACTGGGTGGCCAATCTGGGCGATGAGTACGGCCACAACGTCCATGGTATTTCCTCGTCTGATTCGCGGTTGAGCACCGCGCCCGGGGCTCCGGCGGGGGTAGGTGGCTGCAGCACCAGTGATTGTCATGGCAGCCTGGACACCCAGTACAGCGGCTGCCTGGGCTGCCATGTCCCCCAGCACCATGCCCGCGGCAGCGCGGTGGTGGCCGGCATGGAGGAGGGCTGGTATCGCTTTCTGGGCTCCACCATGCTCTCCCGGCTGGGTGACAATCCCCCCTCCAGCGGGGTGAAGGGAATTTCCGATCCCAACTGGGAGCAGAATCCGGCCGCCGGCCGGCACAACACCTATCAGGGGGCCATCGGCCCCTATAACGGCACCGACTTCATGCACACCGGCTCCATCAATCAGAAATGTGTGGGCTGCCACGGTGAATTCCATGAAAATATGGCCGCTGGCGGGGTTTGGCTCTATCATCCCAACGATGTGGTGATTCCCAATTCCGGGGAGTTCGCCGCTTATACCACCTATAATCCCCTGGTGCCGGTGTCCCGCCAGAGCGTATCCGCCGCTGACCAGAACTTCACCGAGATAAATCTCGGCTCGGACGTGGTCTCCTGCATCTCCTGCCATCGGGCCCATGGTTCGCCCTACCCGGCCATGCTGCGCTGGGGCTACCGGGACTGGCCGGGGACCGATTCCCACACCGGCGGGCCGGCCTTCAACGGTTGTGCCGTCTGCCACACCCATAAAGATTGAGGTTGCCCCATGCAGATCTTTAGACGTGCCGCCCCGGTCTCCGAATCACCCTCATCCCTGTTGCGCTGGCAGAACCTGCTGGCGGCGGGGCTGATCGGGCTGCTGCTGCCGGCTTCGGTGGCCGGGGGCAAATATACCGGTTCGGCCCATGGCTCGGCCTACGGGGTTTCCCGGGGCGCCATGGAGGGCTACGCCCGGGGCAACTGCGCCCACTGCCACGAGATGCATGCCAGTCTGGATGGGAGTGAACCGGACCCGGTGGGGGGCAGCGCTTCGCCCTTCACCCTCTTTGCCCGCAATTTCAACACCACCGCCGCCAGCAATCCCTATCTGGAGTCGGACAACTTCTGTTTTTATTGCCACAACCAGTTCGGTTCGGTGCAAGTGGTGGAGAATGCCGATTACAGCGCCACCTTTGGCGGGGCCACCACCGGTACCGGCCCCACCTCGATCATGGCCGCCTTCAACTCGAACTCCTATCATAACCTCAAAGATATCCACCAGTTTGTCCTGGACCGGCCCGCCGCCTACCCTTGGTACCGACCGGAGAGCAATCCCTGCAACGCCTGCCACAACCCCCATCTGGCCAAGCGCAACCGGGAGAACATCCCCACCCAGTCGGCCATCTCCAAGCCCAGCGACCATTTCAATCTCTGGGGGGAGAGCGAGCTGATCTCCACAGCCTACCCCAACCAGTATGAAGCTCCCTATGCCGCGAGCGCCAGTGTGCGCGAGCCTGCGGGCGATGCGGTCACCGACGGCAGCAAGACCCCGGATTACGTGGGCTTTTGCACCGACTGCCACAGCAGCAGCGATGAATTTATTTACAGCACCAATCTCGGGCGCAACCTTGATCCCATTGACTGGAGTTATGATAAGCACGGTACTGCCCCGCGGGACGGCGGAGATTATTTTAACGAACCCTATAATACCGCCGCCGCCGGCAAGTCCAACCTGGTGCTTGCCTGCCTGGATTGCCACGAACCCCATGGCTCAGAGAATATCATGCTGATCCGCCGGCGGGTCAATGGTCAGAACCTGGCCGGCGTTATCACCGGCACCCACGACATGATCGATCTTTGTTCCCGCTGCCACGCCGGGGTGGGGCGCGGGAACGCCATGAAAACCATGCATCACGATGATGCGGGGGCCCCCTATCCTTCTCCCAGCTGCGTGGGTGGCACGGGTGGTTGTCATGGCGGACAACCGGCAAATAATCCAATTGCATGTGGTGAGTGTCACTTCCATGGCGCCACAGACCAGTGGGCGTTTGACAACTTTTCAAACTTCTTTAATACAACTCTATATGGTGTGCAGAAGACATTTTAATATCGGAAAAATGAGATGATGAAGCCAGTTTGGCAGCAAGAACAGAGGATCGGCGAAGTTTTGGTTTTATGCGGGATGAGTCTTCTCCTTGCCCTGCTCCTCCTTGCCGGTTGCCAGGCCTCGGCCCCGGGCCGCTTGCAGGGACTGGCCCTGGAGCGGCCGGCCGGGGAGAACGAGGCTTTGCTTTCGCTCTTTCTCCATCTGGATCAACCCGACTCCCTGGGGCTGTGGATGGAGGTGACGGAGATCGAGCTGGTGGGGGAACAGTTGGTGGTGCCCCTGACCCTGGTCCGGGAGCCGGCCGAGCTGGCCGGCCCGGAGATTGGGGAGGGACAGCGCTTCCTGGCCCGGGGGGTGGTGCCGGCCGGGGTCTATGACGGGCTGCGCCTGCGCATCGGCCGAGCGGCCCGGCTGCGCGGTCAGGAGAAGCTCTTTCTGGCCACCCCCGAGCCGGAGCAGCTCCTGCCCTTGCCCGGGGATTTCCGTTTGCGGGGCGGCGAGAGCCGCACCCTCTTTCTGGCCTGGAAAACCGAGGATTCGTTGCGGGATCGGGCCTTCCTGGTTCCCGCCCTGGTGGTCCAGGACCAGGCCATGCCCCTGCTGGCCGATCTGGCCTACGTCAGCGCGCCCGAGCTCAACACCATTTTTCTGCTGCGCACCGATCATAACCGGGTCTGTGGCTCCCTGGCCATCCCCGGCGGCCCCACCCGGCTGGCCTTCGATGCCCGCCGCGAACTCCTCTACGTGCTGGCCGCCCAAAGCGGGGTGATCCATGTGGTGGAGGCGGCCACCAGCCGGGAGGTGGACCGGATCCGTATCCCCATGGTCAGCAACCCCTCGGCCCTTCGTATCAGTTCCGATGGCCTCTGGGCCTACATCCTGGATGAGGGGGGGGATGATCTGCTGCGGCTGGATCTGCTGCGCGGCGGCCTGGACCAGCGGGTACGTTTGGGTTACAAACCCCGGGGGCTGGTGCTGGTGGAAGATTGGGGGCTGCTGGCGGTTGCTTCCGCTCTCTCCCAGGAGGTTTACCTGCTGGACCCCGAAACCCTGGCGGTGAAGGAGGTTCTGGCGGTGGGCAGCGGCCCCGACGGCCTGCTGGCCCAGGGCGACTATCTTTACGTGGCGGAAAGCGGGGCCAACACCGTGGGGATCTTCAACCTGCGCAGCGGTCGGGCCAGCGCCCGGGTCAATACCGGTTTCATGCCCCGCCGGCTGGTGGGGGATAGTGAGCGGATCTACGTGAGCAACCATCGGGCCGGCACGGTCTCCCTGCTGGCCCCCCGCCAGCAGCGGGTACTGCGGGAGATTCCGGTGGGAGCCCTGCCCCTGGAGATGGCCATCTCCTCCCAGAACCGGTGGGTTTACGTGGCGGAACAGGGCACCGGCAACCTGGCGATCATCGATCAGGCCACCAACCGGGTGGTGGGGCAACTGGAACTGGGGACCCGGCCCGAGCATCTTTTGGTGATCAAATAGCGGGAGTGACCGGCGCTTTGCTCCCCTCTTCCGAGTTGCGCCGAAGCGGGGCAGCGGGTAGGATGCCGCCATGGAACTGCTGATATCCCTGATCGGTTTGCTGTTGATTGTGGAGGGGTTGCCCTACGCCGCCTTTCCCGAAGCGATGCAGCGCTGGCTGAGCCAGCTGCAGCAGCTTAATCCCGCCACCATGCGCAAGATCGGCCTGGTCATGCTGGGGCTGGGGCTGCTGCTTTGTTATCTGGCTCGACGCACCAACCTCTTTTCCTGATTGACCCCCAACCGGAATCCCATTTTGTCCTTTTCCCTGACCGACTACGACTATGACCTGCCCCCGGAGTTGATTGCCCAGCGGCCGGCCGCCAACCGTGACGCCTCCCGGCTGCTGGTGCTGGATCGCTCCCGGGGCACCCTGGCGGACCGAAACTTTCCCGCGCTGCTCCAACTGCTCTCGGCCGGTGATCTGCTGGTTTTTAACGATACCCGGGTTTTTCCCGCCCGTTTGCTGGGCCGTAAGGAGAGTGGCGGCCGGATTGAGCTGCTGCTGTTGGAGTATCCCCAGCCCTTGGCGGAGAGTGATTTCACCGCCTGGGGGCTGCTGAAAAGCTCCAAGGGGCCGCGGTTGGACCAGCGGTTGCTTTTTGGTGATGAGTTGCAGGCAAAGGTGGCGGAGGTGGGGGAGGGGGGCAAGGTGCGGGTGATCTTGCGCTGCGGCGGTGAGGGGCTGGATGCCTGCCTGGGTCGCCACGGGCGGATGCCCTTGCCCCCCTATATCCGGCGCGGGGAGGCGGAGACGGCGGCGGATCGCCGGCGTTATCAGACGGTGTATGCCGCGGTCACCGGGGCGGTGGCCGCCCCCACCGCCGGCTTGCATTTCACCCGGGAGTTGCTGGCCGCCATCGCGGCCAAAGGGGTGGGGCTGGCCCGGATCACCCTCCATGTCGGCTATGGCACCTTCGCGCCGGTGCGGGCCGAGGATATCCGCGAGCATGCCATCCACGCCGAACATTTTGCCATTTCGGAGGAAAATGCCGGGCTGGTCAACCGGACCCGGGCGGCCGGCGGTCGGATCTGGGCGGTGGGAACCACTTCGGTGCGGGCGCTGGAGGCCGCCGCCGATCCTGGGGGGTTGGTCCGGCCCGGCGGCGGCTGGTGCCGGCTTTATATCTATCCCGGCTACCGTTTCCGGGTGGTGGACAATCTGCTGACCAATTTTCACCTGCCCAAGTCGTCACTGCTCTTCCTGGTCAGCGCCCTGGCGGGGCGGGAGCGAATCATGGCGGCCTACGCCCACGCCGTGGCCCAGCGTTACCGCTTCTTCAGCTACGGCGACGCCATGGCCATCATCGGCTAAGGCCCGGCTTGGCCCTTGCCGGCGGCCAAGTCGGGACGTCACGTTATGGTTTGCGCCGGGCGTGTCGAAGGCCGAACCGGGTCTCAGCAGCCGCAGGCGGTGGCGGCCCCTTTGCAGGGGGAACTGGTACCGGCGGCCGGACAACCGCCGGTGGCGCAGCTTTTGGCCCCGGCACTGCTGTAACCATCGGCGTACCAGCCGCCGCCCTTTAGGGCGAAGGAGCTTTGCGAGATGATTTTGCTCACCTGGCCGCCGCACTCCGGGCAGGTGCTCAGGGGAGCATCATTGATGCTTTGCCGGGTTTCGGTAATTTTTTGACAGGCCTGGCATTCGTACTCATAGATCGGCATGACGGCAACTCCTTATCTTGCGGTTGCGCTTTTTTTGCCTTTGTTGCATCCTTACCACAGGTGGTTCTTTTCAGGATGACCACGACAAAAAAATCAATTATGTAAGTGGAGAACAACGGTTGTGTTAAGAGTAACGCTGTATGGTTGGGAGGTTAACCCCCCAGCCACAGCGCACTTTAATGCCGCTTGGGCAATCTGTCAATGCGGGGAGCTGGAATTTAGTTTCCACCGGGGGTTTGACGCTACATGGAGGAGATGTGCAACAGATAGCGATTGCCCAGGCGGCCGAGGGGATGGTGCTGGCCAAGGATGTGGAAACCGGCGACAACCGGATTCTCTGCGGCAAGGGCACGGCTCTGTCGGCCGCGATCATCGAGCGTTTCAGGAGAATGGATATCAGCCATATCACGGTGGAGGGACACCCCGTGGTGGAGGAGGGGGCCAAAAGCCTCAAGGAGGAGCTGTTGGATGTTGAAAACCGCTTCAGCAAGGTTCGCCATATCAAGCCACTGCTCTACCTGAAAAAGCGGATCCAGGAACGGCTGATCGCCTCCCGCCGTCCCCAGCCGGCGGCGAAATCGGAGGGATCGTGATGGCTCCGACGGTGGCCGCGGAACAGGAGGTGCGGCGGGAAGCGATCCGCAAGGCCCTGCGCGAGGTGAAAAATCTGCCCACCCTGCCGGGGATCATCAGCAAGCTGACCCGGATGGCCGATGACCCCGACACCACCACCGAGCAGATGGGCAAGGTGATCAGTAAAGACCATATCCTGGCGGCCAAACTGCTTAAGCTGGTCAATTCGGCTTTTTACGGGTTCCCCCAGCGGATCAGTTCCTTGGGCAGCGCCATTATTCTGTTGGGCTTCAGTGTTATCAAGAGTCTGATCATCAGTGCCTCGATCTTTGAACTGATGGAGGAGCAGGATGTGGAGTTGTGGGAGCATTCCCTGGGCTGCGCGGTGGTCTGCAGCGTTCTGGCCAAGCGTTTGGGGGTCAGCGATCCCGAGGAGGTCAGCACCGCCGGTTTGATCCACGACCTGGGCAAGGTGGCGATCAAAATGGAACTGCCCCGGGAGAGCGAGGCGATCAGCGCCCTGGTGGAGAGCCGGCAGCTCAGCCGGTTCGAGGCCGAACGGGAAATCTTGGGATTGGATCACGCCGAAGTGGGGGGCTGGCTGGCCAAAAGCTGGAACCTGCCGGCCAAGCTGGTGGAGCCCATCAGTTGCCATCACGATCCGGCCCGGGCCACCACCGAGCCGCTGGTGGCGGCCATTGTCCATTTTGCCGATATTGTCATTCGCGGCCTGGGCTATGGCCATGGCCGCGACATCTGGGTTCCGGTTCTCCAGCCCAAGGCCTGGGAGTTACTGCATCTCAAGGCGGCCGATCTTGATGAAATCTTGGAGGAGGTGGAGGAAAAACTCTGGGATGTCAAGGGGTTCAGTCTCGATATCAAGGCCGAGGCCGCCGCGGCGGCGGCCAAGGGGTGAACCATGAGCCGCTTGCTGGTGGCGGGAACCCCCGATTTTCTCCCCGCCCGGAGCCGGGTGCTGCTGGAGGCCAAGGGCTATCAGCTCAAGGGCTGTCAGCGGCTGCAGGAGGCGGTGGGCCTGGTGCTGGAGGACCCCCCCGACCTGTTGCTGGTGGAGAAGGGTTTTGGCGACAATGGCGACCGCCAGCTGATCCGGGCGGTGGCCTCCTGCCTGCAGAAGGCCAACATTCCCATCCTGCTGGCCCTGGAGGAGTCTGAGTTGGAGCCGGAGCTGGACTGGCATGAGTATCCGGTGGATGACCTCGTCCTCAAACCCCTCTTGCCGGCGGTTATCCTGGCCCGCCTGCAATTGGCCGAGGCCCGGATGGCCCGGGTTTTCGACAACAATCCGTTAAGTCGTCTGCCCGGCAACACCTCCATCCTGCGGGCGATCCGCAAAACCCTGGCCAGTGGCGAACGCTTCGCGGTCTGCTATGTCGACATCGACAACTTCAAGCCCTATAACGACCGTTACGGTTTCTCCCGCGGGGATGAAGTGATCCTGATGGTGGCCCGGATCATCGTCAACGTTATCGAGGAGAAGGCGCGCCAGGAGAGCTTTATCGGCCATGTGGGGGGGGATGACTTCGTTTTTATCGTCAGGGAGGAGCAGGTCCAGGAGGTTTGCGCCCAGATTATCACCAATTTCAATCTGGTGCGTAACCTGTTCCTCAGTGCCGAGGATGTGGCGGCCGGCGAATTTATCGCCCTGGACCGCCAGGAGAAGGAGACCCGCTTTCCCCTGCTCAGCATTTCGATCGCGGTGGTTACCACCGGCGATGGCCGTTATAACCACTCCGGCGAGATTGCCGCCGCCGCCTCCCAGCTCAAGCACTACGTTAAAAAACTGGAGGGCAGCAACTACCTGATCGAGCGACGTGACAGATCCGTCGGCAGCCGGGAGCTGGCGGCAGGGGAGAAAGCATGAAAAGGCCATCACTCTTTTTGCTCTTTTTTTTGCTGATCGCCCCGCTGGGTCTGCGGGCGGAGCCCTTTCCCCTGTATGAGGAGATTCGCCCCAACGTGGAGTTCTGGCAGCAGATCTACAGCCGCTATTACTCCACCCAGGGCCTGCTCCATGACAGTTACGATCTGAGCCTGGTTTACACGGTGCTGGAGGTGGAAAACACCTGGGATAACGCGGCCCGTCAGCGCACCCGGCGGACGATCAGCGATGCCCGGGAACGCTACCGGGCCGTCCTGCTCCATCTGGCCGCCGGGGGGGCGCCGCGCAACGCCGAGGAGCGGCGGGTTAAGGCCCTCTTCGGCCCCGAGCCAACCCCTGCCCGCTTGCGGCGGGCGGCCAACAATATCCGTTTTCAGCGGGGCATGCGGGACCGTTTCCAGGAGGGGGTTATTCGCTCCGGAGCCTATCTGGAGCAGATCAAGGGGATCCTGCGGGAGCACGGATTGCCCGAAGATCTGGCCTACCTGCCCCACGTCGAATCGTCCTTCAACTATGAGGCCTACAGCCGCCTGGGGGCGGCGGGGATCTGGCAGTTCATGCCCGCCACCGGTCGCCAGTATCTGACCATCGACTATGTGCTCGACGAACGGCGAGATCCCATCCGGGCCAGCCATGCCGCCGCCCGCCTGTTAGGGGATAATCTCCGGCGCCTGGGGGATTGGCCCCTGGCGATCACCGCCTATAATCACGGAGCCAACGGAATGGCCCGGGCCAAGGCCCAACATGGAGATTATCCCACCATTTTCCGGCATTATGAAGGTAGTCGTTTCGGGTTCGCCTCCCGCAACTTCTATGCCGAATTTCTGGCCGCCCGCCAGGTGGCCAAAAACGCCGAACGCCATTTCGGGCCCCTGCAAAGGGAGCCGGAGCGGCGCAGCCACGAGATCGAGCTGACCGGTTATCTGCCTTTAAGTGAGCTGGCCCGTCATCTGCAGCTGGAGATCACCACCCTGCGCCGTTACAATCCCGGGTTGCGCGAGCCGGTGTTCCGGGGTGAAAAATATCTCCCCCGGGGATACCGGCTGCGGGTGCCGGACACCCCCGCCACCGTGCGCCTGGCCGCCGCTCTGCCCGGTGAAATCTTTGCCGCCGAGCAGAAACGCAGCGCCTTTTATACCGTGCAGCGGGGGGATACCGCCGGTCAGATTGCCCGGCGCCACCGGGTCAGCCTGAGCGCCCTGATCGCCGCCAACCAGCTTGATCGGCGGGCCACCATCTATGCCGGCCAGAATTTGCGGATTCCGGGGCTTGGCGAGGAGGCGATTCTCCTGGCCGCCGCCAGCAAGGAGCCCAGGCCGGCGCGGGAGGAACCGCCGGTTTTGGTGGCCGCGGCGCCGCCCCTGGAGCCGGCCGCGACCCCGCCGGATGAAGATTTAATCGAGCTGGCCCTGGCCGAGCCTTCGCCTGACTCCGTTGCGGCCCTGCCGGTGGAACAGGCCGGGGAGCCCGCACAGCCTGCCATCATGTCGGCTGGCGGCCTGATGCTGGCCTCCGCCCGGCTTAACGGGCTCGCCCCCGGGGTTGGCGGAGAAACCACCGATGAAGCCATCGCCGCCGCCATTGCCGCCGTGGCCCAACGGTCCGGCGGAGCCGACGGCGAGGTGGCGCCGGCCGTTCTCCCCCTGCTGGGGACCCGGGTAGCCCTGGCCCTTTCCGGTGACGGTGGCCGCTTGCCGGCCCGGGAGCCGGTTGTTGAGGATGTTCTCGCGGCCGCTCTGCCGGAGATCAATCCCGGGGTGGTGGCCGGTCATATCCGGGTGGAGCGGGTTTGGCAAACCGCTGATGGCCGCCGGTTGGGGACGATCCGGGTGGAGGTGGAGGAGACCCTGGGGCATTACGCCGACTGGTTGGGGGTGAGGGCCCAGGATTTGCGGCGGCTCAACGGCTTCAGCTTCAGCCGGCCCATCCGTTTTGACCAGCGGCTGACCATCCCCTTGGACCGGGTGGAACGGGAGGTGTTCGAGGAGTTGCGCTACGAGTTTCATAAGGCGATGGAAGAGGATTTTTTCGCGGCCTTTCGGGTGGAAGGGGCGCAGAGTTATGAGGTGCGGCGGGGAGACAATATCTGGCAGCTCAGCCGCGACCAGTTTGAGTTGCCTTTGTGGCTGATCCGCAAATACAACCCCGAACTCAACCTGGACAACCTGCGGCCGGGACAGCAAATCATGATTCCGCAACTGGCAGCCCGGGGTGGGACGGACGACAGGAGTTAAAGTGGAAAAAAATAGCGGCGAGTTGCGGCCGGTGCTGCTTTCCGAGTACCGGCCGCCCCTGTTTCTGGTGGCCGGAGTGGAGTTGGCCATCGACCTTTATGACGACCATGCCCTGGTCAGGGCCCGGTTGGAGCTTTATCGCAATCCGGCCCGGGAGGGGGGAGAGCGCCCGGAACCCCTGATTCTGGACGGTGAAGAACTGGAACTTTTGCGCATCAACCGGGATGGGCAGCAACTGTCGGCGGAGAGCTATCGGCTGGAGGGCTCCCGGCTGGTGCTGCCGGACCCCCCGGCCCGTTTTACCCTGGAGACGACGGCTCGCATCCACCCGGAGCGTAATACCGCCCTGGAGGGACTCTACCGCTCCGGAACCCTCTTCTGCACCCAGTGTGAGCCGGAGGGGTTTCGGCGCATCACCTGGTATCCCGACCGGCCCGATGTGCTGGCCCCCTTTACGGTGACGATCAGCGCCGATCAGCAAAAGTGCCCGGTGCTGCTGGCCGGCGGCAACCCCGGGGAGCGGGGGAAATTGCCGGCGGGCCGTCATTATGCCACCTTCCGGGACCCCTATCCCAAGCCCTCCTATCTCTTTGCCATGGTGGCCGGCGATCTGGCCGGCATCCATGATTGTTTCACCACCGCCTCCGGTCGCCAGGTGGCTTTGGCGATCTATGTGGAGCATCACAACCGGGACAAGTGTGACCACGCCATGGCGGCCCTCAAGCAGGCGATGCGCTGGGATGAGGAGACCTTCGGCCTGGAGTATGACCTTGACCATTATCTGATCGTGGCGGTGGATGATTTCAACATGGGGGCCATGGAGAACAAGGGACTCAATATCTTCAACGCCGCCTACGTGCTGGCCCGGCCCGAGAGCGCCACCGACGACGATTTCGAACGGATCGAAGCGGTGATCGCCCACGAATATTTTCATAACTGGACCGGTAACCGGGTCACCTGCCGTGACTGGTTCCAGCTCAGCCTCAAGGAGGGGCTGACCGTGTTTCGGGATCAGCTCTTCAGCCAGAGTGTGCATTCCCCGGGGGGCAAGCGGATCGGTGACGTTCGCCTGCTCCGGGACCATCAGTTCGCCGAGGATGCCGGACCCCTGGCCCATCCGGTCCGGCCGGAGTCCTATCTGGAGATCAACAACTTCTACACCCTGACCATTTACGAAAAGGGGGCGGAACTGGTTCGGATGCTCCACACCCTGCTGGGGGCGGAGCGGTTCCGCCGCGGCCTGAAGCTTTATCTGGAGCGCCAAGACGGCACCGCCGCCACCGTGGAGGATTTTCTGGCGGCCATGGCCGCGGCGGGTGATCGTGACTTGGACCAGTTCAAACGCTGGTATTTCCGCCCCGGGACCCCGCGTTTGCAGGTGCGCGACTTTTTCGAGCCCGCCCGGGGCCGCTACCGGCTGCGGGTCGTTCAGAACGCGCCCCCCGAGGAGGCCTTGCATATCCCCCTGGCGGTGGGGCTGCTTGACGCCGCTGGCCGGGAGCTGACCGCCGCCCTGCTGGAGGTGACGGAGGTGGAACAGGAGTTTGTTTTCGAGGGGATGGCGGCCAAACCCACCCCCTCGCTGTTGCGCGGCTTCTCCGCCCCGGTCCGTCTGGATTATCCCTACAGCGACCAACAGTTGCAGCTGCTGCTGGCCCACGATTCCGACCCCTTCACCCGCTGGGAGGCCGCCCAGCTGCTCAACGGCAAGCTGATCCTGGAGCGGGCCGGCGACCAAGGGGAGCCGGCGGAATTGCCCGCTTCCCATGCCGCCACCTATCGGCGTTTGCTGACCGAGGCGGCCGAGCTGGCCGCCGGCAAAACCTCCCCCCATGGCACCGACAAAACCCTGGCCGCCCTGCTGCTGACCCTGCCCAGCGAGGATTATCTGGCGGAGCAGATGGAATTGATTGAGGTTGCGGCTCTCCACCGGGCCCGCCAGTCGGTCCGTCGCGATCTGGCCCTGGCTCTGGCCGCTGAATGGCGCCGGCTTCATGATGCCGCCGCCCCGCTGGAGCCTTATCGGTATGGGGCCGAACCGGTTGGCAACCGGCGGTTGAAAAATCTGGCTTTGGACTTTCTCCTGGCCACCGGGGAGGAGGATAATTTCGACTTGGCCCACCAGCAGTTCCGCCGGGCCGACAATATGACCGACTCCCTGGCCGCCCTGAAAGGGCTGGTACATGCCGCCGCTCCCCAGGCCCCCGAGACCCTGGCCGAGTTCGCCCGGCGCTGGCGCGACCAGCCGCTGGTGATGGATAAATGGCTGGCGGTGCAGGCCACCGCGCCCTACGCCGCCACCCTGGAGCAGGTCCGCCGGCTGCTGGCCCATCCCGCCTTCCGCATCGATAACCCCAACCGGGTCCGGGCCCTGATCGGCTCCTTTGCCGCCAATCCGGTGGCTTTCCATGCCGCCGACGGCTCCGGCTACCGTTTCCTGGCCGACCAGATCCTGGTTCTGGACCCTAAAAATCCCCAGGTCGCCGCCCGACTGGCCACCCGCCTCAGTCGCTGGCGACGTTACGCTGAGCCCCGCCGGGGCCTGATGCGTGGTGAGCTGGCCCGTTTGGCCGCCGCCTCCCAACTCTCCCGCGATCTCCGGGAGGTGGTGGGCAAAAGTCTCTAGGGGTGGGTTTTTGCTTGCGGAAGAGCGGATTTCCGGGTACTAAACGTCGTTTGTTGGGGCGGGGTGCCGGCGGTTCGGCGCCGGGCCGCCCCGATTTTTATAACTGTCAAGCCGGGAGAAACCGCGTATGTACACCGCCTCCGATCTGCGCAAGGGGCTGAAGATCAAGCTGGACAACGACCCCTATATCATCACCGACTTTGAATTTTCCAAGCCCGGCAAGGGCCAGGCCCTTTATCGCTGCCGGTTGCGCAATATGATCAGCGGCAACGCCTTCGATCGCACCTTCCGCTCCAACGACAAGTTCGAGCCCGCCCCCTTGGAGGAGCGGACCATGCAGTTTCTCTATGGCCAGGGTGACGAGTATCACTTCATGGACACCAAGAGCTACGAGCAGATCGTGATCCGCAAGGAGATGCTGGGTGATGATGTCAACTTCCTGATCGACAACATGGAGGTCAGCGTGCTGCTTTACGAAGAGCGGGCCATCGGGGTGACCATGCCCAACTTCGTCAACCTGACGGTGACCCAGGCCGACCCTTGGGCCAAGGGAGATACCAGCGGCAGCGACACCAAACCGGTGACCGTGGAGACCGGCTACGTGCTGCAGGTGCCCCCCTTTATCAACGAGGGGGACAAGCTCCAGATCGATACCCGCACCGGCCAGTACGTGACCCGGGTCAAGGAATAAAATTATGCTGCATCTCTGGGGGCGGGCCGGGATGATTCGGGCCGTCCGCCGCTTTTTTGACCAGCGCGGCTACCTGGAGGTGGAGACCCCCATCCGTATTCCCGCTCCCGCTCCCGAGCCCCATCTGATTCCCCAGGCCGCCGGCTCCTGGTTTCTGCAAACCTCGCCCGAGCTCTGCATGAAACGCCTGCTGGCTCGGGGAGTGCCCCAGCTCTACCAGATCTGTAAATGTTTTCGCCGGGAGGAGCGGGGTAGCCGCCACCTGCCCGAGTTCACCATGCTGGAGTGGTACCGGGCCGGGGCCGATTATTACGATCTGATGAGGGAATGCGAGGAGTTGCTGGCGGCGGTGGCCGGGGAGCTGGCCGCCGGGCACTACGGTTCGGTGGCCGCCCGGACCCTGGCCGGGCTCGATCTGGCTCCGCCCTGGGAGCGGCTCGGCGTGGCCGAGGCCTTCCACCGCCATGCCGGCATGGCGGTGGAGGAGGCGCTGGCTCGCGATCTCTTCGAAGAGTTGCTGGTGGAGAAGATCGAGCCCCATTTGGGCCGGAGCCGTCCCACCTTTCTCTATGATTACCCCGCCGAGCTGGGGGCCCTGGCCCGGCTCAGCCCGGATAATCCGGCGGTTTCCCAACGCTTCGAGCTCTATATTGGCGGCTTGGAGCTGGCCAACGGTTTTTCCGAACTGATCGACCCGGTGGAGCAGCGCCAGCGCTTTGTGGCCGATCGTCGCAAAATCCGGGCGGCCGGGCGGCGGCCGCCACCCATGCCGGAAAAATTTCTCACCGAGCTGGCCTTGATGCCCCCGGCCGCCGGAATCGCCCTGGGCCTTGATCGGCTGGCCATGATCATGCTGGGGGCCCACCGGATCGACGCGGTTTTGGCCTTTACCCCCGAACAGTTATGAGGAGGATTGCAGATGACTCCATCCATTGGCGCGAACCAGCGGCTGATCAGTGACTACGAGTTTGATTTCGCCAAGCGGCTGGCCCGGGAAGTGCTGGAGAAGCCGAAAATTTCGGTTTGGCTGGTGCTGATCCCCATCCTCTTTCTCTATTACGCCCATAAAATTCAGCAATACAAGGCGGGGCTGCAGGGGTTTTGCGACGGGGTGCTGCATACTCGGAAAATCGCCTTGGAGGCGGTGGTGGCCGAATTGCTGGGCAGCGATGGCCCCGATTATCGAGCCTCGTTTCTCGCGGCCCATCCCGAACCCACCCCCCAGGCCTTGAAGGTGCTGGAGCGACAGACGGCCCAGATCGAACTGCTCAAGGAGCACTATCGCCGTCTGCTGCTCGCAGCCGCTCCCGATTATCGGGGCCTGCTGCGGGGGGCCTATCGTAACAGTGGCGAATATGGGGATTTTCTCGACCGGTTGAACCGGGCGGAGGAGGAGGTGGGGCAGGCGGTGCTGGAGGCCTTTCAGCCCGGGGAAGAGGCTCGCCGGATCAATGGGCGGATGGTCAGGCTAAGCCGTGAACTGCGGGCCGAGGAGCAGCGCCGCTTCTTCTGAATCCGCCTTTGTCCGGGTGTTGACCGTCGGCTTACCGGCTGGTGTGTCGAACCTTGCCGCCGATCACGAAGGCGGCGCTAACCAGGAAAAGATTTTTGATGATGTACTGCCCTTCCAGGCTGACTCCGAAGGGGAAACGGGTAAAACAGACTTCCGGCAACAGCAGCAGGGGGAGCATGGTGCCGGGGATTTGCAGAATGAGCAACAGCAGGGCGACGCGAATCAGGGGGCGGCAGAGCAGACCAAGGCCGATGGCCATCTCCCACCAGCCCAGAATCGGGATAAAGGCGGAAGGTTCGATCCAGTAAACCGTGCTTTTGATCAGCTCCTCCTCGGGGCTCAGTCCTAACGGCTTGAGGGCTCCGAACCAGAGGAAGATGATGGCCAGGGAGAGGCGCAGCACCACCTGGCAATGTTTGTCCAGCCAGGCGGAGGTGCGGGCATCGAAGCGGTCCAGCCATCTCGGCATCCAACTCTCTTGCTGTAGCATCTCGATGTCGGTCGCTCCAAGGGCTCGCTGTTTCAAGGGAGGGGGGGGGCTGACAGCCGCGACGATTACGGTCGCCCGGTCCGGCTTGGGGGAGGAGAGGGGAGGGAACCCAAGCCGGACCGGTTTTCCGTAAACTTGCAGTGTTGCTACTTCATCTTGCTTTCAATGGCGCAGGGCGTTGCGGATATGGTTTTCCGCGCCGGCGGTCTTCTCCGACTGGCTGTACCAGTAGGTGCTGGTGTCCACGTCGGCGGCGATTATCGCGGCCATCACCGGCTGTAAGCCCGGCAGGTTTTGCCCCCAGGGCAGTACCACCCAGGTCAGCAGCCAGAACAGGCCCAGCCCCAGCAGCAATCCGGCCCAGCCCCTGCTTGCTTGCTTCCGTTTTGTCTGCTCCATGGTGGTCGGCATCTTTTAGCTCCTCAATAGCTGTAATCCTAAAACCCATCCAGGGGAGTTGTCCCGGCGACCCCCTTGAAGAGGGGTTGCCGCCGGGAGCTTATCTTATTGCATCAGGCTCTCGGTCACCCCCGGGAAGACCAGGAAGAACATGATGTAGGCCATCAGCAGGGTCAGAGCCACGTTGAGGCTCTGGCCGCAGACATAGAGAATGGCCGGTTTGCCGCCCTTGAAGTGCGCGGCCATCTCCCGGAAGTTGGAGGAGAGACCGATGCTGGCAAAGGCCAGGATGAAGAACCAATCCCGCAGCGGCCGGCTGAAGCCGCGCAGCACGCCCTGGTCGATCATCACATCACCGACGCTGCCCATGTAGGCAAGCATGGCGGAGAAGATGATCGAGGCGGAGATAAAGCCCAGGACGAACTTGGGAAAGCGGTACCAGATCTCCATCTTGCTCACCGTCTGGCCCTGGACGCAATCAACCCGGGCGCACCAGTAAACCGCCACGCCGAAGGCGATGATCCCGATCATCACGTTCTGGATCATCTTGATGGTGGCCGCGACAAACATCCCGGTCTCACCCAGGAAGGCGCCGGCCGCCACCACCGCGCCGGTGGAGTCGATGGTGCCGCCGATCCAGGCGCCGCCCAGTACCGGGTGCATCCCCACCGCCACGATAAAGGTGGGCAGGGCGATCATCATCACCGCGGTGAAGAGCATCGACATCCCGATGGCGATGGTCAGCTCCTCCTTCTTGGCCCGGCAGGCCGCCGCGGTGGCGATGGCCGCCGAGACCCCGCATACCGACATGTCGGCCGAAACGGTAATATTGAGGGTTTTCGATTGCAGGCCGATCACCTTCTGGCCCAGGATGTAGGTCAGAATCAGGACGGTGGGGGTTACCACCCAGGCCACGAAGATGCCCGGGAGGCCGATGGCCAGCATCTTGCCGAACAGGATCTCCGCGCCCAGCAGCACCAGGCCGGTCTTGATGAAATATTCGGTCTGCAACGCCGCTTTGAGGAAGGCCGGGGTGCCCACGGTGTTACTGATCAGCATCCCGCCCAGAATCGCCCAGATGATGGCCCCGAAACCATACTCCCGCATGGTGGTCTGGTTGCCGATGATCTCGGCGACCACCGCCAGCAGAAAGACAAACCAGAACCCCTGGATGAATTTGGCGGTGCTGATTCCCATGAAGCGGGTGCCGATGGAGAAGATCAGCATGGTGATCACCAGGGCGCCGATCAGGTAGGGAATCTTGTTGTAAGCCTGGACGGTGGCTCGGCTGCGCAGGCTGCCCCGCTCCTTTTCCCGGGCCTGGCGCCATTCACTGATCGCCGTCTCGGCCTGGTCGTTGAGCGCTGTACTCTGGAATCCCGCCGCTTCAGCCATGGCCTGGGCCGTTTTGGCGTTGGCCAGGGCGGCTTTGGTTTTCTCCTGGGCCTCTTCGTAAGCGGGCAGGGCCGCCGCCCGGCGGGCCGCCGCCGCCTCCTCGCTCAGATAGAGCGATTCCAGGGGATTGGAGCTCCAGCGGCCGGGCCGCTGCAACCATTGGCCGATGCTCTTGGCATAGGGTTCGTTGCGGGCCCGCAGGCCCGACTTGGCATCATTGGCCAGATGCCACTCGATGGTCTGGAAGGTGGCCCGGGCCGCTTCGGCACTCAGGGTGTTCTCGGCGCGGGTTAACTTTTCATGCATCTCGGCCGGGGGGCGGGGCAGGAAGATCATCAGGCCCACCGCCAGGATCGCAAACCCCAGCCAGATCGCCCACCAGTCCTCCTTTTTCCACATCTCCGACCATTCCCATTTTCCTTTATCAACAACTACATCGCTATTGGTTGGCGCGGTCATATCTGTTTCCTCCTCGTCTGGCATTACATTGTCTGGGGCGGGCTCAGCGGATCACCAGGACGCTGCGGCTGCTCCTGCTGACCACTTTGTGGGCCACGCTGCCCAAGGCGCCCCGACCGCCATGGCCATGTTTGCCCCCGGCCCCGATGACGATCAGGTCGGCTTTGATTTCGTCGGAGCTGTCCAAAATGCAATCCTCGGCCGAGCCGGGCTTGATCAGCACCTCGGCGCTGAAACCGCTGCCGGCCAGTTTGTCCTTGATCTTCTCCCTGATCCCTTCGGCCTCCTTGTGGAGGGTGTCGGTGATGCTCTTACATTCGTCGATGCCGACGTCCAGCAGGCAGAGGTCGGGTACGACGATCAGCACGATGATCTCGGCTTCGCCGAGTTTGCCGGCCAGCTTTACAACCTCATCCAAGGTTTTGTAAGCCTGGTCCGAACCGTCATGGGGCACGAGCAGCTTCATGGTGGCCTCCTTTGTTGAGGTTTGGTCTCCTAAATTGTCGTGGCGGTGATGGTCGCCGTCATGGTCGCCAATTAGCAACAATCGTTCCAGGGCCGGTGATGGTTGCGATAATATATTTTTTACCTTTTAAAACGAGATGTTATCAGGTGGGGACGGGGTGGGCGGTCATGGCCGGCGATCCTGAAGCGGCCCTTCTGGTGCCTACCTGCGGCAACAGGTGCCAACCGGAGTTGGCGCCTGGAGTGTCCCTGGGGTGTTCTGGGGTGAATAGCACAGTGAATTGCGCTATAATCTCCCACGGGCACGGTGGCTAACGGTGCTGGATCGCTGGCGCTGGGCCGTTTACAGGTTGGGGAGGTGTTGATGAGCGGAGAGCAGAACCGGATGGATCAGATCAATGATGCCCGTGGCGGCAGGGTGCGGCGGCCGCTGCGGGATTCCATGGGCGTCCAGGCCAAATTTCTGCTGGTTACCGGCCTGATTCTGCTGTTCAACTGCCTGATGATGGCCCTGATTATCTATCACCACGAAAAAAGTCAGCTGGAGCAGGCGGCCCATGCCAAGTCGGAGCTGGTGATGGCGGCGGTGGAGGCCAGCCGCTCCTATGTCCGCGAGGAGCTGCGACCGGCCATGTATCGCCACTTGGGTCCTGATTACTTCGTCCCCGAGGCGATGTCCACCTCCTATGTGGGGCGGGCGGTGGTGGAGCGCCTGGCCCCGGCCATGGAGGAGTTCAATTACCGGCGGGTGGCGATCAACGCCCGTAATCCCCGCTACGAGGCCAATCCGCTGGAGTTGCGGATGATCGGCTTTTTTGGCGAAAACCCGCAACTGACCGAGTGGCGGGGCCTGGTGGAGGGGGAGCACCGGGAGAAGTGGTTCATGCGCTTCCGCCCGGTTCGCTTCGAGCAGGAGTGTCTGGTTTGTCACGGTTTGCCGGAGGCGGCCCCGGCGGTTCTGGTTGATGCTTACGGGGCCGAGCGGGGCTTTGGTCGCCATCCGGGGGAGCTGGCCGGCCTGATCGCGGTGGGGGTGCCGGTGGAGGCGGCCCTGGCCAAGGCCCGGGAAAAGGCGGTTTCGATCTTTTTGGTGGTTTTTGCCGGCATGGCCATGGTTTTCATGGTCTTAAACTTCTTTTTTCACCGGATGGTGGTGATCAATCTGCGAGGGTTGCTGGAGATCTTCCAGGATCACGGTGAGCCCTCCCCCCCCGATCCCGATGGGTGCGCGGCGGAGTTGGCCGGGGGCTCCCGCACCTTGCCCTATAAGGATGAGCTGGCCGAGTTGACCGTGGCGGCCTGCACCATGGCCGGCCACCTGCATCGCACCCGGGAGCAGTTGCGCCGATATGCCCGGGAACTGGAAAGTCGGGTGGAGGATCGCACCCGGGCCCTGCGTCTTACCGAGGCTCGCCTCCAGCAGAAGGAGCTGGAGGAGAAGATTCGCCAGGCCGAAAAGATGGTGGCCATGGGCCAACTGGTGGCGGGCTTGGCCCATGAGATCAACAACCCCCTGGGAATTATCCTCTGCTATCTCGATCTGGTTAAGCGGCAGGCCCTGACCGATCCCCAGGCCTTGCGGGATCTGGAGGTGATTGAAAAACAGGCCCGCAGCTGCAAGCGAATTGTCGGTGATCTGCTTGATTTTGCCCGAGGGGGGGCGGGCAACAAGGAGCAGGCCTCGCTGAACCGAGTGATCGAAGAGGTGGCCGGGATGGTGGCGCCCCAATTCAGCAAGCAGGGGGTGGAGGTCAGGCTTGAGCTGGCTCCCGAGCTGCCCCGGTTGTGGCTTGATGTCAATAAGATCAAGCAGGTGATCCTCAATCTGCTGATGAATTCCCGCCAGGCCATGCCCGAGGGCGGGGGGCGAATCGAGATCGGCAGCAGTTGGCTGGCCGAGGCCGGCGTGGCGCGGGTGCGGGTTTGGGACAACGGCCGGGGGATCGCCCCGGAAAACCTGGGCAAGATCTTCGATCCCTTTTTCAGCACCAAGGGGACCGGCGAGGGTACCGGCCTGGGATTGTCGGTAAGCTATGGAATCATCAAGGAACATGGGGGCGAGATCGAGGTGAGCAGCCAGTTGGGCGAGTGGACCTGCTTTGTCCTGGATCTGCCGGTGGTGGCGCATGATTCGGAACTGGAAGGGGAGCGATAATGGCGGCGCGTTTGCTGGTGGTGGATGACGAGCGGGATCTGCTGGAGGCCCTGGGCCGCATTCTGCCCCGGGAGCTGGCGGATCTGGAGGTGATCACCCGCCATCGGGCCGCTGAGGCCCTGGCGGTGGTGGGGGAGCAGAGTGTGGATGTGCTGCTCCTTGATATCCGGATGCCGGAGATGGATGGTCTGGAGCTGTTGAGCGCGGTCAAGGAGCTGGACCCCTGGGTGACGGTGGTGATGATGACCGCTTATGGCGGCATTGAAACGGCGGTGGAGGCGGTCAAGCGCGGAGCCTACGACTTCATCACCAAACCCTTCGAGATCCCCGATCTGGTACGGGTTCTGCAGAAGGCCCTGGAGCGGGGCCGCCTGCTGCGGGAAAACATGAACCTGCGTCAACGTTTGCCCGAACAGGCGGGGTTTGCCGGTTTTGTCGGCCAGTCGCCGCCCATGCGCAAGCTTTACGATGCCATCCAGGCCCTGGCCCGCACCGATTACAGCGTCCTGATCCGCGGCGAGTCCGGCACCGGCAAGGAGCTGGCGGCCCGGGCGATCCACGATTTGAGTTCCCGCGGGCGGCGGCAGATGGTGACCGTCAACTGTCCGGCCATCCCCGAACATCTGCTGGAGAGTGAGCTGTTTGGCCACCGCAAGGGGGCTTTCACCGGGGCTGATCGCGACCATTCCGGATTGTTTGCCGAGGCCGATGGCTCAACCCTGCTGCTGGACGAGGTGGCAGATATCCCGGTTTCGGTCCAGACCAAACTGCTGCGGGCCTTGCAGGAGCAGGAGATTCGCCCGGTGGGCAGCGAGCGTTCGGTTAAAGTGGATGTCCGGATCATCTCCAGCACCAATCAGGATCTGGAGGCCAAGATCCGGGAGCGCACCTTTCGCGAGGATCTTTATTACCGCCTCAACGTGGTCACCCTGCGCACCCCATCCCTGGGGGAGATCCGGGAGGATCTGCCCCTTTTGGCCGATTATTTCCTGCGGGCCGCCTGCCGGGAGCTGAACCTGCCCCCGAAAAGCTTCTCGGTGGCCGCCATGGGGGAGATCGCCCGCCGCGACTGGCCGGGCAATGTCCGGGAGTTGCAGAATTTTGTCCGGCGGGTGGTGTTGTTTGCCCCGGAGCGGGAGATCAGTCTGGCGGAGATCAAGGCGGTGGGGGATGGCGGTGGCCGTCTTGGGGGGCAAGCCCCCGGTCTGACCGCCGCCGTCGGCGACGGCGGCATCGAGCCCTATCTGCGCTGCCGGGACCAGTTGGTGGAGCGGTTCACCGACGACTATGTCCGCCAGCTGCTTACGGTTTGCGAGGGCAACGTTACCCGGGCGGCGGAAACGGCCGGCCTGAGCCGGGCGGCTCTGCAGAAAATTCTTCGCCGGCTGGACCTGCAATCCCGGGACTTCCGGCCTTAACAGCCCGTTGAAAAACGGGCTGTTAAGGCCCATGGACGGGCCGCCGAATTCGTTGGCACTGAAAGTGGCAATGAATTCGTGAGGTTGGCCAAAGCCATCTTTGGCCAACCGTTAGTTGAAAAAGCCAGGGATGGCTTTTTCAACGGACTGTTAAAGGAAGCGAGCCAGCCTTTTCTGGAGCAGCTGCAGATCCTCCCAGGCGGCCTTTTTCATCTCCGGATTGAGCAGGAGAAATTCCGGCGCCAGGGTTGGGATCAGGGGAATCCCCTGAAGGTCGTGGACCCTGCCCCGCAACTGCAGGAGATTGAGTTGGCTGCGCAGCAGGGCCTGGGCCGGCTCCTGGCCCAGGGTGCAGATCAGGGCCGGCCGCAGGGCGGCGATCTGGGCCAGCAGGTTGGGCAGGCATTCCCGGACCTCTTCCGGGGTGGGGGGGCGGGAGTTGGGAGGGGCGCATTTGACCAGGGTGGTCAGATAGATCTCCTCCCGCTTGAGCTTGATGGCGGCCAGCATCCGGTCCAGCAGGGCCCCGGCCTCTCCCTGGAAGGGTAGGCCGACCGCCTCTTCCGCCGGACCCGGGGCCGCGCCGATGATCAGCAGGCGGGCCCGGAGGTTGCCCTGACCGCAAACCGGCCGGGTCGTCTGGCCACGCAGTAGGCAGCGGCGACACTCCCCCAGCCGGGTTTGCAGGGCGGTCAGATCGCCCCCCCTCACCGGCTGCGACCCCGGTTTGGCCGGCGCGGCTGGAGCCCGGCTCGCCGGACCGCCCGCGGGTGGTTTGCCAGTTCCGGTCGTTGGAGGTTTGCTGGTGGTTCCGGCGGCCCCGACCGGCGGCGGCTTCAGTAAACGGGCCAGCTCGGGGGAGGCTGGATAGCTGTTAATCCCAACGCTCTGATGCAGCAGAATCAGGCCGCGCAGATCGGTCAGCAGGTGTCGCAGTTCGGCGGGGTCCGGTTTGGCGAGGCTGGTCATGGCGATCTTGCGGCTGAGTTTGATCCGGGGGGTTGGCGTCGGGGGTAAGGGCTGGTCAATTCGTCCCCACTGGGTTATGCTGTGCGAGCATACTTTTAACCCTGTACCTAATCACTGTGGTCGGGGGCTGTCAAGCTCGATCTGCCCCCGCCCCTTGCCGTCAGGAGATAAGCCATGGACACCATCAAAGCGATCGAAGGTCGTCGGGCCGTTAAGCTTTATGATCCCAGCCACCGCATAAGTGAGGCCGACGAGCGCAAGCTGCTCTCCCTGGCCATGCTCTCTCCCACCGCCTTTAATATTCAGAACTGGCGTTTCGTGGTGGTGAAAGACCCCATCCTCCGCCAGCTGATCCGGGCGGAAGCCTGGGATCAGGCCCAGGTTACCGACTCCTCTCTTTTCATCGTGCTCTGTGCCGATCTTAAAAGCTGGGAGAAGGAGCCGGCCCGTTATTGGCGCAATGCCACCGAGGAGGTGCAGGGGTTCATCCTCCCGGCCATTGAAGCCTATTATCGCGATAAACCCCAGGTGCAGCGGGATGAGGCGATGCGCTCCTGCGGGATTGCCGCCCAGACCCTGATGCTGGCCGCCAAGGCCATGGGCTATGAATCCTGCCCCATGGACGGCTTCGACTATGAAGCGGTTTCCCGGCTGATCAATCTGCCGGAGGATCATCTGGTGACCATGTGCGTCGCCATCGGCAAGGGGCTTAAGCCTGCCTGGCCCCGTGGTGGTCAACTTACTTTAGATGAAGTGGTGATTACTGATCGCTTTTGAAATTAGCAGTAAAAAATGTTGCAACTTTAAGCTTCCTGCGATAGCTTCCCCCTTCACCTGTTAATAAAATCCGATGGAGGATGACAATGGCTAAATCACTGGTGGAGATGGCGGCCGAACTTGTGCAGGCCCAGTGTTCTTCTACAAGCATGACTGCCGAAGAAGTTGCCCAGGCATTGCAGGCCACATATAACGCTCTGCGAGGTTTGCAGCTGGATGAAGCCCAGGGTGCGGCGGCCGCAGGTGGTGGTGCCGAGCCGCCAATCAGCCCGGAGAAGTCGATCCAGAAACATAAGATCGTTTGTCTGGAGTGTGGCCAGGAGTTCAAGATGATCTCCCCCAAGCACCTGAAGTCCCATGGCCTTACCGGACGGGAGTACCGTAAGAAGTGGGGTCTGCCCCTGCGCCAGGCCTTATGCGCCAAGGAGTTGTCCGATCGCCGCAAAAAGGCGGGCAAGGCCCGCGGTTTGCCGGCCAACTTGCGCAAGTCCATTGCCGAACGCTCCGGCAAGGGTAAGGTCAGGAGAGCCCCCCGGGCCGCTGCCAAAAAGGCGTAAAATTCCTTTCCATGATAGGTATATTCGATTCCGGGGTGGGGGGAATGACGGTGGCCCGGGCCATCGAGCAGGCCCTGCCGGATTACCGCTTGGTCTATTTCGGGGATCTGGCCCGCACCCCTTACGGCTCCAAAAGTCCCGATACCATCTCCCGCTACTCCTGTCAGAACGTGGATTTCCTCCTGGCCCGGGGGGCCAGACTGATTGTGGTTGCTTGCAACTCGGCGGCCAGTGTCGCGGCGGAACGCTTGCGGGCCACCTATGATCTGCCCATCTTCGAGGTGATCGGACCGGCGGTGGAGCAGGCGGTGCGATCCAGCGCCGGGGGGCGGGTCGGAGTGATCGGCACCCGGGCCACCATTCGTAGCGGGGTTTATGAGCGGCTGATCCGGGAGCGGCGGGATGATTTTCAGGTTTTCTCCGCCCCCTGCCCGTTGCTGGTGCCCCTGGTGGAAGAGGGTTGGCTCGACAAGCGGGAGACCAAGATGATTCTGCGCCGCTATCTGGCCCCCCTGAAGCAGCAGCAGGTGGACACCCTGGTGCTGGGCTGCACCCACTATCCCCTGCTCAAGGAGTTGATCCAGCGCCGGATTGGGGATCGGGTCAAGGTGATCGACTCCTCCCGGGCTTTAGCCGCCGATCTCCGGGACTTTCTGACCACCAACCCGGAGGTGGCCCAAACCCTGAGCCATCGCGGCGAGGGGGAAAACCTCTACTATGTGTCGGACGTTACCGAAGCGGCGGCCCAGATCGCCCGCCGTATTTTCGGCCGGAACATGGAGTTGCGGCCGGCCGACGATACCGGCGATCAATAATACCGGCGATCAATAATGGAAGGCAGATGAGCAAAGGAATCAACTTTTATCCCCGTCACCCCGGGCTTGGGTCCAGGTTGGCTTTGCTGCTGGCCCTGTTGCTGCTTCTGGCTCCAGCTCCGGCCCCGGCCGCCGATGCCCCCACCGAGCTGGAAAGGGTGGCCCGGCAATTACAGGAAACCTATAACCAGACCGGCAGTTTCCGGGCCCAATTCCGGCAGTTGACCACCATGCCCATGGGGGGGCGCCAGCGGGAGGGCGCGGGCACGGTGATCTTCCGCAAGCCCCACCAGATGCGCTGGGAATATGATTTTCCCGATCATCAGGTCCTGGTCAGCGACGGCCGTCAGGTCCGGCTCTATTTCGCCGCCAGCCGGCAGCTGATGTTGCGGGATGTGGCTGACTATCTGGAGAGCGATGTCACCTACGCCTTCTTCTCCGGCACCGGTGATCTGCTGCGTGATTTCAGCGTCGAGGAGGTTCCGGCCGCCGAGGCCCGTCCCGGCCGGGGCCATCTCCTGCGGCTGGTGCCCCGCGAACTGCACCCCCAGGTGGAGTATCTTGATCTGGAGGCCGACCGGGACAGTTTTCTGATCCGCCGCCTGGAGATTGTCGACCACTTCGGCAGCGTCACCACCCTGACCTTCTCCCGGATCGAACTCGATCCGGAACTGCCCCCCGACTTTTATCGCTTCACCCCGCCCGATGGTACCGAAATTCTCGGTCAGTGAACCGTAATTTGTTAGGAAAAGGAGTTTGTTGAGATGCGTGTCGCCATTATGTCGGATACCCACGACCAGATCGCCAACCTGCGGGCGGCGGTGACCTATTGCAACGCCTACCAGGTGGGGATGATCATCCATTGCGGCGACCTGGTTTCCCCCTTCATGCTGGATGAGCTGGCCCGATTTGGCGGAGCGGTGCATCTGGTTTACGGCAACAACCCCGGCGACAAGCATCTGATCGCCCAGTTTTGCGGAACCAGGTTTCCCTCCCTCACCCATCACGGTGATTTCGGGGCGGTGGAGGCGGCCGGCCTGAAGTTCGCCTTCACCCACTATCCCCAGTTGGCCCGGGGCCTGGCGGCGCCGGGCAACTTCGATGTGGTCTGCTGCGGTCATAACCATCGCTATCAGGTGGAGCGGATCGGGCCGACCCTGCTGATCAATCCCGGCGAGCTGCTGGGCAAGGATGACCAGCCCGGTTTTGCCATTCTGGACGCGGGCAGCATGCAGGTTGAGCGGGTGGAGATCGGCTCTCCTTTTTCAGCCGACTGAGGGGGGGAGCTGCCGCCGTCTGATCTCGGCCAGCATGATTCCGGCCGCCACCGAGACGTTGAGGGACTCCACCCCGGCGGCCAGGGGGATGGAGATCAGGAAGTCGCAGTGGCGGCGGAGGAGGGGGCGGATTCCCTTCTGCTCGTTCCCCACCACCAGGCAGATGGGGCCGTTGAAGTCGGTCTGGTAGATGGTGGTCGGGGCATCGCCGGCAGCGCCGTAGATCCAGAACCCCTGCTCCTTGAGCTTGCGCAGGGAATCGGCCAGATTGGTTACCTGGCAGATCTCCACCAGCGGCAGGGTGCCGGCGGCCGCCTTCATCACCGTGCCGGTGATGGGGGCGCTGCGATCCTTGGGAAGGATTACGCCGTTGACCCCGAAGGCGGCGGCGGAGCGGATCACCGCTCCCAGATTGTGCGGGTCCTGCAAGGAATCCAGCATCAGCAGCAGGGGGGGGCCGGTGGTCCGGGCCAGGAGCTCCCCCAGGGAGAGTGGGGTCGGAGTCTTGATCAGGGCCGCCACCCCCTGATGGGCGGTGGTTTCGGCCTGCTCCGGCGGCAGACCCTGCTGGACCCGGATCCGGTGGTGGACGGCCAGTTCGCCGATGTTCCGCGCCTTGGCGTCATCCCGTTCCGGAGCCAGGAAAACCGTCAGAACCAGGTTGGGACGGCGGCGCAGCAGTTCGCTCACCGGATGAATGCCCCAGATCATGGCGGTGCCGGCGGGGCCGTCAACCCCCGGTTCGCTTTTACTTCGGCGCGGCTTTTTCATCCCTCGGCCCCGGCCTCCTGGCCCTGATAGGGGGGCAGGGGCCGGCCGTCGGGCCCGCGCCGCCGCCGGCAGCGCTCGGCGATGATGATCGCCCGGAGCAGGGCCTCCGCCGCCGTCAGCTGGTCATTGACGATCAGATAGTCATACCAGGAGGCCTCCACCATCTCCCGGCGGGCGTTTTCCAGCCGCAGGGCGATCACCTCGGGTTGGTCGGTGTTACGGCCCCGGAGCCGCTGCTCCAGCACGGCGGGGGAGGGGGGGGCGATGAAGAGAAAGACGGCGGCAATCTCGCGCAGATCGCGGATCTGGCGGGCCCCCTGGACATCGATATCGAGGAAAATGTCCTCGCCCCGGTCCAGGGCTGCCTGGACCGCCCGGCGGCTGGTGCCGTAAAAGTTGCCATGCACCTCGGCCCACTCCAGGAACTCCTGCCGCTCCCGCATCCGGTCGAAGGTCGCCCGGTCCACGAAATGGTAATCCGCCCCGTCCTGTTCGCCGGCCCGGGGTGCCCTGGTGGTGTGGGAAACCGAAAACCCGGCCCGGGGAGTGGTGGTCAGAATCCGTTTCAGCAAGGTGGTTTTGCCCGCCCCCGAAGGGGCGGAGACGACAAAAAGGCAACCCTGGCTCATAGCTTGATCTCCTTGATGGGCTGTTCCTCTTCGCCCTTGCCGCGGGCTTCGGCCCCGGCGCTATAGCGCAGGGTGATGGTTTCCGGCTGGACCGAGGAGAGGATCAGGTGGTTGCTGTCCAGGATGATGATCGAGCGGGTCCGTCTTCCCTCGGTTACGTCGATCAGCCTTTTTTGCTCCCTGGCCTCGTCCCGCAGCTTCTTCATCGGCGAGGACTTGGGGTTGACCACCGCCAGCACCCGCCCGGCCGCCACCGCGTTGCCGAACCCCACATTGATCATTCGTTGATCCATGCCGTTGTTCTCCCCGCTACTCCAGGTTCTGGACCTGTTCGCGCATCTTTTCCACTTCGTTTTTCAACTCCACGCTGAGGTGGGCCACCTGCGAGTCGTTGATCTTGGAGGCGATGGTGTTGATCTCCCGAAAAAATTCCTGGAGGAGAAAATCCAGCCGCCGGCCGGTGGGTTCGTCCGCCTCCAGAAAGGAGGCGAATTGATCGAGGTGGCTGTCCAGCCGGACCATCTCTTCGCTGATATCGCTGCGGTCGGCCAGCAAGGCCACCTCTTGGGCCAGGCGCCAGGGGTCCAGGTCGACCCCGTTGAGCAGATTCTCCAGCCTTTCCCGCAACTTGTGCTGCCGCCGCTGGGTCAGGGCGGGAAGATCGGCCTCCAGCTGCTCCAGCACCCGGCTAATTCCGGCCAGCCGGGTCAGCAGCTCCCGTTTGGTGGCCTCTCCCTCGCTCTCCCGCATCAGCCCGGTGTTTGCCAGGGCGGCATTCAGGGCCGTTTGGATCAACGGCCAAGCGGCCTCGGGCTCTTCCGGCCGCTCCTCCTCCGGACTGAGAACTCCCGGCAGCTCCCGCAGCATGGCCAGGTCGGGCCGGTCGGTCAAGCTTAACTCTACCCGCAACCGTTCAAGGGCATGCAGGTATTCCCGGGCCAGGGGCAGATTCACCGCCAGGGAGGGCGCGGCGGCTTCCCCGGTCAGGTAAAGGGAGACCTCCACATGGCCCCGGCTGTAAGCGGCGGCCACCTCCCGCTTGATCATCTCTTCCAGGGGGGCGTACTGGCGGGGCAGGCGGACCTTGATATCGCGGTAGCGATGGTTGAGCGAACGCACCTCCACGGTCCAGGTGCGTTCCTGGTCGACGGCCTCGCCGCGGCCGAAAGCGGTCATGCTGCGGGGATAACTCATCGGCAAGTAACCAGGGTTGGGTTTGTTGGGGTCGCACGGGACAGGGATAAGCCACCCAATATAAACCCAGCCGCTCCGGTTGGCAAGAAACTCTTGGGGTGGTGCCCCTTTCTTAGAGGGGGAAGGCCCGTCTGCCGTTTGTGGGACTTGCTTTTTGAGGCGAGATGTGAGACTAAAATCAATGGATGTTTGTGGCGATTTCCCCAGTTGCCGCAATTGGTCTTGAAGCGGGAAGGAGAAGAGCCCGATGAACGACGGGTCGCGAGGCGACAGTCTGACAGGAACGAGGCCGGAACTTTTGGCCCGGTTGGCGGCGGGTTTTGCCCTGGCCGTGATCGGCCTGGGGGCCCTGGCCCTGGGCGGCTGGCTGATGGAGCTGCCTCGGCTGACCTCTTTCGGGGCCGGCAAGATTCCCATGGCCCCCAGCACCGCCCTCTTTTTTACCCTTTATGGCGGCGGCGTGCTGGCGGCGAACTCCGAACGCCCCTCTCCCCAACGCTCCCGGGCCGTGGCCCTCCTGGCCGGCGCCTTGGGGGCGGCCGCATTGCTCCTGCTGCTCTCCGCCCTGGGCGGAACCTATTGGGTCGTTGAACATCTGGGCTTGGAGATTGCCGGGCTGTTCAACGGGGTTCCCCTGGGCCATATGTCGCCCTTGACCGCCTTCTCCTTTTTGCTGGCCGGTTTCGCCCTGCTGGCGTTGGCTGCCGGAGAGAGGGGCCGGTGGTGGCCCCTGCGCCCGCTCCTGGGGCTGGGCTGCGCTTCCCTGCTCAGTCTGCTGGGTTTCGCCCTGCTGCTGGCCTACCTGATTGGGGCGCCGCTATTGCAAGGCAGCGGCCAGGTGCCGCCGGCTCTGCCCACCTCCCTGGCCTTTTTCTTGTTGGCCACCGCCCTGCAGCTGCTGGCGGCGCGCCGGTTGTGGCGGAGTGGCTCCTGGGCCGGGGGCGGCGCTTCGCCGCTCCATTACGCCCTGGTGCTGATCTTTCTGGTGCTGATCGGCGGCATTGTAACCGCCGGTTTTGTCTCGGTGCGCCATCATGAAAAGGAGCATCTGGCGGCCATTGCCCAGCAACTAAACGCCGTGGCCGCCCTCAAGGTCGAGCGGATTGCCGCTTGGTTGCGGGAGGCTCGGATCCAAGGCCTGGAGCTGGCCGCTAACCAGGGTTTTGCTGCCCGGGTGGAGCAGTGGCTGGGGCACGGCTCTCAGGTGGACCGGGAGATTGTGCTGGCTCGGTTGGCCAGCCAGTTTGCCACCCACGACTACGATGGGTTATTGTTGGTTGATGCCCAGCGGCGCATCCTGCACGGCCTTGGTGACTGCCTGGAGCTGGACCAGACCATCCTGACCACCATCGCCCGGGCCCAGCGGCGGAACCAGGTGGAGCGCAGCGACCTTTATCGCTGTCCCAGCGGGAAGATTCGCCTGGTCTGGGTGGTGCCCATCAGGTCCCCGGAGGATGGTCGCCCCCTGGCCTTCCTGATCCGCCTGGTCGAGGCCCGCCGTTTTCTCTTTCCCTTCCTGGCCGCCTGGCCCGGCACCAGCCAGAGTGGAGAAACCCTGCTGGTGCGCCGGGAGGGGGATGGGGTGCTGTTCCTCAGCCCCCATGGAGAGGACCCGGATGCCGCTCTGAAGCTGCGGCTATCCCTGGCTCGGCGGGAGATGCCGGCGGTGCAGGCGGTTCTGGGGCGGGAGGGGCTGGTTGAGGGGCGCAACCACCGGGGAGTGGCGGAGATCGCGGTCCTGTTGGCGGTGCCGGATTCCGAGTGGTTTCTGGTGACCAGGCTCGACACGGCCGAGGCTTACGCCCCCCTGCGGGAACGGCTGTGGATGTTGCTGCTGGTGGTCCTGCTCCTCTTGCTGGGGGCGGCGGCGGGGGTCTTTCTCCTCTGGCGTCGCCAGCGCCGGGCCCACGGGTTCGCCCTGCTGGCCCTGGCGGTGGCCCGGGATCAGCAAATGAAACTTGAACTGGAGGAACAGGTGGCTGAGCGAACCGCTCAACTTGCGGAGCTGAATCGAGAGCTGGAGGCTTTTTCCTATTCGGTCTCCCATGATCTCAAGGCACCGTTGCGCGGCATCGAAGGCTATTGCCGTCTGCTGGAACGGGATTATGCCGCCAGGCTGGACGATGAGGGGCGCGCCTTTATCGCCAACATCTGCCGGGGGGTTGAGCAGATGCGGGAGCTGATCAACGCGCTGCTGGCCTATTCCCGCCTGGAGCGGCGGCAGATGGGCCTCAAGTCCGTGGCCCTGCTCGATCTGGTGCAGCGGGTGGTGGCCGGTTGCCGGGAGGAGATGGCCGCCGCCGGGGTGCAACTGGCGGTGGCGGTTCCCGACCTCAAGGTGTGGGTCGATTCCGACGGCCTGGAGATGGCCTTGCGCAACCTGGTGGATAACGCCATCAAATTCAGCCGCGGTGCCGCCCCGCCCCGGATCACCATCGCCGGAGAGCTGCGCGAGGGGAGCTTGCTGCTGAGTGTCCGGGACAACGGAATTGGGTTTGAGATGAAATTTGCCGACCGGATCTTCGAGATCTTCACCCGCCTGGAGGCGGGCGCTGATCGCCCCGGAACCGGGGTGGGGCTGGCTCTGGTCCGCAAGGCGGTGCGCCGAATGGGCGGTCGGGTGTGGGCGGAGTCCACGCCCGGCCGGGGTGCCGTCTTCCTTTTGGAAATTCCGCAAAAGCTCGGGCTGGCCGGCGGCGGAGCAGCAGGGGAGAATGATGATTGATTTACCTCCGTTTCGAATCCTCTACCTTGAGGACAGTCCCGCCGATGCCGATCTGACCCGGCGGGCCCTGGCCCGCTTGGCGCCCCAACATCGGCTGGAGGTGGTGGGCAGCGTGGCCGCGGCCATGGAGTTGCTGGCTCCCGGGCCTCCGGCCTACGATGTGGTGCTGGTTGATCTGCGTCTGCCCGACGGCAACGGTCTGGAGGTACTGGGGCAGATCCGGGCCCGAAAACTGCCCCTGGCGGTGGTGCTGCTCACCGGCTCCGGCAGTCGGGCGGCCGCCGTCGCCGCCCTGCGGGCCGGCGCCGATGACTATCTGGTCAAGGAGGGGGATTATCTGGAGCGACTGCCGGGGGCCCTGGCTGCCGCCCTGGCCCACTACCGGGAGAACGCGGCTCATTGGCACCGGGCCTTGCGGGTGCTTTATGCCGAACACAATCGGGGGGATATCGAGCGGGCCCGCCGCCATCTTGAAACCCACGCCCCCCACATCACCCTGGAGACGGTGGCCGGGGGGCGGGAGCTGCTGACCCTGGTGGGGGGAGGTCGGCAAGCCCCGCTCCCTTACGATCTGCTGCTGCTCAATGCCCAGATCCCCGATCTCGATGCCCTGGAGATCGTCAAAACCCTGCGCGATGATCCGGAGTTTAATCTGCCGGTGGTGCTGGTTGGTGAACGGGGCGACGAAGAGGAGGTGGCTGCGGCCCTGCACCTGGGGGTAACCGACTACCTGATCAAACAACCCGGCTATCTTTTCGGCCTGCCCGCCACCCTGGAGCAGGCGGTGCGTCTGCGCCAGCTGTTGCGGGAACAGGCGGCCCTACGGGCCAGCGAAGAGCGGTCGCGTCTGCAGGTCGCCGCCCTGGAAGCCAGCCGGGACGGGGTGATGATCACCGATCTGACTTCCACCATCATCGCGGTCAATCCCGCTTTCAGTGCCATCACCGGCTATAGCCGGGAGGAGGTGGTGGGCCAAAAACCCCGGATTCTCAACTCCGGTCGTCACGATCGCCTTTTCTATCAGGCCATGTGGGCCCATCTCAAGAGGGATGGCTACTGGCAGGGGGAGATCTGGAACCGGCGTAAGAACGGGGAGATCTATCCCGAGCTGCTTTCGATCAGCACGGTTTACGATGAACAGAAGCGGCCCAGTCACTATGTGGCGGTGAAGACCGATCTTACCCGGCTGCGGCGCAGCGAGGAGAAGTTGCAGCATCTGGCCCACCATGATCCCCTCACCGGTCTGCCCAATCGCCTGCTCCTGGAGGCGCGCCTGGAACACAGCCTGGAGCGGGCTCGGCGGGAAAAGAGCAAGCTGGCGGTCCTGCTGCTAAATATCGATCGTTTTCGGGCCATCAACGAAAGCCTGGGTTATGCCGCCGGCGATCAGCTGCTGGTGGAGGTGATCGCCCGGCTGCGGGAGCGCCTGCGGGCCGAGGATACCCTGGCTCGGCTGGCCGGTGACGAGTTTGCCATGGTTTTAGAGGCCCTCAAGGATCACCAGGAGGCGGGGCTTAAGGCCCAGTGGGTCAAGGAGACCCTGGCCCAGCCCTTTGCCCTGGCCGACGGCAGCGAGATTTATCTGCAGGCCAGCATCGGGATCAGTGTCTACCCCCAGGAGGGCGACACGGTGGCCACCCTGCTGACCGGGGCTGATGCCGCGGTCCGCCAGGCCAAGGAGGCGGGCGGCAATCAATTCTCCTTTGCCACCTCCTCGCTCAATCAGCTGGCCCGCCGGAATCTGGACCTGGAGAGCGCCCTGCGCCGGGCTCTGGAGCAACAGGAGTTTCTGCTCTACTACCAGCCCAAGATGGCCCTGCTCAGCGGGAAGATAACCGGGGTTGAGGCCCTGATCCGTTGGCAACGACCCGGCCACGGTCTGGTGCCGCCCGGGGATTTTATTCCGGTGGCCGAGCGCAGCGGCATCATCGCCGAGATGGGGGCCTGGGTTATTGCCGAGGCCTGCCGGCAGATGGAGGCCTGGCGTCGGGAGGGGCTGGGCGGGATCCGGGTGGCGGCCAACGTCTCCGCCCGCCAGTTTCTCGGTGATGGCCTTGGTCAGATCCTGAGCGACACCCTGGCCCAATACCGGGTGCCGGCCGACCGGTTGACCCTGGAGCTGACCGAAAGCATGCTGATGCTCAAGCCGGAGGAGGCGATCGCCCGGATGCGGGAGCTGAAAAGGATCGGGGTGGGGCTGGCGCTGGATGATTTCGGCACCGGCTACTCCAGTTTTGCCAACCTGAGCCGCTTCCCCATCGATCAACTGAAGATCGACCGCAGCTTTGTCGAGGAGATCATCACCAGTCCCGACGCGGCCACCATCGCGGTGTCGATCATCGCCATGGCCCATCGCATGCGGTTGCGGGTGGTGGCCGAAGGGGTGGAGACCGAGGCCCAGTGCGGCTATCTTCGCCGCAATGGTTGTGATGAGATGCAGGGTTTTCTCTTCAGCAAACCGTTGCCCGCCGAAGAGTTCGCCCAGTTGCTGCGCCGGGGAGATTCGCTGCCGATCCCCGATGAGTCGGGTGCCCTGCGGACCCTGCTGATTGTCGACGATGAACCCCATGTGCTCTCCGCCCTGCAGCGGCTGTTCTCCGACGAAGGTTACCGGGTGCTGGCCGCCGCCGATGCCGCCGAGGGGCTGAGGCTGCTGGCCGAGAACCGGGTACAGGTGATCATCTCCGATCAGCGGATGCCGGGGATGAGCGGGATCGAGTTTCTGAGCCGGGTCAAGGATATCTATCCCGATACGGTGCGGATGATCCTCTCCGGTTATGCCGATCTGGAAACTGTGGTGGAGGCGGTCAACGAGGGCGCTCTGTACAAATTCCTCGCCAAGCCCTGGAAGAACAAGCTGCTGTTGGCCCATGTCGAGGACGCCTTTCTCTACCACGAGGCGATTATCATGCCCCGCTATCAAGGGGGAGACCGTGGCCCACGCGAGGTGGAACCATGAAGCCACTGGAGACCGACGATCTCTTCGGGCCGGCGACCCGGGACCTGGAACGGGGGGAGCTGACGGCTCAGTTTGAAAGGATTTGGCGGGCCAAACGGGAGTGGGAATCCATTGTGGATTTCCTGGATGACATGGTCCTGCTGGTTGACGAGCGGGGCCTGGTGCGCCGCTGTAACCAGGCGCTCTCCTGCTTCCTGTGCCGTCCCTTTGAGGAGGTCAACGGTCGCCGCTGGTCCGATCTGCTGGAACAATCCGGTCTGGTCCGGGAAGAGGGGCTGGAGCGGGTGGCGGAGTACAGCCATCCCCCCACCGGCCGCATCTTCAGCTGCCATACTTTTCCCTTTGTCTCCGACTATGATGAGCTGAAGGGGACGGTGATTACCCTGTCCAATGTGACCGAGCGCCAGCGCGCTACCCAGGCCCTGCAGGACAAGAACCGGGAGCTGGCCGCCGCCTACGATGAGCTCAAGCTCTCCCAGGCCAAATTGCTCCAGCAGGAGAAGCTGGCCTCCATCGGGCAGTTGGCCGCCGGGGTGGCCCACGAGATCAACAACCCGGTGGGCTTTGTCACCAGCAATCTCGGCTCCATGGTCAGGTATCTGGATCGGCTGCGGCAGTTTATCGAGCGCCAGCAATGGCTGCTGGCCGAGGTTGATCCGGCCGGGGGGGAGGCCGGGGAGAAACTGCGCCGGGAGATGAAGATCGATTATCTCCTCGAGGATGCCGCCGCCCTGCTCCAGGAATCCCTGGAGGGGGTGGAGCGGGTCAAGGTGATCGTGCAGAATCTGAAAAATTTTTCCCGGGTGGACCAGGCCCAACTCGCCCAGGTTGATCTCAACCGCTGCCTGGAAGACACCCTCCATATCGTCTGGAATGAGCTGAAGTACAAAGCCGTGGTCCTCAAGGACTATGGCGAGCTGCCCCCCACCTGGTGCTATCCCCAGCAGCTCAACCAGGTTTTTCTGAACCTGCTGCTCAACGCGGCCCAGGCGATCCCCGACCAGGGGGAGATTAAGATTGCCACCCGGACGAAAAACGGGATGATCTTTGTGGTGGTCAGCGACAACGGCGCCGGGATCGCCCCGGAGCATCTGGGCCGAATTTTCGACCCTTTTTTCACCACCAAGGAGGCGGGCAAAGGGACCGGTCTGGGGCTGAGCATCGCCCATGACATCGTGGCCCGCCACGGCGGTGAGATCACGGTGGCCAGTCAATCCGGCCGGGGCACTTCGTTTCGGGTCCGCCTGCCGATCAGAACCAGGGAGGAGTGCGAGAAGTATGACTGAACCGGCGGGCGGTTGTGTCCTTTTCGTTGATGACGAGGAGAATATCCTCCGGGCCCTGCGGCGTCTCTGCATGGAGGAAAGCTTCACGGTGCATACCGCCTCTTCCGGGTCGGAAGCCCTGGCCATGCTGGCGGACCTTGATGACCTGGCGGTGATCGTCTCCGATCAGCGAATGCCGGAGATGAGCGGGGTGGAGATGCTGGAACAGGCCCGGCAGCAACACCCCCTGGCCATCAGAATCCTGCTCACCGGCTATGCCGATATCGGGGCGGCCATGGATTCCATCAACCGGGGCGGAGTATATCGCTATATCACCAAACCCTGGCAGGATGAGGATCTGCTCCAGACCCTGCGCGGCGCCGTTCAACACTACCAGCTGGTCAAGGAAAACATCCGCCTCAATGCCCTGGTCAAAAAGCAGAACCTCGAACTGCAGCGGTGGAATAGTGAGCTGGAGATAATGGTCCAGGAGCAGACCATGGAGTTGCAGCGCAACTACGATGACCTGAAAAAACTCAATATCCGACAGCGGGCCAACTTCAAGGCGGTGATCACCGCCTTGGCCGGCCTGATGGAGATGCGGGACAAAAGGATGCGCAGCCACGCCCAGGATGTGGCCGAAATCGCTTTTCGGGTGGGCGGGGCCCGGAAGATGAGCGCCATGGAGCGGGAAACGCTGGTGGTGGCGGCCCTGCTCCATGATATCGGCAAGATCGGAATGCCGGATGTGCTGTTGCTGGTGGATGAAGCCCAGATGGACGCAGCCGAACTGGAGGAGTACCACAAACATCCGATCCGTGGCCAGGCGGCCCTGGATCGGATCGCGGATTTGCGGGAAGTGGGCGAGATTATCCGTCATCACCATGAACATTATGACGGCGGCGGCTTCCCCGACCGGCTGCGCCACCGGCAGATCCCCCTGGCCGCCAGGATCATCGCGATCATCGACTTCGTCGACCGGGAGGTGCGGCGCTACCAGGGGGACAGCGGGGTTTCGCTCACCTTCAAGAAGGTTTATGAGGAAGCGGGGCGTCGTTTCGATCCCAAACTTATCGCGGTGGTGGAACAGGTGGCGCGGGCCTTCTATCGTGGCCGGTTGCCCCGGGCCGATTTCGTGGAGATGGAGCTCCACCCCAAGGATCTGGCGGCGGGCATGACCCTGAGTCGCGATGTCTTCAGCGGGACCGGGATTCTGCTCCTGAGCAAGGGCTCACTCCTCAACGAGAACAGTATCGGCCTGCTGCGTCGCTACTCCCAGCTGGATCCCGGCAAACGCGGGGTTTTCGTCTCCCTGCGGGAGGGGGCGGAGGCGGCGGTGGATTGAGGCCGGATTCAGGCGCTGCGGTCGATCACCGTGCCTCCCAATTGGCGAATCCGGTCGTCGATGGCGGCCAGGGCCCGCTCCAGGGTCTGGTGGGAAATTTCCGGCAACCCGCCGCCCCAGATCTTCTCCGCCTCTTTGAATCCCCGCAGGACCCCCTCCCGGCCGGCCCGCAGCATCTCCAGGTTGTCGCCGGCTCCCTTGAGGACGAACTCGGCCAGCCGGGTCGAGGTCTGGTTGATTCCCCAGTAGCCATCTTCGGCCACCAGCGCCTGGGCCTCCCCGGGGGAAAGCTCCAGGATCGAGCGGCCCTGGTGGCTGAATTGGTCCGGATCGATCCCGTGTTCCGCCAGCATATCGGCCAGGCGAGAAGCCACCGCCGCCTGGGTTCCCGTTTGGGAAGCGCCGGCCTGGCGCACCTCCAGACGAAATTCCAGCGCTTTGGTGGTAAGCGAGAACAGCTCAGTGCCGCCGGCAACAGTCCCCGACCCCTTACCCGTACTCTGGGTGGAGCGGGACCAGTTGATGTTTTGTTCGTAATAACGGACCATAAGGCTATGGGCCTGGGTGTTGGCGCTGAGCATGGTGACCTCCTCCCGTGCCGACAGGCGGCCCGGAATATGGAATTATGATGATAAAGTCTGGATTAATCACTCTATCGGCAGCCGCCGGGCCGTAGATAAGAAAAATCGCCGCCGCTTGATCTTTGGGCGGCCAACTGTTACCTTACCCGGCTTTGGGAGTTCGGCTTTTTAACCAGTGCCAGGGATCAGGGTCGCAAAATGATGCCGTCGGAAAAAAAATTCCCCCAAGGGATGGAACCGCTGGGGCCTGAAGGTTTCTGTTTTACCTGCAACCCCCAGATCCCCTGTTTCACCCGCTGCTGCCGTAAGCTGGAGCTGGTGCTCTATCCTTACGATATCCTGCGCTTAAAGCAGCGGCTTAAGATCACCTCCGAGGAGTTTCTGGAGCGCTACACCGGGGTGGTTCAGGGCCAGAATCCCTTTTTCCCCTCGGTGATTCTGCGGATGCTGCCCAACCCCGAATACACCTGTCCCTTCCTTGATCCCGCCGCCGGTTGCACCGTCTATCCCGACCGCCCCTCGGCCTGCCGGACCTACCCCCTGGAACGGGCGGTGGATCGGCGTCCGGAGGTCGGCCGGGCCAAGGAGTTCTACTTTCTGGTCCGCCACGATTATTGCCTGGGCCACGACCAGGGCCGGCAATGGTCGGTCAAGGAGTGGCTGGCCGATCAGCAGCTGCTGCCATACAACGCCATGGCCGATCGCTGGGCCGAAATGGACACCCTCTTTGCCTCCAACCCCTGGCGGGGGGAGGGGGCGGCCGGTCCCCGGCAACTGTTGGCCTTCATGATCTGTTACAATGTTGACCGCTTCCGTGATTACGTTCGTGATCACGATCTCTTGCGGCGCGCCGGCCTGGATAAGGCCCGCCGCCGGGCCATCGCCCTTGATGACGAGGCCCTGCTCGCGTTTGGCCTCGACTGGCTGCAAAATCTGCTCAGCAGCCGTTGAACAAAAAAAATTCAAGGTTGCTCCCGTAAAACCGATAAGATAGTCAAGAACACCTTTGCGGGTGCCTTGTCCCTATCTTTAGGTTTTTTGTTAAACGGGAGAGTCTTATGTCTGTCGGCAGCATTTCCACCTTGGGAGTCGGCTCCGGTTTGGAGCTGCAAAGCATCCTGGATGATCTGCGCGGCGTGGATGAACGCCAGCGGTTGGCGCCGCTGGAGAACAACATCACCCGCCTGGAGTCCCAGCTGGAAGCTTTTTCCGTGCTCCAGAACAAGCTGCTGGACATGCGCGGTTATGCCCGCAACCTCTCCCTGGAAACCACCTATCTCGCGCGCACTGTCAGCAGTTCGGCGGAAAACGTGTTGACCGCGGCGGTCGGCGACGGGGCGGGAATCCAGACCAATACCATCGAGGTGGAGCGGCTGGCCACCCGCAGCTCCTGGCAGTCGGAGGGGTTCGCCAGCCGGGACGCCCTGCTGGAATTCGAGCCCGACCTCCCGCCGAAGTTTGAATATCAATTCGGGGCGGGGGAGTCGCAGGTTACCGTCTCCCTGGAACTGGAAGAGGGAACCACCCTGGCCCAGCTGGCCGACCGGATCAACAGCCAGGACAATCCCGGGGTAACCGCTTCCATCGTCGACACCGGGGTTCCCGGCAGCCCCTATCGCCTGGTGCTGCGCGCCAATGAGGTGGGCGAGAACAGCCGGATCGCCATCGGCGCCGAATCCGGAGTTACCAATCTGGGGTTCAGCGAGCAGCAGGGGGCCGATGGCGCTTCGCTCAACGCCCAGCTCAGTATCGACGGGATTGTCTATCAACGCCAGAGCAACACCATTGAAGATATCTTCCCCGGGGTCAGCCTCACCCTGCAGAATCCCGGCACCTCCACCCTCAGCGTGGCCGATAGAACCGATGATCTCCGGGAGCTGGTGGTGGGTCTGGTGGGGGCGTATAACGAGGTGGTCCAGTTGGTGGCCGACCAGGTCCGCTATGACGAGGAGAGCGGTCAGCCCGGAGTTCTGGCTCGCACCACGGTCCAGGGCCTGCGTTACGAGCTGCAGGACCTGATGACCTCGATGATGCAGGGGGATGAATCCGGCAAGGTCGGCAGCCTGTTCGATCTGGGCATGGAGTTCCAGCGGGACGGCAGCATCACCCTGGACACTCTGGCCCTTGACCGGATGCTGGCCGAGGAGGGGGAGGCGGTCCGGGCCTTCTTTCTGGGGGATGAGCAGCGGCAGGCCCCCGGTTTCGCCGATCGCCTCCATGAGCGGCTGGGCGGCATCGCCAGCTGGGGCGGGATGCTGGATGTCGAGAAAAATACCGCCCAGGACAGGGTTCGGGACCTGGAGGATCGCCTGGCCTCGGAGCAGGAGCGCCTGGATCGTCGTTACGCCGTCCTCACCCGGCAGTTTGTCGATCTTGATCGCTACATGAGCCAGATGACCAATATGTCCAGCTATCTGGAGTCGCAGTTTGACAGCCTGAGCAGTCTGTTGGCACCCAAGAAAAAGTAGCAGTTAACTGAATAATCAATCAGCAGGGGAGAAGAAGCCATGCTTGCACGCAACCGGGTTAATGCCTATCGCCAAAGTGAAATCAGCGCCGCCGTCCACCCGGTGAAGCTGATCCACATGATGTATGAGCGGGTATTGACCCATCTCAGTTACGCCGAGGAGGCCATTGTCGAGCAGAGCCCCCGCAAGCGCGGCGAAAACCTGAGCAAGGCGATCGCTTTGATCTCCGAACTCAACGCGGCGATCAACCCCAAGGACCAGTCCGAGGCCGCCGCTTTTCTGCGCGGTCTTTATGGGGCGATCATGGTGGAGCTGCCCAAGGTGGCGGTGAGCGAGGATGCCGAAATCTTGCGGCAGGCGGCCCGCTACATCAGTGAGTTGAAGAAGGTTTGGGAAGAGACCGCCATGCGGGAAAATGGCCTGATCAATCGGGGGGCCGAGGCGATGAAACCTTCACAGGAGGCGGCCAAGGCCGCTCCGGTGTCGGTTTCGATCTGAACCAGCGGGAGATTTGCCGATGAACCATGGCACCGTAAAAAAAGCACTGCCCGCCGAGGTGGAGTTGGGGGCGGTGATCGACCGCTACGCGGCCATGCAGGAGGAGCACCTGGCCGCCCTGGGCCGGGGAACCCTGCAGGGGGTGATGCAGTGGCAGGTCGAGCGAGAGCGGGCCTTCAACGCCCTGCGCAAAGGCCTGGATGCCCTGGGTGATCTAGGTTCCCTGGCTGATCGTTCGTTGGCTCTGCGGTTGAGTGAGCGCATCGGAGCTCTTTTGGCCACGGAGAACCGTTTGCAAAAAATGGTAAGAGATGGGCGCAAAAGTATCAGGGAGCAGCAGATCGCCTTGCGCAAGGGGCGTAAGGTGGTGGGCCGCTTGCGGGCCCAGCCCGAGGCCGGGGCCGCCCCAAGATTTGTCAGCAGTATGGCCTAGTGCCGGTAGTCGTGGTGGCGAGGTACTGTCAGCAGATTTGCTGAAGGTTATGATGAGGAGGAGAAGTCATGGACGTCAATTTGCACAATGAGGTCAAAAGTCATGTTCTGCCGGCCGCCACGGCGGTGGAGCGGGAAGAGAAGAATCGACCTCCGGTTACCCCCGTGGCCGACAGCGGCTCCGCCGCCCGGAGCAAGGCCGATGATCGCTCCCGTTTCGACCAGAAGGCGGCGGAACAGCAGCGCAAGGTCTCTCCGGACGAGGCCGAGGAGATCGCCAAGGAGATGCAGAGTCGCCTGGACTCCATCGGCAATACCCGGCTGCTCTTTGCTCTGCACCGGGATCCGGAGGCGGTGGTGGTTCAGATCACCGATCGGCAAAGCGGTGATGTCATCAGGCAGTTCCCCGCCGAGGAGAGTCTGGCCCTGCGCCAGAAGCTGAACGAGCTGGTCGGAATGTTGTTCGACGGTAAGGCGTAATCGTCCGGTTCCGTTCCAAACAGCTCTCATTTTCTCAATTCTAACCTTCTCCTGTTTGGCGAACATGCCGTCCTTTCCCCCGTGGGCCGTGGGCCGTGGGGGAAAGCTTGGCTTGCGCCTGCCCAATCTTGTTTTCTTATCTTTTTGTTTTTAGGTTACAGTCTCTATTTGCCCCCCCCGCTTGGCCCTCTCCGTGTTTTTCCCTTGACAAGTTTCCGGACCTTTCGTATAGGTAGGCGTTATCGAAAAAAAAATGAACCCTCGTTCAATTTTTTTGGCGCGCTTTGCGTTTCCTTACTTATCTGTTCAATCCAACAACGAACAAAGGAGAAAAGGTATGTCTAATCTGGTAGCCCCCCATGGCGGTAAAGGTCTGGTTTGTTGCAAGCTGCATGGCAGCGAACTGGTTGCTGAGCAGGAAAAGGCCAAGGGCCTGAAGAAAGTCGCCATCAGCGCCCGGGCCAAGGGCGACCTGATCATGATGGGTATCGGCGGCTTCAGCCCGCTGGACGGTTTCATGACCAAGGCCGACTGGAAGGGCGTTTGTGAGAACTTCACCATGGCCGACGGCACTTTCTGGCCCCTGCCGATCACCCTGGACGTTGCCAAGGCCGATGCCGACGGGATCAAAGTTGGTGACGAGATCGCCCTGGAGCGGGATGGGGTTATCTACGCTACCATGAAGGTCACCGAGAAGTACGAGCTGAGCGAGAACGATAAGAAGTGGGAGTGTGAGAAGGTTTTCAAGGGCAACGGCGAAGAGTCCGCCGATGACAAGTTCTGGAAGATCGCCATGGAAGACCATCCCGGCGTGCAGATGGTAATGGCCCAGAAGGAAGTGAACCTGGCCGGCCCGGTCAAGGTGCTTTCCGAAGGCGAGTATCCCGAGCAGTACAAGGGAGTTTACCTGACCCCGGCCGAGACCCGCGCCATGTTTGACGAGCGGGGCTGGAAAGAGGTTGCCGCTCTCCAGCTGCGCAACCCCATGCATCGCTCCCACGAGTTCCTGGCCAAGATCGCCATCGAGGTTTGCGACGGCGTGCTGATCCACTCCCTGATCGGCAACCTCAAACCCGGCGATATCCCCGCCAATGTCCGGGTCAAGGCCATCGACTGCCTGGTTGAGAACTACTTCGTTAAAGATAACGTCATCCAGGCCGGTTACCCCCTGGATATGCGTTATGCCGGTCCCCGCGAGGCCCTGCTCCATGCCACCTTCCGTCAGAACTACGGGGTCAGCCGGATGATCATCGGCCGCGACCATGCCGGGGTTGGCGACTTCTACGGCCTGTTCGAGGCCCAGGAGATTTTCGAGAGCATCCCGCAGCCGGCCGACGATGCCAAGCGGCTGCTCTGCACCCCGTTGAAGATCGACTGGACCTTCTACTGCCACAAGTGTGACGGCATGGCCTCCCTGCGCACCTGCCCCCACGGCAAGGAAGACCGGGTAATCCTCTCCGGTACCAAGCTGCGCAAGGCCCTTTCCGAGGGTGCTGAAATTGTCGATCACTTCGGCCGTGACGAGGTGCTTGTTATTCTGAAAGAGTACTATCAGGGTCTGACCGAGAAGGTTGAGGTCAAGATGCAGGGTGCCGCTTCCGGTTCCAAGATGTAATTGCTGTTGCTGCCCCTCCGGAAGGTTGAGGGGGTATTTCTGGCAAGCAATTATCTTTGCCGGTAGAATACAAGGGGTGGGAAGGTGCGAATCGCGTACCTTTCCACCCCTTTTTTGTAAGGCGTGAATTTGGCTGGTGAGCACAACCGGGGAGCAGATGGAATGAAGAGACAAGCGATTATGGTAGCAGCGGAACGGCGGGTGCTGGTGGGGTTGGGGGCGCGGGCCTATGAGATTGTGATCCGCCAGGGGCTGCTGGCCGGGGTGGGTAAGGATCTGGCCGAGCTGAAGGTCGGACGTCGCTATGCAGTGATAGCCGATGACCGAGTGGCCGCTCTCTTTGGCCGGCAGTTGTTGGCCGGTCTGGCGGCCGCCGGGGTCCGGGCCGAGCTGATCACCTTTCCCCATGGCGAGGCCGCCAAAAACATGGCCACGGTGGCTGAGTTGGCCGGGCGGCTGGCTCGGTTGGGGCTGGATCGCGGCGATGCCTTGATCGCCTTGGGTGGCGGTGTAACCGGTGATATCTGCGGATTTCTCGCCTCAATTTACATGCGGGGGATCCCTTTTGTGCAGGTCCCAACCTCTCTGCTGGCCCAGGTGGACAGCTCGGTGGGCGGCAAGACCGGGGTCGATATTCCGGAGGGGAAAAATCTGCTTGGCACCTTCTACCAGCCCCGCCGGGTTTATATCGATCCCGAGGTTTTGACGGTCCTGCCGGAGGAGGAGATGCTCAACGGCCTGGCCGAAGTGATCAAGTATGGCGTGATTTACGACGCGGAACTCTTCCGGGAACTGGCGGAGCAACGGGCGGCGGTCATGGCCCGTGATCTTGGGGTGCTGGCGGCCATCATCGAGCGTTGTTGCCAGATCAAGGCGGCGGTGGTGGCGGCCGACGAACGGGAGGCCGATCTGCGCCGCATTCTGAATTTCGGCCACACTCTGGGGCATGCGGTGGAAGCCGCTTCCGGCTATACCCTGGCCCACGGTTTGGCCGTGGCCATCGGCATGGCCACCGTGGGCGAGATCGCCGTGGAGCAGGGGTTGTGGAGCAGAGAGGATGCCGATGCCCTGCGGGGCTTGCTTCAAGCCTATGGGTTGCCGGTGCTTGTGCCGGCGGGGCTTGATCGCCTGGCAATTAAAAACTACCTCAAAACCGACAAGAAAACGGTGGCCGGCCGCCCCTTCTTTGTGCTGCCCACCGCCATCGGCCAGGTGATAATCACCGACCAGGTGGAGGAGGCGCTGATCGACCGGGTTCTGGGTTGATCGCTCAACCGGCGCAGCGGAACCCGATAATGTTTGACCAGGTGGCGGCCCGCTCAATCTCCCGGTGACCAAGGGTGATAACCCCCCGGGAACACCAGCAGCCCCCCTTGAGCACCATGATGGCCGCCGGGGTGGCTTTCGCCCCCTGGTATGGGGTGGTGGTCCACTCATAGACATTGCCCAGCAGCTCCAGGACTCCGAAGGGGCTGGCCGCTTCCCGGCCATGTTCCGCCGCCGGCGCAGTGTCGCCCAGACGGGATGATTCGAAGTTGCCCCGTTTCTCGCCCCACTCCGGGCCCCAGGGAAAGGGATGACCCTTCGGGCCCCGTCCCGCCGCTTCCCACTCCTCTTCGCTGGGCAGCCTTCGGCCGGCCCAGGCGGCAAAGGCCAGGGCGTCGTGGTAGCTTACCTGTAACACCGGATGCCGATGCCGTCCCGCCAGGTTGCTGTCGGGCCCGTGGGGGCGGCGCCAGCAGGCCCCCGGTATTTGTTGGGAAGTAACCCCTTGATTGATGGTGATAATTGCCCGGCCACTGTCCGGATCGCTGGTGGTAACCCAGCGGCCTTCGTAGACCAGGCCGTAGCCGGCCTTTTCGGCGCTGCTTTCGTAGCCGGTTGCCCGCACAAAGAGTTCAAACAGCTCGTTGGTCACCGGGGTTTCCGCCAGTTGAAAGGCCGGCAGGGTCACTTGCCGCCGGGGAGCGGTATTGCCCGAGGCCCCGGGGATCCGATCGGCGCCGACGGAGTAGGTCCCGCCCGGGATCTCGATGAACCGAGGCATCAGGTGTTCGATGATCCGGCCGGCAAGCTCTCCGGCCGGGGATGGTCCCGGCCCGGCTGAGCCTGCGCTTTCTCCAAGGCCCCCGGGTTCCCCGACCTCGAAAATCTCCTCCAGGAGCTCTTCGTCGATCTCCTCCAGCTCCTCCTCGGCAACCTCCTCAATCTCCTCTTGCTCCTGGAGAGCGATTTCGGTGATTGGGGTCAGTTCGCCGGCGCCTTCCTGGCCGCCGGGCTCGCCGATTTCGCCGATCTCCTCCAGGAGCTCTTCGTCGACCTCCTCCAGTTCCTCCTCGTCAACCTCCTCGATCTCCTCCCCATCGACCGCCGCCAACCCTTCCTCGGCAAACGTGGGGGGCGAACCCAGAGGTTCCGCCGGGAGGCCGGTCTCGGTGGCGCCGCCGAAGCCGCCCAGCAGCCGGCCGGCATTCAGCTCTCCAACGATATCCTGGATCTCCTCCATCCCGTGCTCTCGCACCACCTGGGCCAAAAGCTGTTTGAAACCGCGGAAGAGTTCGCGCAGGTCGCCAGGAGAGGCCCCGCCCAACTCCATCTCCCGCAGCAGGTCATCCTTGCGTTCTTCGGAGATGATGAAGGTGTTGCCCTTGCCGATCACCACCCCCTCGGGATTCTCCTGCCCGGAGAGCTCGCGCAGGCTCTTGTTGAGGGCCGATTTAAGGCTGCTCAGGCCTTTGCGCTTGCTCTTGATCTCGGCCGGAGTGGTGACATCGTACACCTGGCGTACCAACTCTTCGCCATCGATGGCAGTCAGTTGCCGCAGGGTGGTCTCGTCGGCGAAACGGGAGCGGATGGCCAGGGCCAGGCGCCCTTTAAGGGTGTCCGGATTGAGGTTGAGAGCCGCCAGGGCCCGGTCGATGCCGGCGATGGTGATTAAGTTGGCCATAATCAGGGATAAGCCTCGAAAGTCGTTTCCTTCAACTATTTTTTATCCTATCATGCCTGGGCACGGTGGCGAAGCCAGGTTGTCCAACCCTCAACATATTGGCAACGGAGCGGAAAGTCCATGGCGGCAAGGGGATTCCCATGAGTAAAGTGCTGGTGGTTGTCGAGTCGGAACAGAAGGCCCGTACCATTCGGGCCCAAATGGGTGAGCAGTTTGTGCCGGTGGTGATCGCATCCCCGCCGGCCAGGGCTCTCTACCAGCCGCCCGCGGCTCCCGACCGCCGGGACCCCCTCAACTTTTCCTTCCAGCCTTTACCGGTCACCGCCAACCTTCTGGCCCAAATAGATGGTTCCCCCGCCGATACGGAAATTCTGTTGGCATTCGATAGTGATCGCCGGGGTGAATACTGGTCTTGGCTCCTCAATGGCTGTTTGATCCAGACCACCGCCGGGCGGCGGCGGGTTCACCGCCTGCGGCTGGCTGGTCTGGCCGCCGAGCAGATCAGGCTGGCTCTGCGCCAGACCGATCTGGTTGCCGAAGAGGCTGCCCTGGCCCAGATAGTGCGCGATACTTTCAACGAATGCTTTGTCCGCCACTGCCGGCGTCTGCTCGGCACCACCACTGGCCCCAGGGGTTTGCCGCTGACCATGACCTCTCTGCTGCCGCTTTTTTTGCTCCAGGAGAGGGCGGCGGAGCTTAAGAGCAACCGGTCGGCTCCCCGCACTGAAATCAAGGTGAGGGCCGCCGGGCCGGGAGGTGAGTTTGACCTCCGTCTGGTGGAGGTTTACGGCCTGGTCAGCGACGGGGTTTTCCGGGACGGGGGGCAGGTCCGACGGGCGCTGGAACTGTTGCGTGATCAGCCCCTGCGGGTGCAGGCGGTCAAAAGCACTCCGACTGAGATCAAGCCTCCGCTTCCCTTGCAGTTGGCGGAGCTGTTGGCCATGGCCCGGCGTCTTGATAGCCTATCGCCTCGGCGGGCCTTTCTGGCCCTGCGGAGCCTTTATGAGGGGTGCCGGGTCGGGGGGGAAGAGCGCGGGCTGGTGAGCGGTTGGGGATTATGGGGCGGCAGAGAGTCGCACTCCTCGTTGCTGCAAAACTCGCGGCGCCGGGCCCAGGAACTGTGGGGGGAAGCCGCCCTCGGGCCGGAGCGGGATGCCACTGGTGCAGGTGGGCTGCTTTTGCCCCTGCGGCCGGAACTGACCCCGGAGATGGTCGGTTCCGAATTGGGTGAGGAGCGGGCGGCAATCTACCGCCTGATCCATCAGCGAGCCCTGGCGTCCCAACTGGGACCGGCCCGGTGCCAGGAGCTTGAGTTGGAGGTGATGGCCGGATCCGCTTGTCTGCTCCAGACCACCGGCCTGGCGCTGGCGACTCCCGGCTTTCTGGCGGCGGAACCCGACGGGGTCCGGCGGGAGCTGTTGCCGCCCTCTCCCCTGGCCGAGTTAAGTGAGGGCGCCGAGCTTGTCCTGCGGCGGATTGTGCCGGAACAGGCGGTCCCGGATGGTGCCGGCTATTTTACTTTGGAGGAGCTGGCCCAACAACTGCTTGATTTCTCCGTGGAGCCCGACGCGGGCTTGCCGATGCTGCTGGACTCTCTGCTGGCCGGGGAGTATCTCTCTCTGGCGGCCGATGGCTCCCTGCGCTGTCGGGAGAACAGTGACCGGTTGCTGGCGGTGCTGGCCCGGGCGTTTCCAACCATGGGCGGGATCAGCCTGGCCGCCTATTTTGAACAGACCGTGGGGGAGGTGCTTTCCGGGCGGAAAAGTTTGCGGGCGGCATTGCAGCAGTTTGATCAGACCTTGATGATCCAGGGGCATCCCCTGGTAAAACCCCGGATGCCTTCCTTGCCGCCCCGGCGCAGTGGCTCCTCCGGCTCCATTATCAAAGGAGGGGCGGCGGTGGTGGCCGAGGAGGCGGCTCCTCCGCCAGTTGTGCCCTTGGAACAGGAGCAACCTTCGCCGGCGGATGGGGGGAGGGAGGAGCCCGCTTGGGAACCCGAACTTGCCCCCGAGCCCGAGCCCGAGCCCGAACCCGAACCCGAGCCCGAGCCCGAACCCGAACCCGAGCCCGAACCCGAACCCGAGCCCGAACCCGAACCCGAACCCGAACCCGAACCGGAACCCGAACCTGAACCGGAGGCCGAGTCGGAACCCGAGCTCGAATCGGAACCGAATCCGGCGGTCGGGCTTGAGGCTGTGGCGGCACCGCGCAAAAAAATTCTGGTTCGCCGGGTCAAGGGTGCCGGCCAGGGCGGCGCCAAGCGCAAACTGGTCCGGGTTATCCGCCGCAAATAAGATTACAGCCAGTCAACTCCGATGCGGCGGATAACGTTGAACCCCCCGCCCAGCACCAGGGTGTTCGGCAGACCGACGCTCTCCAGGAAGAGCTGGATCTCGGAGGAGCGGGTGCCGGCGTCGCAGATAATCAGCAGGGTGCGGTCGGCGGGCAGCTCCCGGTGGCGTTCCCGGATCTCGATATAGGGAATGGTCAGCCACTGGTCAGGGCCGAACTTTTCCGCCATCGCCGAGGCCTCGTTGGGATGGCGGATATCCAGGGCCGCCCATTGCGGCTGGGTGGAGAAATCGTTCATCCAGTTGAGAAAATCGAGGGTCTCCACGCAGCGCAGCCGGCCGGCCGCCAGGTTGTCGGCCACGTTGCCGGCGGCGTTCAGGGCATCCAGGGCGGTGGCGAAGGGCGGGGCATAAGCCATCTCCAGCTGGCTGACATCGTCGATGGTGGCACCCTGCTGCAGCAAAGCGGCGGCGGCGTCGATCCGGGCCAGCACCGCGTCCCCCATGGGGCCGAAACCCTGGACCCCCAGCAGGCGGCGGCTGGAGCGGTCGAAAACCAACCGCAGGGGGATCACCGCCTGGCCGGGGAAAAAATGGGCTCGATCGGACTGGGCGGTGGTGACGGCGGCGGCATTAAAACCTTCCGCCAGGGCGGCCTCCAGGGAGAGACCGGTGGCCCCGATGCAGCGTTCGAAGGCCTTGAGGGTGAAGCTGCCGACCCAGCCCTGGTAGTTGGTGGGAATCCCGGCCAGATTGTCGGCCACGATTCGCCCCTCCTTGTTGGCCAGAGAGCCCATGGGGGCGATCCCGCTCTTGCCGGTGAGGCGATGGGGAACCGCGATGCAGTCGCCGGCCGCGTAGATATCGGGGTCGGACGTTTGCAGCCGCTGGTTTACCACGATATTGCCCCGCTCATCCACCAGCAGGCCCGCCGCCTTTGCCAGGTCGCCGCGGGCCCGGACCCCCACCGCCATCACCACCAGGTCGGCCTCCAGGGTCCGCTGGGGGGTGACCACCCGCTTGACCTTCCCGCCCTCGCCTTCGATGGCGGTGGCCGCTTCGCTGGTGAAAATATTAACTCCCTTCTCGGTCAGGTGGGTTGCCAGCATCCGGGAGAACTCCCAGTCCACCAGGCGAGGCAGCAGTTGGGGCATGAACTCGAGAATATCGGCTTCCAGGCCCCAGAGATCGACAAAGGCCTCGGCCATTTCAATCCCGATGGCGCCGCCGCCGATGATCACCGCCCGGCCCACTTCGCCCTTGGCGATCCGCTCCTTGATCCTGATCGCCTGATGGAGGTCGCTGATGGTGAACACTCCATCCAGATCGGCCCCGGGGATCGGCAGCCGGTTGGGCTCGCTGCCGGTGGCGATCACCAGCTGATCGTAGGGAATCTCCTCCCGGCCGCTCCCATCCAGGCCCTCCACCTCGACCTTCTTTTGGCGGCGGTCGATGGCCAGGGCCCGGGTCCGGGTTCGCACCGTTACCCCTTTGGCCCGCAGGAAGAAGTTCTCATCCCGGGTCAGGTGAAAGGAGGTACTGCGCAGTTCCTGCTCATCGGAAACATCGCCGGAAACATAGTAGGGAATGCCGCAGCCGCCATAGGAGATCAGGTTGTCCTGGTCGATTATGGTTACCTCGGCGGCGGGCAGCAGGCGCTTGACCCGGCAGGCGGTTTTGGGCCCGGCGGCAACCCCGCCGATAATCACGATTTTTTTCTTCATTTCGGCTCCTTCTCGATATTGATGGAAAGCCACAACATATCGTGGAAAGAACGGTCTGTCAAAGAGTGTGAAAAGGTGAAGGTAGCCGGGCTTATTTTTTATTGACAAAGCCCGACCGGCTGGATATTGTCCTCGGAATCTGAATAACCATTCAGGTTTAGTGTCGTTTTGCCACCCTTCGTGATTTTCGCCGGCTCGTTGAGGATTCCTGACGCAATCCATGCGGTTTAGGTCCGAAGGGTATGGGGTTTTGTTTCCGTTCAATCCATATTCAACCAAGGAGGAGAAGAAATGCCGAAGCATGATACGCCGTTGATGGACGAGCTTGAGAAGGGTCCATGGCCAAGCTTTGTCAGCGACCTGAAGCGCCAGGCCGAGAAGAATCCCCAGTGCTGGGATATCGTCGGCCAGATGGAGTTGTCCTTCAAGGACAGAATGACCCACTGGAAACACGGCGGTATCGTGGGTGTTTTCGGCTACGGCGGTGGTATCGTCGGCCGCTACTCGGACGTGCCGGATAAGTTCCCCGGCGTGGCCCACTTCCACACCGTCCGCCTCAACCAACCCTCCAGTAAGTTCTACCGCACCGATCTGCTGCGCAAACTTTGCGATCTCTGGGAGCGCCGCGGTTCGGGGATGACCAACTTCCACGGTTCCACCGGCGATCTGGTTCTGCTGGGTACCCGGACCGAGGAGCTGGAGCCCCTCTTTTACGAGCTGACCCATGATCTCGAGTGGGACTTGGGTGGTTCCGGTTCCAACCTGCGGACCCCGGCCTGCTGCATCGGCAAGGCCCGCTGCGAGTGGGCCTGCTATGACACCCAGGCCACCTGCTACGGGATGACCATGAAGTACCAGGACGAGATCCATCGTCCCGCCTTCCCCTATAAGTTCAAATTCAAATTCTCCGGTTGCGCCAACGACTGCGTGGCGGCCCTGGCCCGTTCCGACCTTTCCGCCATCGGTACCTGGCGTGACAACATCCGGATTGACCAGGCCGAGGTTAAAAACTATCTCAGCGGCGCCTCCAAGGCCAACGGCGGCGGCATCCCCGCCAAGGGCGGCAAGTTCGACATCCAGAAGGAAGTGATCGACCTCTGCCCCACCGGCTGCATGTGGATGGAAGGCGACACCCTGAAGATCGACGACGCCGAGTGCACCCGCTGCATGCACTGCCTCAACGTTATGCCCAAGGCCCTGCGGCCCGGCCTGGATCAGGGCGCTTCCATCATGATGGGCGCCAAGGCCCCCATCCTCGATGGCGCCCAGCTCGGCACCCTGGTCGTGCCCTTCATCAAGATGGATCCGGAGAACGAGTTCGAAGAGCTGGTGGACGTGATCGAGAAGTGCTGGGATTACTGGATGGAGCACGGCAAGAACCGCGAGCGTCTCGGCGAGACCATCCAGCGGGTCGGTCTGCCCACCTTCCTGCGGGTAATGGAGATTGAGCCCATTCCCCAGCATGTCAAGGAGCCCCGTTCCAACCCCTACGTCTTCTGGCGCGAGGAGGAGGTTGAGGGTGGCTGGCAGCGTGACGTCAAGGAATTCCGCAAGAAGCACGCCCAATGATCCTGACTGGCATTGAGATAACGAGCGAAACATTGCTATAAATTTTTAGAATCTTTAAGGAGGTATCAGATATGGGTTACGATCCGCAAAATCCGATGAAAGACAGGATCACGGATATCGGTCCGCCACACTATGAAAAGATGTTCCCCCAGGTGATCAAGGACAACTACGGCAAGTGGTTGTACCATGAGATCGTTCGCCCCGGCGTGCTCAAGCATGTCAGCGAGACCGGCGCCGAGTGCTACACCGTTCGGGTGGGCAGCGCCCGCCTGCTTTCCCTTGAGTTTATCCGTGAGGTTTGTGACATCGCCGACGCCCATTGTGACGGGGTGATGCGCTGGACCACCCGGAACAACATCGAGTTCATGGTTGACGCCGAAGCCAAGGTTCAGCCCCTGCTGGACGACCTGGCCAGCCGTGGCAACAAGTTCCCGGTGGGCGGCACCGGCGCCTGCGTTTCCAACGTGGTTCATACCCAGGGCTGGATCCACTGCCATACTCCGGCCACCGACGCTTCCGGCGTGGTCAAGGCGGTGATGGACGAGCTGTTCGATCACTTCACCAACATGGATCTGCCGGCCAAGTGCAAGCTGGCCCTGGCCTGCTGTCTCAATATGTGCGGCGCGGTCCATTGCTCCGACATCGCCATCCTGGGCGTGCATCGCAAGCCGCCGATGATCGATCATGACGCGATCACCGGCCTCTGCGAACTGCCCCTGGCCGTTGCCTCCTGCCCCCTGGGCGCCATCAAGCCGGCCACCGTTACCCTGGACGACGGGAAAGAGATCAAGTCGGTCAAGGTTAACGCCGAGCGCTGCATGTTCTGCGGCAACTGCTACACCATGTGCCCGGCCATGCCGTTGGCCGATCCCGAAGGTTCCGGTATCGCCATCCTGGTGGGCGGCAAGGTTTCCAACACCCGTTCCGGTCCCGCCTTCTCCAAGATGGTGATCCCCTTCCTGCCCAACACTCCGCCCCGCTGGCCGGAGACCGTTGCGGCCGTGAAGAATATCCTGGAGACCTGGGCGGCCAATGCTCGCAAGTACGAGCGGGTTGGCGAATGGGCCGAGCGGATCGGTTGGGAGAAGTTCTTTGAAAAATGTGACATCCCCTTTACTGACAAATCCATCGACGATTACCGGTTGGCTTATACAACCTGGCGGACCACCACTCAGTTCAAGTTCACCAGCCACATAAAATAATTCCGGGATAAAGGAGAACTCTTATGGCTTTAAGTAACGATGAACTGAAAGAGAAAATTCTGGAAAAGTCGCTGAAAAGTCCCAAGGGTCAGCTTTATGTAAAGGACTTTTACGCCTGTGATCCCGAGGCCAAGCCCCGGGCGGTGAAAAACGCGGCCAATGACCTGGTGAAGGAGGGCAAGATGGTTTTCTGGTCCTCCGGTAGTACCACCATGTACGCGCACAAAGATCGGGCCAAGGAAGGCGATAAGTAGTAGAACGTCGTCAGCCTTATCTCTAAACCGGGCCAGCGTTTGCTGGCCCGGTTTTTTTGTTATGCCTTGAAACGTAGAACAAAGAACCAAGGGGAATTAAATTGTCCAACCAGTTGTTAAAAGAGATTGCCAGGCGGCGGACTTTTGGCATTATCAGCCATCCCGACGCCGGCAAGACCACCCTGACCGAGAAATTACTGCTTTTTGGCGGAGCGATTCAGTTGGCGGGTTCCGTCAAGGCCCGCAAGGCCTCCAGTCATGCCTTAAGCGATTGGATGGCCATTGAGAAAGAGCGGGGTATTTCGGTGACCTCCTCGGTGATGCAGTTTGATTACCGGGATTACACCGTCAACCTGCTGGACACTCCCGGCCATCAGGATTTTTCCGAGGATACCTATCGGGTACTGACCGCGGTTGACAGTGCTTTAATGGTGATCGATCACGCCAAAGGGGTGGAGCCCCAAACCGAGAAGCTGATGGAGGTCTGCCGGATGCGTAATACGCCGGTGATCACCTTTATCAACAAGCTGGATCGGGAGGGAATGGATCCCCTGGAGATTCTGGCCCAGATCGAGGATAAACTGCAGATTGAGTGCGTGCCGCTATCCTGGCCCATCGGGATGGGTAAGCAGTTCAAGGGGGTTTACAACATCTACCGGGGCACTCTCCATCTCTTCAGTCCGGGGCGCGATACCCAGCCGGACCAAGAAGGGGTGACGATCAAGGATTTGGCCGATCCCCGGCTGGATGAGCTGCTGGGGTCGGCGGCCGACAAGCTGCGGCTGGATCTGGAACTGCTGGCCGGCGCGGCCAACCCCTACGATCATCAGGAATTCCTCAAGGCCAGTCAAACCCCGGTTTTCTTTGGCAGCGCCATCAATAACTTCGGGGTCCAGGAGCTGTTGGACGCCTTTGTCGAGTTGGCCCCCGCCCCCGGATGCCGGCCGGCGGCTCCGCGTTCTGTCTGCCCGGAAGAGGAGGATTTCTCCGGTTTCACCTTTAAGATTCAGGCCAACATGAATCCGGCCCACCGGGACCGGATCGCCTTTTTTCGGATCTGTTCCGGGCGCTTCACTCGGGGGATGAAGGTGCGCCATATGCGGCTGGGCAAGGAGGTGGTCTTGAGCAACGCCACCATCTTCATGGCCCAGGACCGAACCAATGTCGAGGAGGCCTGGCCCGGCGACATTATCGGCATTCACAACCACGGCACCATCAAGATCGGTGATACCTTCACCACCGCCAAGGAGGATGTCCGGTTCAGCGGAGTGCCCAATTTCGCCCCGGAACATTTCCGCCGGGTGATCCTCAAGACTCCCCTCAAGGGCAAGCAGTTGAGCAAGGGGTTGGTTCAGTTGGCGGAGGAGGGGGCTATTCAGGTGTTTCGCCCCCTGCAGGGCCCCGATTTTATTCTGGGGGCGGTGGGGGTGTTGCAGTTTGAGGTAACGGTGGCCAGGCTGCGGGCGGAGTACGGGGTTGATGCCCTCTATGAGCCGGTACCCTTCGGGGCCGCGCGCTGGATCGCCTGTGACGACCGGCGCAAGCTGGAGGAGTTTAAGGCCAGAAACCAGGCCAACCTGGCCCTGGACGCCGAAGAGCACCTGGCCTTTCTCAGCGAAAGCCCCTGGATGCTCTCCCGGACCATGGAGCTCTATCCCCAGATCACCTTCCTCAAAACCCGCGAGCACGGTTAGCGAGGACCCAGACGCACCAGCGATCGCGGGAGTTGCGCTCGAGAAAACGGAGCTGGCTGCCGGGCACGGCCGCCAGCAGTTTCTCCTCCATGGGAGAGATAAAACCGGCCAGGATATGGAACCGGGCCTGCCAGAAGGCCTCCCGGGCGAATAGCTCGGCCATCAGGCCCTGGTAGAGATTGGCGATCACCAGGTCGAAACCGTCGGTGTCCGGGCACTTCTGCCGCAGGTCGGCCTGCCGGATCGTAACCAGTTTTTCGACCCCATTACGCGCGCAGTTGGCTTGGGCCACCTTGCAGGCCAGGGGGTTGTGATCGATCCCCACCACCCGCTCCACTCCCCGCCGGGCCGCGGCGATGGCCAGCAAGCCGGTGCCGCAGCCCAGGTCAAGGGCCGATGCGATGTTACTCTCCGGGGCGGCCAGGTATTTAAGCAGCATCTCCAGACAGAGCCGGGTGCTGGGGTGAAAGCCGCTGCCGAAGATCACGCTGGGATCGAGTTTGATCTCCGCCTGTTGCGCCGCCCAGACGGGGGCCACGGTCAAGCCGGCCACCGTGAAGGGGGCGATCTCTCGGCCCGCCTCCCACTCGTCGTAGGTCAGGTCGGCCTGGTAGATCAGGCCGGCCCCGGTCCGGCGGCAGAGTTCCTCGATCAGCCGCTCCTTGGGCCGGTGGAAAAAGAGGACCGCACTCTCATCTTCCAGCCAAACTCCGATCAGATCAGGATCATCAAGCTCCGGCAGTTCGGGCAGGTCGAGATGATAGGTGTAGAGCCGGTCGTAAGCGGTATAAGGCGGTTGCAGCATTTTATTCCTCAGGGTTGGAATTGGAGTTTTACCGTGGCGCAGGGGGTGTCATCCGCGGTCGGGTCCCGCCGGAGGGAGGGGGGCGGGGTAAGCAGGCGGTTGGCGGCGGAGGGCGGTGGCGAAGGCGCGCTGCCATTTTCCACGCCCAGGGCCACGGCCAGCCGGCGACGCACCACCTGCTGGCGGGCGGCGGCCAGCTCGAGCAACTCCCTTTCCCCGATCGTAACGTTTTCCGGGCGCAAGCCGGCGAGCTGTTGAGCGGTGACCGTGATCTCACCGCCGGCCGCCATCTCCCGGGCCAGGGTGGTCACCGCCTGGCGCCGCTGTTCGGTGATCAGTTTCTGCTCTCTGAGTCGCAAGGCCTCCTGGTCGCAGGCAAAACCGGCCCAGCCCGTTATTTCCACCCGGAGCAGAGGGTAATCGCCCAGGGCGGCCGCCAGCAGGTCCAGCCCCCGCCCGGCCTCCCGGCTCAACTCGGCGCTGCCGGGGGTAAAATCGATCTGTTTTACCAGGTGGGGATGGTTGGCGGCCAGCAAGGTCTGGGGGTTGCTGGCCGCCTGTTGCCGCATTTGGTCCAGAGCGGCGGCCAGCTCACGCAGGTAGGGGGAGTTTTGGTGGTTGCTCTCAATCTTCAGGGGCAGGTGAAGCTTGAGGTTGCCGTTCCGATCGGTGAGCAGGGCCTGCAGCAGTTGCCAGCTTCCCGTTGCACGAGGACTTGCCGGTTGTTGCCCCAGGCGCAGCTCCCCGATCTCCAGCCATTGGTCGATCTTCAGTTCTCTTGCCGAATCCCGGAGAAAGTGGGCCCGCATGGTCAGGACGCCACCGTCGATCTCCTGGGCCAGCAGGGGGTGCAGGTAGGCGGCGAAAGCGATCAGCGGCAACCCTTGGAGGGAGAGTTGGAGATCTGTGGGGGCGACCGGATCTGCCGAACCCAGGGCCAGCAGGCCTTGCAGGCCGATGGCGGCCCCCCCCGGCCCGGCGGCCTGGAGGGAGATCTCCAGGGTGGTCGGTCGCCCCTTTTTCGGGCCAAGCTGCCAGCCGCCGCTGATCTCCCGTGCCTCTTCCTGAAAAACTCCACGCCTTGCCCCCGGTTGAGAGGGAAGGGAAAAGCCCTGGTCGGTGTAGATCAAGCGGCCGTTGCCGATGGTCAGCTCCCCGGGCAACAGTCGATCGCCGCTGGTGGTTGCCAACCAGGGCAAATTATAGTTGCCTGCTTCATCGCGCGCCAGATGGAGAAAAGGTTGTTCCAAGTGCAACTCCTTGAAAAGCTGGCCGGAGCGAAACAGGGCGGTGGGACGGAGGCTGACCCGCAGGGTGCGAAAGGAGAGCAGGGGGTCCACCCGGTCATGGGGGTCGGAGAGTCGGGGGCCGACAATGCCGTTGTGCAGGGTCAGAACCATGGTCAACGGTCGCCACTCCGCCCGGGCAATGGTCACGGAGCGGCCCGAATTTTTACTCCAGTAATCGGCCAGCAGGCGGGGCAGGAAAAGGGAGACGAAAAGCTGGGACAACAGCAGGTAGCCAACCAGCAGGCCGATTCCCGCCAGCACGGTCGGCCAGGGTCGCAGGGGAAGAGCATACTTGGCGCGGCGCCTGGGTCCACCGGATTTCAGGCTCGGCGATCTTCCCTGCTCATCCGGGCTGGAATCGCCTCTAAGGGGAGGGGTTGCGGGTTGTTCCTTTGCTGCCTCCGGTTCCGGCTGGGTGGGGGGAAGATCCCCTTCGGCAATGGGGATGGCCCCGATATCGAAGGGGGAGTGGGGCCGGCTGGGATCAATAATTTTATCGTTCATAATCCGGGAAGAGAGAAGCGCCGAACAGGCTCGCGTGCTATAGTGCGCAGCCGTTCTCCTTGCTGAAAATGCCACCCAGGGGATCGCGGCTGGTCGAGTCTGGTATCTTACCCAGCTTGCTGGCCCCTGGCAACAGGGGAAAAACCGGAGATAATTTATGGGGTATTTACGGGAGTTGGAAATATTTTTCCGGGGTGGGCTGGCCCTGGTGCTGATCCCTCTGCTCACCGGCCTGATCAGCCTGATCGCCCTGCTGCTGGTTTTCCTGGCCGGCTGGTCCGGGGAACGCCTGCAATTTCTGCCCCGCTGGTGGGGCCGGCTGATCTGCCGACTGGTTGGGGTTAGGGTGGAGATCGACGGTCTGGAACGGCTGGATCGGAGCCGGCCCTATATTTTCGCGGCCAATCACCAGAGCCAGTTTGATATCTTTGTGGTTCAAGGCCATCTCGGTTTTGACTTTCGCTGGCTGGCCAAGAAGGAACTCTTCGCGATTCCGGTGTTTGGCGCGGCAATGCGGCGGGCGGGCTATATTCCGGTGGATCGCAGCCATGGCCGCCGGGCTCTGGCCAGCCTCAACGAAGCGGCCGAGCGGATCGCCGCCGGGACTTCGGTGATCATCTTCCCCGAGGGCACCCGCAGTCCCGATGGCAGGTTGCAATCCTTCAAGGCCGGGGCCATGGTCCTGGCCATCAAGGCCGGAGTGGAGGTGGTGCCCATGGCGATCTCCGGCACCCATGAGATTATGCCCAAGGGCCGCCTGCTGGCCCGGCCCGGCCTGGTAACCATCCGGCTGGGAGAGCCCATCGACATAAGCGCCTATAACCTGAAGCAGAAGCAGGAGCTGGCCGAACTGCTGGAGAGCCGGGTGCGGGCACTGTTAGCGGTCCCATGAGAGGGTGCGCTCCCCGCTGTCCAGGGTGGCCATGGCCCCCAGGGGCAGGGTCAGGTTCCGTCGGCCGTGACCGGCGGGAAAGTTGGCCCAGATGGGAATATTGGCCCCGGCGGTGAGCTCCAGGGCGCGCTGCCAGACCTCTTCAACAGCTCCACAATCCGCGAATTCCCCCAGGATGATGGCCGCCACCCGCTCCAGCCAACCGGCCAGGGCCAGATGGGTCAGGGCCCGATCCAGGCGGTAAGGGGCCTCCCCCACATCTTCCAGCAGCAAAATCGCTCCATCCAGCAAGGGCTCCCAACCGCTGCCCGGCAGGTGACTCAGGCAGGTGAGGTTGCCGCCGATCAACGGGCCCCGGGCTCGGCCAAAGCGTAAAATCTCCAGACCGGCGGGCCGGACGATTGCCGGCCAGTTGCCGCCCAGGGCCTGGAAGAAGTTGTGCAGCGTATCCCGGTCACTGGTCACCAGGGTGTTGAGCATGGGGCCATGCAGGGTGATGAGATCGGTGCGGCGTTGGAAGGCGGTGTGAAGTATGGTAAGATCGGAAAAACCGATCAGCAACTTGCGCTGCTCGGCCAGCAGCTCCCAGTCCAGCAGGTTGAGCAGGCGCAGGCAGCCGTAACCACCCCGCAGGGCCAGCAGGGCCTTGACCTCGGGGTCGCGCCAGAGATCGTGCAGCTCGGCGACCCGCTCCCGGTCATCTCCGGCCAGGTAACCCCGGCGGCGTTCGGTCAGGCCGGTTTGCAGGCGGGTTTTAAAGCCCGCCTCGCGCAGCAGGCCCAGGCCCGCCGCGGCGTTTTGGCCGCCGTCATTGACCGGACCAGCCGGGGCGAAGATTCCGATGGTGTCCCCCGGCTTGAGGGGGGGCGGGAGGAGGCGCCGTTCAATGGTTGCGTTCATAAATCAGCCGCAGACCATTGAGGGTGAGCAGGGGATCGACCTCTTCGATCACCGGGGCGTAGGGGGCGATCAGCTCGGCCATGCCGCCGGTGGCGATCACTTTGGGTTTTTCCGGCGCCATCTGGGCCTGGATTCGCCGCACCAGGCCCTCGATCATGCCGGCGTAACCGTAGAGGATGCCGGCGCGGATCGCCTCCACGGTATTGCGGCCGATGGGTTGCCGGGGCGGGGTGGCGATATCCACCCGGGGCAGTTTGGCGGTCCGCTGGTTCAAGGCGTCCAGCGAGATGGCCACGCCGGGGGTGATGGTGCCGCCCAGGTATTCCCCGGCCGCGGAAACGCAATCCAGGGTGATGGCGGTGCCGAAATCAACGATAATCAGGGGGCAATGGTAGAGCTGATAGGCTGCGGCCGCGTTGACCAGCCGATCGGCCCCCACTTCGGCCGGATGATCGGTGGCCACCCGGATGCCGCTCTCCAGTTGGTTGTCGACCACCATGGGCTTGATCCCCACCTCCAGTCCCAGATACTTGCCGGTAAAGGAGCTCCAGGTGGTGGCCATGGGCGGCACCACACTGGCGATGATCACCCCGCTGACCTGGCCCAGGGTGGCGTTTTCCATGGCGAACAGTACGTGGAGCCGGGCGGCCAGTTCATCCACCGTGACTCCCCGGTTGGTGCCCAGGCGCCACTGGCAGCGGAGACGGGGGCCGTCGAAGAGGCCGATGACGGTGTGGGAGTTGCCCACGTCGATGGCGAGCAGCATGGAGGCTCTCCTTGCCTTGCGGGTTGGATTGATTGTTGCGGTTAGTAAGGCTTACGACTGTAACAGATGAAAAAGCCGCTTGTCCAGCATGTCGCTGCGGCGGATAATTATGGTCGACGTCGCCAAAAGCCGCGACGACGACGGGAAACGCTTTGTAACTTGTTGTTTCGGCATTACCGGCCAACATATTTGGCGGGTTTTTGCGGGATCATCGTTATTGGGAGGTGAAATGATGGAGTATATTCAGATTATGACCACCGTGGGCACCAGGGAAGATGCCGAACGGATCGCCAGAACCCTGCTGGAGGAACACCAGGCCGCCTGTGTCCAGATCGTTGGGCCGATCACCAGCATGTACCGCTGGGAGGGCAGTGTCGAACGAACGGAGGAGTATCAGTGTCAGATTAAAAGCCGGGCCGATCATTTTTCCCAGGTGGAGGAGAGTATCGTCCGGATTCACCCCTATGATGTGCCGGAGGTGGTGGCCATTCCCATGCCATCCTGCGGCGGGGCCTACGAACAGTGGTTGCGGTCCGAACTGCAGGGTTAGAATGAGCGAGAATAGCTCGGCCAACCCGCCCCGCCGGCGCCGGCGGCGGCAAGGATTCACCTGTCACTGCTGCGGGCGGGGTTTACCCTTTTGCTGGAACTGCCCCTGTGGTTTCGAGATCTGTGACGAGTGCTTCAAGGAAAACCGCTGGGGGCTGAGCAACGGTCCCACCTGGGTCTGCCCCGATTGCGGCCGGATCAGGATGATGTAGGGGGAGCGCCGGCTGCGGCCGGATTCCCGCTTGACAACCGCTTAGGCAATGGGGAAGAGTGTAAGCGAGTTGCCCTCTCATAACCAGTTGGAGGTCATTATGAGCCTGTTTGCACGTTGTTACGCGTCTGTTTGTTGGTCCTTGGCTTTGTTGATGGCAGCCTCGCTGCTGGTTGGCTGCGCCAGCCGGACCGTGGTGGAGAGCGACCTGCGGATCAAGGGGGCTCCCGACTGGGTGAATCGGGGCTCCCAGGCCCTTAATGACCGCGATGGTCGGCTGTTCCATGGCGTGGGTTCAGCCCCGGCCATGGGGGATCTCTCGCTGCAGACCTCGGTTGCCGATGATCGGGCCCGGGCCGAGCTGGCTCGGATCCTCTCCTCCTATCTGCAGATCGTCTCCCGGGAGTATCTGGTGGCCGGTGGCGGTGGGGCCAGCGAGCAGGCCTTATCGCGTCAGATCGAAAACGTCACCCGGGTCAACTTGAGTGGGGCCCGGATCATCGGGCGGTGGCGGGATCGGCGCACCGAGACCGTTTATGCCCTGGCCGAGCTGGATATGCAGCAGGTCAAATCCACCGTGGCCATGGTTAAGGAGATGGACGAAGGGTTGAAAATTCACGTCGGTCGCCACGCCGATAATATCTTTGATCGCATGGTGGAAGGAGATTTGCAATGATACGGACCATACTTTACCACACCGGCCTGCTGTTGCTGGTTCTACTGCTGAGCGTCGCCTGCTCCACCAGGGTTGAAAGGATTGAACCCGATCAGGTGCGGGATCTGAGCGGCAACTGGAACGATACCGATTCGCGGCTGGTTTCCGAAGAGATGGTGCAGGATGTGCTGGCCCAGCCCTGGCTGGGCCAGCATATCAGGACCCAGGGCGGTCAGCCGGCGGTGATCGTGGGTGAGATTCGCAACCTCAGCCATGAGCATATCAACCTGCGCACCTTTGTCGCCGATATCCAGCGGGCTCTGATCAATTCCGGGCGGGTGGATTTTGTCGCCTCCCGGGATGAGCGGGACGAGATTCGGGAAGAGCGCCGGGACCAGGATCTCCACGCCCGCGAAGACACCCGCAAAGCCATGGGCCGGGAGTTGGGGGCCGACTATATGCTCCAGGGGACGATCAACACCATCATCGATGTCGAGGGGCGGCAGCAGGTGCGTTACTATCAGGTTGATCTAACCCTGATCAGTCTGGTGGATAACCGGATCGTCTGGATCGGCCAGAAGAAGATCAAAAAATTTGTCACCCGCCCGGGCCTGCGCTCCTGATTCGGGATACCATGATGCGCAAACGGGTCGCGGTTGGCTGGCCGGCCCTTTTTTCCCTGCTGCTGGTGCTGGCCGGAGCCGGAGGCCTTGCCGGCTGCGCGACCTACACCGAGACCTCCCGCTCCCTGCAGGAGCGTCTGGTGGCAGGCGAGCCCGAACAGGCCCTGCAAATTTTGGAGAAAAGGGCCGGCGGGCGGAAAGATCTGGTCCTCTACCTGCTGAACAAGGGGATGCTGTTGCGGCTGGCGGGAGATTTCGCCGCCAGCAACCAGGTCCTGGAAGAGGCCAAGGAGCTGATCCACCGGCTTGTCGCCATCAGTATCAGTGAACAGACGGCGGCCCTGTCGGTGAACGACGCCAAGCGCAGCTACATCGGCGACCCCTACGAGCGGGTACTGCTCCACCTTTACAAAACCCTCAACTACCTGGCCCTGGCCGATTATGCCGCCGCCCGGGTGGAGATCCTGCAGGCGGATCTTGCCCTGGAGCAACTTTCCCAGCAGGAGCGCAAGCTCGGGGCGGAAGGGATCATGCGATATCTCTCCGGTCTGGTCTTCGAGAGGGCCGGGGAGTGGAGTGACGCCCTGATCGCCTATCGCAAGGCCTTTACCGCCTATCACTCCATCGGGGGCGTCACCGCCGTTCCCCGGCCGCTGCAACTTGATCTGCAGCGCCTGGCCCGGCGGCAAGGCCTGGATGATGAGGTCAGGCGCTATCGTGATCTGTTTGGAGTTGAAGATTCGCCAGCCGAGCTTACCCGGCGGGAGCGGGGTGAGGTGACGGTGATTCTGGGTACCGGGCTGGCGCCGGTCCGGCAGGAGCAATCCATTAACGTTCTGGCGGGGAGCAATGCCCGCTGGTATCGGGTGGCCACGCCATTTTATCCTCCCCAGCGGGCCGCTCCTGCAGTTGAGATCCGGGTGGTTGCCAACGGGGAGGAGGTCATGGCGGCCTTGGGCGAGGATTTCGACAACCTGGCCCGCCGGGCCCTGGAGGCGGCCATGCCCGGCATCACCGGCCGGGCCCTGGCCCGGTTGGTGGTAAAAGGCAGTGCCATCCGGGAGGTGGAGAGAAACGACCAGTTGCTGGGGGTGCTGGCCAATATCGCCGCTGTTGCCAGCGAACGGGCCGATACCCGCTCCTGGGTCACCCTGCCGGCCCGGCTCCATCTTGCCCGTTTGTCTCTGCCCCCGGGTCGTTACGAGATCAGGGTGGAGTGGCTGGGGTCCGGGGGAAGGGTGCTGATGAGCAGAGAGTATCCGGGGATCGAGGTGCAACCGGAAGGTGTTGTCTATATCCAGGATCACTGGATCGGGCCGTGGGCCATGGAGAGGGGATGAGATGGCGCAAAAAAAGCTGCTGTTGCTGGTAATGGTTGTCGTCCTGGCGGTGGGCGGTTGTGCCGCCAGGGAGCTGCGGACCCAGCCCGATTGGGTGGATGGGGTCAGTGAACGCTATCCCGACCAAAGTTATTTGGTGGGCCGGGGCCGGGCCGCCGACCTGGCCGCCGCCCAGGATCGGGCCCGGGCCGATCTGGCCAAGGTCTTCGAGGTAACTGTCCGGGAGCAGCGCAGCGATGAGCAGCGCTACCTGGGGGGCGGCGGTCTGGTTGGTGAAGCGGGCCGGTGGGAGCTGGAGGTCAGCCGCAGTCTGGTAACCCATACCGAGCAGGTGGTGCGCGGGGTGCGGATTGCCGAGGTGTGGCGTGATCCCTTTAGTGGGGAGCGGCATGCCCTGGCGGTTCTGGCTCGCACCCCGGCGGCGGCGGGGTTCCGGGCCGAGATCGGCCGCCTGGATGAAGTCGCGGCCCTGGAGATTGAGCGGGCCCGGAGCGACGGGGATCTGTTGCGGCGGATTGCCGCCGCCAGTCGGGCCCTGGAGAGCCAGGTGGAGCGGGCCGGCCTGCAGCGGGCCCTGCAGGTGGTGGAAGCCAGTGGTTTGGGGGTGGAGCCCCGCTGGCAATTGGCCCGTTTGGCCGCCGATCTGGAAGAGCTGGCGGGGCGGCTCAGGATTAAGCCCGTCGCTTTGGGGGTTGAGGCGGCCAGCTTGAATACCGCCCTGGCCGGCGGGGTTGCCGCGGCGGGGTTTACTGTTTCCCTCGGGGCCGACGCTTTTCCCCTCCACGCCGAGTTGCAGCTCGATGACCTTGGCCGCCAGGATGGCTGGTACTGGCAGCGCGGCACCCTGGCGCTGACCCTCTATGATCCCGCGGGGGCGGTGCGGGGCACGGAACGCTGGTCGCTCAAGGAATCGGCTCAAGATCGGGAATCGGCCTGGCGGCGGGCCGTGGAGGCGGCAATCGCTCTGCTTGAGGGCCAGTTGCGCGAGGTTCTCCTTGGTTTCGTCGCCGCCGATTAACCTGATCGATTGTTTAATCCGACTTCAGCACCGCCAGGAAGGCGCTCTGGGGGATCTCCACGTTGCCCACCGTCTTCATCCGCTTCTTGCCGGCCTTCTGCTTTTCCAGCAGTTTACGCTTGCGGGTGATGTCACCGCCGTAACATTTGGCCAGTACATCCTTGCGCATGGCCGAAACGTTGGTGCGGGCCACGACATTGCCGCCGATGGCGGCCTGGATGGCGATCTTGAACATATGGCGGGGGATCTCCTCCTTGAGCTTCTCGCAGGCGGAAAGCCCCCGGGCCCGGGCGTTGGCCCGATGGACCAGCTGGGCTAAAGCGTCCACCTTCTCGCCGTTGACCAGCAGGTCCAGCTTGACCAGGTCGCCGGGGCGATAATCCAGCAGCTCGTAATCGAAGGAGCCATAGCCTTGGGTCAGGGATTTGAGCTTGTCGTAGAAATCGTAGATCACCTCACTCAGCGGCAACTCGCAGGAGAACTCGATCCGGCCCGGCATGGGGTAGTGGTGGTTGCTGTTGACCCCCCGCCGCTCCATGCAGAGGTTCATCACCACCCCCATGTAGCGCTCGGGAATCAGGATGGTGGCCTTGATATAGGGTTCCTCAACCCGTTCGATATGACCGGGATCGGGGTAATAGGCCGGGTTGTCCACCTCGACCATGCTGCCGTCCTGGAGATAGACATGGTAGTTGACCGAGGGGACGGTGAGGATCAGCGAAAGATCGAACTCCCGCTCCAGCCGCTCCTGGACCACTTCGAGATGGAGCAACCCCAGAAAGCCGCAGCGAAAGCCGAAACCCAGGGCCGAGGAGGAATCCTTCTGGTAGGTCAGGGCGGCGTCGTTTAAGGTCAGCTTGTCGATGGCGGTGGCCAGATCCTCGTACTCGTCGGTGGAAACCGGGTAGATCGAGGAGAAAACCACCTGTTTGGCCGACTGGAAGCCGGGTAAAGCCACGGCGCAGGGGTTTTCCTTCAGGGTGATGGTGTCCCCGGCCCGGGCATCGCTGATGCTTTTGATCCCGGCCATGATATAGCCCACCTCGCCGGCGCTCAGCTCCCGGCAGGCCTCCCGCTTGAGGTGAAAATGGCCCACCTCCTCCACCTTGTGGCTGATGCCGTTGGACATAAAGGTGATTATGTCCCCGGCCTTGACCCGGCCTTCGACAATCCGGCAGGAGATGATGGTCCCCCGGAAGGAATCGTACTGGGCATCGAAGATCAGGGCCTGCAGCGGTTTTTCCGGATCGCCTTGGGGGGGCGGGAGAAACTTGACCACCGCCTCCAGCACCGAATCCACCCCCTGGCCGGTCTTGGCCGAACAGCGGCAGATCCGCTCCTCCTCCAGCCCCAAATCATCGACGATCTGGGCGGTCACCGCCTCCGGGTCGGCGGCGGGCAGATCTATCTTGTTGATCACCGGAATGATCTCCAGGTCGTTCTCCATGGCCAGATAGAGGTTGGCCAGGGTCTGGGCCTCCACCCCCTGAGCGGCGTCCACCAGCAACAGGGCGCCTTCGCAGGCGGCCAAGGCCCGGGAGACCTCATAGCTGAAATCCACATGCCCCGGGGTGTCCACCAGATTGAGGACATATTCGCGGCCATCGGCGGCCCTGTAAGGCAGGCAGATCGCTTGGCTCTTGATGGTGATCCCCCGTTCCCGCTCGATATCCATGTTGTCCAGCAACTGGTCCTTGAACTGGCGGTCGGTGACCATGCCGCAGTGTTGAATAAAGCGGTCGGCCAGGGTGGATTTGCCGTGATCAATATGGGCGATGATGCTGAAATTCCTGATATTGTTCATAGATATCCGTAGTGTTGGTCAAAACCGGTGCGGGCCGCCGGGCGGTCGCGGTCGGGAGAAGGGCGGGGCGAGGCCGTAAAATCCCGTACCTATAACATAAAAACTAATTAACGGCAATCGGGTTTTGCCGAGGCTGCTATTTTCCTGAGGTGGTTTGGGCAACCATTTTTAATGGTCCGAGTTAAAGAGATCTCACCCCTGGGTAATGTAAAAATTTA
>NZ_JBIPKH010000040.1:0-9190 GCF_044068625.1 Desulfurivibrio modestus
AGACATCCCACTTGATCCATAAGATCACTAGATTCAATTTCAATTACTTTATTAATCCTTTTAACCTCTTTATCTAGGTTGAAATTTATTTTATCTATTTGTTTTTGAAGATGTAATATTTTATCTTCAAGGTTTTCTGGAACTCGATAACCTTCAACGGTCAGAGAACCAACCGCTTGAATCTGGGTAACATTTTCTATACAGAGTACATTTCTTTTATCAAATAATTCGCTTAGGTAATCCCTGAACATTCCAAATAGATTATTTTTTTTAATTAAAAAAACAACTGAATTAATTGAATAAATAACTAAAAGACCACCAATAATCTGAGAAAAAATAGAAAATGCTTTATCTATTGATTCTGCCTTTTCACTTAAGTTCCATAACAAAACCAGATGGACAAAAATAACAGCAACTACAGCTAAAACAGGCCAACCTCGCCAAAACCATTTAACACGCCTAACAAGCCCAGTAAATACAAATTCTATCTTTCTCATTCACTGCCTCGACCGCCGCCACCCGGCTGCCCGGGCCTCTTCCTCGGAACAAAACCATCTCTGCCCTCGGCTTTTATCAATCCTGGTCCGTTCGTAATGCCTACCACCGGGAACATGATAAATCTTTTCGCCCTTACTGTTGATGTTGCCCTTGATCAGGCAGTCACCGGGACGGGCCTGACTTTCCACCCCGGACCGACTTTCAGCAGCAGGCTCCAAAACTCTCCCCTCCCGCTCCCCACGCCGCCAATCCCAAGGCGGCACAGGGCCCGGCTCCCCCCACAACCCCAGCTTGCCATCTCGGGCCTTATTCTCCAGCGCCTTCCATTCCCGACATTCGGGCTTCTTGCAATACTGGCCATAAACCCATGCGAATCCGGCCTTAACCACTTCCCGGTTGAGATTTACCCCATCCACGATGACCATGCCGACAATGCGGCCATACCGATCCCGTTCCACCTCGACAATATCGACCTTGTAACCCGCAGCGGCAATGGCCGACTCGACAAATTGTGTCGCCGCCTTGCCATAGGGCTGCCCTGACTCCGGGGCGTCTATGCCGTAAAACCTGATCCGCTCCTGCTTGCCGTCCGGCGTGATCACCCGAATAGTGTCGCCGTCGGAAATGTTGGTCACCCGGGCTGGCCAGGTGGCGGCATGGACGCTGGCAACAAGCAGCAAACAGCAGACCAGCAACAGGCCGGCGATTTTCATTGCCCTCTGGCGGATCACTTGGCCCCTCTCCCCAACACCGATTCCAGCAACTTCACCGTCGCCCCATAAATCTCCGGGTCTTTGCTCGCCCTGGGGCCGGCCACGTTCAATACCCTGATCCCGTTATCGGCCAGCCAGGAGGCAACCATCCTGGTAGCATAGGCCATGGAGTTGGCCTTGATATCCAAATGCAGAGACGGCTTGCAGTGCCTCTGGGCAAGTTCCACGGTCAGCTTCGAGCCACCGGTCAATTTCCCATGGGAAACGATCAGGGTGCCATCGGAATCGAGTATATTCTGTTCCGTCCGCTTCGGATAGCTTTTAACCGGCATCTCCTGAAGATCATATTTCTCAGGCAACGGACCTGCCTCGGTCATCCGCCCCTTGGGTATCCAGCCACCATGGGGGATGCCACGTTTTATGGCAACGTCCAGGCCAGCCTGATCGGCGCCGGTCTGGCCGCCGGAAATGATTTTGTTCAGCATCAGGACTACCTATTCCGACTTGGCGAAAAAATAGATCGGGGTCATTGGCAAGATCGCCTTGTCCTCATCGGTCATTTTTTCGTAGAATTCCTGCCAGAGAACGATAAGACGTGACAGGTCAACCAATTCCACATGGACATGAGAAGTTCGAGCGGTACTTTTTGCGTCGGCGGTGAAGCCGCCGGACGAAACAAATAACCCTACGTCACCGGCCTTGTGCAGCAAACCCATAAGTTGCCGCACCTCTTGGACATTGGCAGCAGACTCTCTGTGTTTAATCTGAACCTGAATTCGAGGGTTTTCGGTCCCAAGGGGATCACGGTACGCCATGATATCTATACCGCCATCCTTTCCCCTGGGGGCCACAAAGGGGGTATGATAGCCCATACCCCTAAGAAGGGCGGCAACCATATCCTGAAACTCATAGGGGTTCAACCGCCAGATTTGGCGCTCTATGCCATCGCGAGCAATCTGCTCAGCTTGGTCAAGTGTGATCTCACCCTCGGCAGCCTCGTCAGCAACTACAACGACATCATCAGCTGAGGATGTCGGCTGTCTTGATTTCCATTCCTTGTATGCTTTCTGAGAAGCCTCAAGTAGGCCGACTGGACCAAGCTTTAAAGCCTCCTCTCCTTCCGGGGTCAAGTACCATATCCCCTTTTTCTTGACCAGATAACCAGCTTTAACGCAATCTATACTGAAAAAATGCAGGATGGAGACCCACCGAACATTGCCGGTCTTCTCGTATCGCTCCATAGCCCAATCATTCAGATCAATTCGCTTGCCGACGGCTTGCACCACCTCACGCATTGGCATTTCGCCGTCTTTTTCTTTCAAAGCCTCAAATGCTGCAAACATCACCTTGGAAGCGAGTTCCTTGGTTGGTGCGAGTTCTTTTCTTACCATTTTATTATCCTAACAGAACAGATTTGATAACATCAGGCCACACCTTCAATGCCCATGGCTTGCCACCGCTTTTACTTGATCGGCTGAAAAGTAAGTTGCTCCAAAAATGGTGTCACCAAGCCATTTCTTGAAAGACGGGTTATCGCTGAATTGCTTGAATAGCTCGGTATGGTCAGCCAAGAGGTCGATCATTACCCGCTGCAGAGCGGCGTCGTGCTCGATTCTGGCGGTCTTCTTATCGTTGTTCTTCATGGCGTTCTGGTAGGCGGCGTCCGCTGCGACCTTGGCCGGGATCTCCTCGGCGATGACCTGGCGGATCTTGTCGCCGTCCTTCCAATCGACGTTGCCGAACTGGTCGTTGAACGCCTTGATGATATTGCTCAGTTGGTCCAGTTCCGGCTCCGGTTTGCGGCCACCGCCGCTGGTCGGCACCGGTCCGATTTCGGCATCCTGATCCGGAAGGCCGACCTTCAGACTGGTTTTCACCTCGACACGGTAGCTGTCCATGTCGATAGCCTCCAGAATGCCCCGGGACAAGTCCTCCTCCTTGGGCGCGGGAAGCTTAGGGATCAGGAAATTAAGAAGGATCGATAGTTTTTCCCAGTCGGTATTCGAGTACGGCAGGATCGAGGCCAGAAAACCGTAGGTGCGCACGAAGGCCTTGGCCTTGCCCTTGAAGTCCACTTGGCCGTCTTCATCGAGATCGGCGTTGTAGGTGGCCACGCAGGCGTCCAGGATCTGGTCGAGCTTGTCGCGGTCCGCACCTTTCAGGTAGAACCCAACCAGATCGTCGATTTGTCCCTGCGAATAGACCTGGTAGCCGTCCAGATCCGATTTCAGGTCGTGCAGCTTGTTGGGGTCAGTCTCGTCACTGAGGATGGTGGTGCGGTAATAGGGCTCGAACGACTTCTGGATGGTCTCCGAGTCGTTGTAGAAATCGAGCACAAAGGTGTCGTGCTTCTGCGGATGGGCGCGATTGAGCCGCGAGAGGGTCTGCACCGCCTTGATGCCGGAGAGTGCCTTGTCCACGTACATGGTGTGCAGCAGCGGTTCGTCGTAGCCGGTCTGGAACTTGTCGGCGACGATCAGGAAGCGGTACGGGTCCTGTTGCACCTCGTACGGGATCCGGCTGCTGGAAAAGCCGTTCAGCGTCGCTTCGGTCACTTTCTTACCGCCATACTCGTGATCCCCGGAAAAGGCCACGATGGGTGCGTAAGGGCTTTTGCGCTCCTTGAGGTAGTCCCTGAAGGCATGGAAATACTGAATGGCCCGCTCGATACCGTTGGTGATGACCATGGCCCGGGCATGGCCGCCGATCTTGCGGTGGCCGATCACCTGGGCGTGGAAGTGGTCCACCATAATCTCCGCCTTCTCGCGGATGGCGTGCTCATGGGACTCCACATAGCGGCGCAGCTTTTTCTGGGCCTTGTTGGCGTCGAAGAGCGGGTCGTCCTCCACGGTCTTGGCCAGGCGGTAATAACTCTCCACCGGGGTGTAATTCTTCAGCACATCGAGGATGAAGCCCTCCTGGATGGCCTGTTTCATGGTGTAGCTGTGGAACGGGTGGTGCTTCACGGTGCCATCCGGCTGCGGGTCCGGCTCGCCGAAGATCTCTAGGGTCTTGTTCTTGGGGGTCGCGGTGAAGGCGAAGTAGCTGGCGTTGGTCACCATCTTCCGGCCTTCCATAATCTTATTGATCTTGTCCTCGACCGTCTCTTCCCCCTCGTCATCAGAGCCGCCGTAGGGCGCGGTCTCTTCCAGCACACGATTCATCGCGGCAGTGGTCTTGCCGCCCTGGCTGGAATGAGCCTCGTCGATGATGATGGCGAACTTGCTCTGGCGGTGTTCGTCGCCGATCTCATCGAGGATGAACGGGAACTTCTGCACCGTGGTGATGATGATTTTCTTCCCGGCCTTGAGGAATTTGCGCAGGTCGCCGGAGTGTTCGGCATGGCCGACGGTGGCGGAGACCTGGGCGAACTGCTTGATGGTGTCGCGGATCTGTTTGTCGAGCACCCGTCGGTCGGTGACCACGATCACCGAGTCGAACAACGCCTTGCTCTCGTGTTCCAGCCCCACGAGCTGGTGCGCCAGCCAGGCGATGGAGTTACTTTTGCCGCTGCCCGCCGAGTGCTGGATCAGGTAGCGCCTGCCGATGCCACTCTCAGCGGCATTGGCCAGCAGCATGCGCACCACCTTCAACTGGTGGTAGCGAGGGAATATCTGCTTGTACCTTTTTTTGCCGGACTTCTCGTCCTTTTCCTCCACCACCTGGGCGTAGTTTTCCAGGATGTCGGTCAACCCCTCCTTGGAGAGGGTCTCCTTCCACAGGTAGTCGGTGGCGAGCCCGGCCGGGTTGGGCGGATTGCCAGCACCGTCGTTGTAGCCTTTGTCGAAGGGCAGAAACCACGAGCCCTTGCCCTTGAGGTGGGTACAGAAACGCACCTCGTGATCGTCCACGGCAAAATGAACGACGCAACGGCCGAACTGGAACAGCAGCTCCTTTGGGTCGCGGTCGCGCTGGTACTGCTGCACGGCATCGAGCACCGTCTGCTTGGTGAGCTTATTTTTGAGTTCGAAGGTGGCGATGGGCAGGCCGTTGATGAACACGGCCATATCGAGGGAGAGCGCGGTCTCGTTGCGGCTGTAGCGGAGCTGGCGGGTGACGCTAAAGATGTTGGCCGCGAACCGTTCCGCCGCCTTCACGTTGCCCGGCGTCGGCGTGCCGTAAAAAAGGTCCACATGGGACGGGCCGTGCTTGATGCCGCCGCGCAGCACGTCTACCACGCCGCGCTTGGCGATCTCGCCCTGCAGGCGGTGCAGGAATTGTGTGCGCTTGGGGCCTTCCTCGTCGATGCCGAGAGCCTCATAGGTATCGGGTTGGGTGGCGGCGAGGAACTGCAGCTGTTTGGCCAGGTCGACAGCGTGTTCCCGGTCGTAGTCCTGCGGGTCACCCTGAACGTATCCGGCATCCTCCACAAGGGAGGTGACGATGATCGATTCCAGGCCCTTTTCGCTGGTGTCAGTCGGTTTCATCCATGTCCCCCTCGTCATCGATCACGTCATCGGATTCGGCGGTGTCCTCTTCCAGGGCCAGCAGCTCGTCCTCGGCAACCTCCGGCACTTCGATACCACGAACATCCACCTGGCCTGTGACGACATCGGAAATCAGCCGGGTGCAGTATTCGCGCATCAGCTCAATCTCGCGTTGGGCGCGGTTAATGGCCTGGTCGATTTCCGCTGACTTTTTCTGGATGTGTTCAAGAATTTTTTGCTGCTCGCCCGCAGGTGGATACGCAAATTTCAGATTGCCTATGAATGTCCAATCAGCTCGGGGCATTTTTGCCCCAAATGTTGAGCTATTAATCAGATCAATTACGCGTTTGGAACGAAGCTTTTGTTCAAGGAAGTCAGCCGATACATTTCCGGTCGCTCGCAAAACCAGAAACTCGCCTACACAAACTCCAGCAGTCTGTGACCGTGTCACCTTCGCCAGATACGGGCGTAGCTTTCCGAACAAAACATCTCCGGGCTGAAAACGCTTCACCTGACTATCAAAGGTGATCTCGTCATCAGGTAGTGAAATCCTGCCGGTCCAGCTTTCTACGTGTTCAAGGGCTATATATGTCTCGCCTGGCTGCTTTTCGGAAGTTTGCTCATTCAAGTTGTGGCACAAGAATTTGAGTCGGCGAACTTCCCAATGCTCCGGAATATCTCCGATCCATTCCACGCCGCTGGGCTTGAACTTGACCTTGGGATCAAGCCCCCGGGTCACGGCCTGGTTGATGACGTTCTGCTTCTGCTCCTTGAGCAGTTCGATGAGCCGCCGCTTGTTGCGTATGAACCGCTGAGCCTTACTGCCGACCGCATCAAGAAATCTGGTGATGTGCCGCTGCTCCTCAATCGAAGGAACGGGCGACGTCATGCGCTTGAAATCCTGCCAGTAAAGCCGGTTACGGTCTTTCACGATGCCCCGAGAAAAGGCGTCCACCTCGTTCATATAGGACGCGGTGCGGAACAGATAGCTGAAGTAGCGGCAGTCCACCTCGGGAAAGGGTCGCACAACGACATAAGCTGGACTGACCAGCCCGTCCATGGGGGCAACGCCCACGGCTCCCTGCCACATGCGCATCATGTTGTAGGCAATATCCCCCTGAGCCGCTCGCTTGTATTTTTCCCGGTCGGCCATCACTTGCTTGCGTTTCAGGTTCTCCATGTCGCGCACGCGGACACCAGTTTTCAACGAGACCTCAAGGATAGGCAGCTCCCCAAACCCAGTCTCGTTGCGCTGAGAGAACAGACGGCCATTCCGGAACAGATTCCAGTGAGCCGGAATATTGCCCAAAAACGGCTGCCCGGAATCCTTGTATTCTGGATACGCGGCCAGCTTCATCATTCCGCCTCCCCGACAATCTGTTCCAGAAGGCCTTCGGTCTCCTGCTCCAGGGCGTAGATGTCGGCCTTGATTTCATCCAGGGTGCGCATGGGCGCGGGCCGATAGAAATGGCGGGTGAAGGAGATCTCGTAACCCACCAGCGTCTTGCCCGGGTCGATCCAGGCATCCGGTGTATAGGGCAGCACCTCGCGACAGAAGAACGCCTCTATGCCGCCTTCTTCCAGCAACGGCACCTGCTCGCTGTCGCGCAGGGCGGTATCCGGCTCGTATTCGACCACGCAGGTCTTGCCGCCCACCTCGGCCTCGAACAAGCCGTGGACGGGATCAGGCGTGGCCTTGCCCGGTTTGTGAACCTTCTTCAGCACCGGCGCGGCGTCCTCGCTGGTGTCGCAGAGATCGCCTTGCAGCAGCTTCTTGCGCTTGGCGGTGAGCTTGACACCGTGCTTGTCGGCATCGGTGTCGCAGGTGTCCATGAAGGAATTGAAATCGAGGTGCGGCCCGGTTCCAAGCGTCTCGGCCACGCGGTGGGCCAGGTTGGCCAGCGGCACTTCCTTGGCCTTGACGCAGGCCCGCTCGAACCGTTCCAACCGGGCCGGGCTCAGGTCAACGGCGAGGCGCAGCGGACGGTCCACCGTCACCTTCCAATAGCCAAATGCCTCGTTGGGGAAGATCTTGGATTTCTCGGTTTCGACCGGATTGACCACCAGGTCGCAGATGGCGCGGATGTGTTCCTCGGAGAACTCGCAGTTCTTCTTGCCGAGGTTGCGCCGCAGCGGCACATACCATTCGGTGGCGTCGATGAGCTGGACCTTGCCCCGGCGCGTATCAGACTTGCGGTTGGTCAGCATCCAGATGTAGGTGGCGATGCCGGTGTTGTAAAACATGTTCTCCGGCAGGGCGATGATGGCCTCCAGCCAGTCGTTCTCGATGATCCAGCGGCGGATGTTGCTCTCGCCCTGACCGGCGTCGCCGGTGAAGAGCGACGAGCCGTTATGGACCTCGGCGATGCGGCTGCCGAGACGGGTGGTGTGCTTCATCTTGGAGAGCTTGTTGACCAGGAACATGAGCTGCCCGTCCGAGGAACGGGTGATCATCTTGTATTCCGGGTCGCCGCCGTGCTGGGTGACAAAGCGCGGGTCCTTGATATCACCCTTGCCGCCCAGGCGCTCCAGGTCAGTCTTCCAGCTCTTGCCATAGGGCGGATTTGAGAGCATGAAATCGAATTCCTGCGACGGAAACGCATCGCTGGAGAGCGTGGAGCCGTACTTCATGTTCTCGGCTTCGGCCCCTTCGCCTTTGAGCAGCAGATCGGCCTTGGAGATGGCGTAGGTTTCCGGCTGCACCTCCTGGCCGAACAGGTGGATGGAGACATCTTTGCCGTGACTCTGGGCCAGCTCGGCGAGGCGCTCTTCCGCCACGGTCAGCATGCCGCCGGTGCCGCAGGCTCCGTCATAGACAAGGTAGGTGCCCGATTCAATGTCGTCGGCCACCGGCAGGAAGATCAGGTCGGCCATGAGCTTGACCACGTCGCGGGGCGTGAAGTGCTCTCCGGCCTCTTCGTTGTTCTCCTCGTTGAAGCGGCGGATAAGCTCCTCGAAGATTGTGCCCATGGAGTGGTTGTCGAGCGCCGGAAGAATCTCGTTTCCGTCCACGTCCTGCACAGGCTTGGGGCACAGATTGACGCGGCCGTCGAGAAACTTCTCGATCAGGTGGCCGAGGATGTCGGCCTCGATCAACGTGGGGATCTGGTTGCGAAACTTGAACTTGTCGAGAATCTCCTGGACGTTGGGTGAAAAGCCGTCCAGATAAGCTTCGAAATCGGCCTTGAGCTGTTGTTGCTTGGCGCGGTTCTTCAGGTCGCGCAGGGTAAAGGGCGAGACGTTGTAAAAGGCCTCGCCTGCGGCCTGGCAAAGCGCGGCGTGCTGGTTGGCGATCCCGGCCCCGTCGAGCTGCTTCTTCATGCCAAGCACCTTTTCCTTGCTCGGCTCCAAGAGCGCGTCGAGACGGCGGATGACCGTCATTGGCAGGATCACATCACGGTACTTGCCCCGCACATAAACATCGCGCAGCACGTCGTCGGCGATACCCCAGATAAAATTCACAATGGATTTATGGTTAGTTGAATTCATTAAGGGTTTAATCTCATACCTTCTCTTATTATTGGATTCACAAAAACGGTCTACGCATAACGA
>NZ_JBIPKH010000041.1:0-9109 GCF_044068625.1 Desulfurivibrio modestus
GTGGCTCTTTCTGTTGGCGGCCAACAGCGGCCTGACCCGCCTCAACCAATGGGGCCAGGAGAGCCTGGCCGAAGGGATGCCCCGGCGGCTGAATCGGTTTATGGCCGACGGCCCGGCCCGGCTTGCCCTGTTGGTGGTCAAACCGGTCTGGCAGTTGACCGGGGTGCGGATCGACGGGCCCGACGGGGCCGAGCAGCGCCTGCTGGATACCTTCCGGCGCTCGCTCTTCACCGTGGGCAGTTCCGCCATCTGCACGGTGGCGGTGCTGTTGGCCCTGCTGCTGCTGGCCTGATTCCACTTTTTATTTTCGCCCGCACCAGGTATCATGGCTGACTCGAAGCGGCGTGATCGCGCAATCACGCCTTTGGGCTTCGAACCGGCAGGGATCACTGGATGGATCGGCGACAATTTGTCAGATTAGGTTTGCATACCGTGCTGGCGGCCGGCTTGGGTGCTGGTCTGACAGCCTGCGGCGAGGGCAATAGCCGGGGCGGTGAGGCCGGGCGGCCCCGGTTGCGGCTGGGTTATCTGCCCATCACCGATCATCTGCTGCTGCTGGCCCACGACTATTACCCCTTCAGCCGGGTGGCCCTCAGCCCGGTCAAGTTCTCCTCCTGGCCCGAGGCGGCCGAGGCCCTGCGGGTGGGGGCGGTGGATGCCGCCTTCCTGCTCACTCCCCTGGGAATGGCTCTGCGCCGGCAGCGGACGCCCATCCAGGCGGTGCTGCTGGGCCATCGCAACGGCAGCGTTCTGACCCTGGCGGCCCGGGAGGAGATCACCGCCACCGCCGCTCTGGCCGGCAAACGGATTGCCATTCCCAGCCGTTTTTCCACCCACTATCTGCTGCTGCGCCGCTTGCTGGCCGATGCCGGCCTGCCTGGGGAGTCGGTGCACTATATCGATATGGCGCCGCCGGAGATGGTCCAGGCCCTGGCCGGCGGCCGGCTGGACGGCTTTATTGTCGCCGAGCCCTTTGGGGCCCAGGCCGAGATCCAGGGGGTGGGCCGGGTTTTCACCCTCTCCAAGGAGATCTGGCCCGGGCATATCTGTTGCGTGCTGAATGTGCGGGAGGAGTTTATCCAATCCCATCCCGAGGCGGTGGCCGAGCTGGTGACCGGCCTGCGGGTCACCGGCCGGGAGATCGAGGCCGATCGCCGGCGGGCCGCCGTCCGTTCGGTCAACTATCTGGGGCAGGCCCCCGCGGTGATCGAGCATGTCTTGACCCGGCCGCCGGACCGGGTTACCTATCACGATCTCTTTCCCGAACCGGCCGATTTTGCCGCCACCCGCGAGCAGATGCTGCGGGTTGGCCTGCGGGAGGTGCGGGATATCGAGCTGGATGCCTATCTGGAACCGGCCTTCGCCCGGCTGCCCTTAACCTGAACCGCCGCGTAGCCCCCGTGACCAAGCCCACCCCCAAATTCAGCCTGCCGGAACTGCCCGGTGAACGTTTTTTCGGCCCCGGCCTGGCCGTCCTGCTGTTCCTGCTGCTCTGGGAGGCCGCGGCCCGGCTCTACGCCAATGAATATCTGCTGCCCGGCCCCTATCTGGTCCTGCTGGGCCTGGTGGAGGTCTGGGGCAGCGGCCTGCTGCCGGAGCATATCGTGGTCAGCCTCTTTCGTTTCGGGGTGGCCTACCTGTTGGCGGTGCTCCTGGCGGTGCCCCTGGGCCTGATTCTGGGCTGGTTCACCCGGTTGCATCGGGCCCTGGACCCTCTAATCCAACTGTTGCGGCCGATCTCGCCGGTGGCCTGGTTTCCCTTGGCGGTACTCTGGTTCCGCATTGGCGACCTACCGGCCATCTTCATCATCTTCATCGCCAGTTTCTTTCCCATTCTGCTCTCCACCATCGCGGCGGTGCGCAGTGTCGACCCCACCTACATTAAGGTGGCCCTCAACTTCGGCAGCAGCCAAGCGAGTCTGCTCTGTAAAGTGGTAATTCCGGCCGCCTTTCCCTATATTGCCGTGGGGTTGCACATTGCCCTGGGGGTGGGCTGGATCCACCTGGTGGCCGGGGAGATGCTGGGGGCCCAGTCGGGCCTGGGCTATTTTATCCTCGATGCCCGTAACTTTCTCCGCACCGATCTGGTGATTGTCGGGATGCTGCTGGTGGGTGCCCTGGGGCTGCTGCTGGACCGGTTGATGGCCGCCGCGGAAAAAAAGGTGCGGCGGCGCTGGGGGATCACGGGATGAAGATAGTGGCCCGGGGAATCGAAAAAAGTTTTGCCGATAAGCGGGGGCGGCGGCAGCCGGTTCTGGGGGGGTTGGACCTGGAGGTGGCCCCCGGCGAATTTGTCTGCCTGCTGGGGCCCAACGGTTGCGGCAAGACCACCTTTCTCAATCTGCTGGCCGGCTTTGCTCTGCCCGACGGCGGCGAGATCATGGTTGACGGCCGGCCGGTGACCGGGCCTTCCCCCCACCGGGTGATGATCATGCAGAGCTATGATCTCTTTCCCTGGCGGACGGTGCTGGCCAACGTCGAATACGGCCTGGAGATGCAGGGCTGGGATCGGCAGCGGCGGCGGCAAAAGGCTCGGGAACTGCTCGCCCTGGTGGGTTTGGCCGCCTGCGAGGAGCAGCACCCCGGGGAACTGTCGGGGGGGATGCGCCAGCGGGTGGCCATCGCTCGGGCTCTGGCGGTGGAGCCGCGGGTCCTGCTGCTGGATGAACCCTTCGGGGCCCTGGATTCCCTGACCCGCTCCCGGATGCAGCAGGAGTTGCTGCGGCTTTGGCGCGAGCGGGAGATGACCATTGTCTTCGTCACCCACGATATCAACGAAGCCCTCAATCTGGCCGACCGGGTAGCGGTGCTGCCATCCCGGCCGGGGGCCTTCCGGGAGCTGGTTTCAATTGAACTTCCCCGGCCCCGGGAGCTGCGGGACCCCGCCTGCCTTGCACTCCGGGACCGGGTGGAGCGGCTTTTGGCCTGACCTTTCGGCTGGAACCCTACTTCACCAACCGCGAGAGGATCTGGTAGTTGCGGTTCACCATGCTGCGGGGCTCCACCATCAGGCCAGCCTGGATCAGGGCGTTGTCCAGGATCTGTTCCGCCACCTGGCGGGCCAGGGTTTCGTCCCGGCCGCGCAGCTCCTCCAGCCCGGCAATCAAAGGATGGCCGGGGTTGATCTCCAGGTTTTTGCCGCCAAACGGGGGCAGCTTCTGGCCCGAGGCCCGCATCACCCGCTCCATGCTGCTGGTCATGAAGCCGTCGGGGTTGACCACCATGGCCGGGCTGTCGGTGAGGCGTTTGGACTCCTTGACCTCCTTGACCTTGTCGCCCAACACCTCTTTGAACCACTGGCCCAAAGCCGCCGCCTTTTCCGGGTTCAGGCCCGCCTTCTCCTCCTGCTCGCCCTGATCCTGCTCCGTTTCCGGCTGGTCGAAGGCCGAAAGGTCCAGGTCGGCCAGGTCGGCGGAAACCAACTGGTGCTCCTTGAACTCGCCGATATGGCTGAGGGCGAAGTCGTCCATGGGGTCCAGGGTGTAGAGGACCTCGATGCCGCGCTGGCGGAAGGCCTCGATGTAGGGGCCGTTCTCGATCGCTTCCCGGTTGGGGCCGCTGATGTAGTAGATATCCTTCTGCTCGGGGGCCAGCCGCCGGCAGTACTCTTCCAGCGAGGTCAGCTTGCCCGCTTCGGTCTTGGATGACTCGAAGCGGAGCAGGCCGGCCAGCTCCGGGCGGTAGTTGAAATCGGAGATCGCTCCCTCCTTGAGGAAGGAGCCGAAGGTCTGCCACAGTTTTTCGTAGGTTTCCGGCTGGTCCTTGGCCAGCTCGGCGAAAAATTTGAGCAGCCGTTTGCTGATCACCCGGTTGATCTTGGCCACCAAGGCGCTGTCCTGGAGGGCCTGGCGGGAGATGTTCAACGGCAGATCCTCGCTGTCGATCACCCCTTTGACGAAGCGGAGCCATTCGGGGAGGATATTTTTGCTGTGCTGCTCGATCAGCACCCGCTGGCAGTAGAGGTTGACCCCGGGGTCCATCCGCCCGAAGCCCAGCCGCTCGATATTGTCGGTGGGGATAAAGAGCAGGGCCTTGACCGCCAGGGGTGCGTCGGCGCTGAAATGGAGCCGGGCCAGGGGCTCGTCGAAGGCGTTGGCGATATATTTGTAGAACTCGTTGTACTCCTCATCCTTGATCTCGCTCTTGCCCTTGGCCCAGAGGGCCTGGACGGTGTTGACCGCCTCATCCTCCACCTTGATGGGAAAGGAGACGAAGCTGGAGTAACGGCGGATGATCTGCTTGATCCGCTCGGGATCGGCAAACTCCTTGGCGTCCTCTTTCAGCTCCAGAATGATTTTGGTACCCCGGTGAATGCCGGGACAGGGGGCGATGGTGTAAGTGCCGGCGGCGTCGGAGATCCACTCGTGGCCGCTGTCGTCGGGCCGGAAGCTGCGCGACTGCACCCGCACCTTGGCGGCCGCCATGAAGGCGGCGTAGAAGCCCACCCCGAACTGGCCGATCAGGCTGAGATCCTTCTGTTGGGCCGGGTCCAGGTTGGCCAGAAAAGTGCGGGAGCCGGAATGGGCGATGGTGCCCAGGTTGCTCTCCAGCTCGCCGCGATCCATGCCGATGCCGGTGTCGATGATGGTCAGGGTGTTCTGCTCCTGGTCGGCCCGGATGTTAATTTCCAGGGGCAGATGATCGTCAAAGACCTCTGCGGCCAATAGCCGCTGGTGGCGGAACTTTTCCAGGGCGTCGGCGGCGTTACTGACCAGTTCACGCAAAAAAATCTCCCGTTCGGTGTAGAGCGAGTGGATGACGATATCCAGCATCTTTTTGACTTCGGCCTGAAACTCGCGGGTTTCGACGGCCGGGGCGGTTTGTTGGCTGCTCATGGCGATCCTCCTTGGTTTAAGTTGTCCGGCGGGAAGGTAAGCATGATCGAGGCGGTGTCAAGGGGCCTTGTCGTGGATCTCCCGGGCGCCGGGTGGCCAATCCATTCTTGGCCTGCCGGCAATGACAGCGGAAAACTGTGCTAATTCAGACAGTTTTCCGTGGCTCTGCCTGCGACAATTTACCGCATTGATAATTTCGATGCACGGTATTAGGATCGCCCTGTGGTTTACGACCACTGTGTGGTATTCGGTCTTAGGCAGTCAAGCCAAAACGAGGAGGAGCCATGGAACAGGAAGCGAAATTTGGGGAACAGGAACCGGAAGTTAATCTGGACCGCCGTAAAATGATGGTCGGTACCGGCGTTTTGACCGCCGGTCTGCTGCTGACCAAGGCCGGCGGCCTTCTTGGTACCGCCCAGGCCAAGAGCCAGATGGCCAATTGGCCCTGGCCCTACGTAAAGCTGGATCCGGATGAAACCGCTGAACTGGCCTACAACGAGTGGTATCGCGTATATTGTGGAGCCGGGGTGTTCAGCAGCATTTTTACCCAATTGCAGGAGAAGGTCGGCGAACCCTATACCTTGGTTCCGCCGGAAACTTTTATCTTTCTGGAGGGCGGCCTTACCGGTTGGGGCACCGCCTGCGGCTCCCATGTCGGAGCCGCCCTGGTCACCAACATGATCATCGGCCCCCGCACCACCGGCTCCCATGACGGCCCCATGATGGGTTCGGAGATCATGCAGTGGTACGCAGACGCCGCCCTGCCCACCTACACCCCTAAAGACCCTCGTTACAAAGGGAAGATGATCACCACGGTCAGCGATTCGCCCCTTTGCCACGTCTCGGTGGGTCGGTGGATGAAGGCTTCCGGTCACAGCCTGGGCAGCGAGGAACGGCGGGACCGTTGCGCTCGGGTTACCGCCAGCGTCGCCCACCAAACCGTGACCCTGCTCAATCAGTGGCATGACGGCCAGTATCAGACCAAGGGACGGTTGCCCTCGGCCTCTTACGGCATCACCGCTCAGCATAACTGCACCAGTTGCCACGGCTCCGACGTTCCTTCCCCCCCCATGGCAGCCAAAAAATAAACTTCTTCCACCATTGTATGGAGGAGCGGTCGCGCGCCGCTCCTCCGTGCCTCTCCTCTTTTCTTTTCCCCCTTTTGTTCCCAGCCCGCTTGGTGTAAACTCACGAGTTGACGTTGTTCGTCTAACTCAACGTAAAGGAGCAGGTCATGGCCCGGTCAATAACCTTGGATCAGGATGAGTGTATCGGTTGTCAAAGTTGCGTGGAAATCTGCCCGGAGGTCTTCGGCTTCGACCAGGAGATCGAAAAGGCCTTCGTCCTTAAAGGGGCCGACGGTGACCTGGCCTGTGCCCAGGAGGCCGCCGATTCCTGTCCGGTTGCCTGCATCGTTGTGGGCTGATTAATACACATTTTATGTACGAAAACTATTTCGGGTTTCACCATAAGCCGTTTGCCATCACCCCCGACCCCCGGGCTCTCTACCTCAGTGAACGGCATCGTGAGGCCTTGGCCCATCTGCTTTACGGGGTGGGGGAGGGCGGCGGCTTCGTGCTGCTGACCGGCGAGGTCGGCACCGGCAAAACCACCCTCTGTCGCAGTCTGCTGGAGCAGTTGCCCGCCGATGTCGATCTGGCCCTGATCCTCAACCCCAAGCTCGATGCCGTCGAGCTGGTGGCCGCGATCTGTGACGAACTGAAGATCTCCTATCCCGCCGGCCGCCCCAGCTTGAAGGTGCTGGTGGCCGCCCTTAACGATTACCTCTTGCAAAACCATGCCGCCGGTCGGCGGACGGTGCTGATTATTGATGAGGCCCAGAACCTGGCCCCCGAGGTTCTGGAGCAGGTGCGGCTGCTCACCAACCTGGAAACTGCCGAGATCAAGCTCTTGCAGATCATCCTGATCGGCCAGCCGGAGTTGCGGGAGTTGCTGAAGCGTGATGAGCTGCGCCAGTTGGCCCAGCGGATCACCGCCCGTTATCATCTGGACCCCCTGGATCGAGGGGAAAGCACGGCCTATGTCCGCCATCGCTTGCAGGTGGCGGGGGTAGAGCGACCGCTTTTTTCCGCCGGGGCGCTCAAGGCCCTCTATCGTCTGAGCGGCGGGGTGCCGCGTCTGATCAACGTCATCGCCGATCGAGCCCTGCTGGGAGCCTACGTGGAGGAGCGCAACCTGGTTGACGAGGCGATTCTGCGTCGGGCCGCCGGGGAAGTGCTGGCCGCCCCCACCGGCCCTGCCCCTTCGGGTCGGCGGCGGTTTGAGCTCGGTCGTCCCTGGGCCCTGGTTCTGTTGCTCCTGCTTTTGTTGCCGGTGGCGCTTTGGCTGGGGCAGCGCTTTGGCCCCGACTTGCCGCATTTTATTCCGGAAAAATGGCTGGGAATGATGGCGCCCCGGGCCGGGGAAAATGAAAGCCCGCTCGCGGCAGTCCTGGCCACCGAGGAGGGCAACGAGGGGGAATCCCGGGCGACGATCGACCTGGCCGCTGGGTTGGCAAACCTGGATGACGACGATGAGGTCGCGGCCTGGACGGCCCTTTTCGCCCTTTGGGGAGAAGAGGGGGCCGATGGGGCCGGTGGCTGCCTTCAGGCCCAAACCCTGGGGTTGCGCTGCCTGGAGGGTTCCGGCAGCTGGGCCCTGCTGCGGCTTTATAATCGCCCGGCCCTGCTGCGCCTGACCAACGCCGTTGACCAGCCTGGCCGGACCATCCTGCTGGTGGGGCTCAACGGGCAGGAGGCGGTGATAGCGGTGGCCGGCGAAGAGTGGCGTTTGCCCCTGGCTGAGCTGGAGCCTTACTGGCTGGGGGATTACCGGCTGCTCTGGCGTCCCCCCTTGCGAGGAGAGCTGTTGCGGGCCGGGAACCGGGGGGCCGATGTGCTGCGGTTGCGGGCCGTTCTCGACCGACTGGAGCAGGGGGCCGAGGCCGAATCACCGCTGCCGATGGCTGCTGATCCCACTTACTTCGATGATGAATTGGCCCGGCGGGTGGCGGCCTTTCAGCGGGAGCACGGCCTTCAGCCCGACGGGATCGTCGGGCTCCAGACCCAACTGCGGCTGAGTTTCGAGCTGGAGGAACCCGGTACTCCCCGCCTGGTCGTTGCTCCGGCCGGGCCTTGAGAGAAGGAAAATGTCCTATATTCTGGAAGCCTTAAAAAAATCGGAACGGCAGCGGCGTTTGGGGGCGGTTCCCCGGCTGGACACTCCCCAGGAGCCCCCCTCCCGTTCCCCCGCCGCTTCCCGTCCCGGCTGGTTACGCCCCTTGCTGCTGCTCAACCTGTTGCTGGTGGTGGCCCTGCTCGCCTATCTGCTGCTACCGGTGGGCTCGGGCCGGGAACAGCCTGGGCCCCTGCTCGAGGCCCTGGAAGAAAAGCAGCTCCCGCTACCGGCCCAGCCAGCTGAAAGCGCGACCCCTCAACCCAGGCCGGAGGAGGGGCCCCTGGCCCCGGCGGCCGCAACTTCGGAACCGCAACCGCAACCACAACAGGAACCAGCGCCGCTGCCGTTGCCGGAATTATCGCCCCCGGCCCTGGTCGGTCCGCCCCCCCGCTGGAGTGAGCTGCCGGCCGGTCTGCGGCAGCAGGTCACTCCGCCCTCCCTGGAGGTTCACGTCTATTCGGAAAATCCCGCGCGTCGGTTCGTGATGATTCGCGGTCGGCAGTACCGCGAGGGCGACACCCTGCCCGACCAGTTGCGCCTCGACCAAATCACCCCGCAGGGGGTGGTCCTTTCCTGGCACGGAGAACCCTTCCGGCTGGAGCACTGAATAATCTTCGCAATATTGGTTTATCATTTTATCCTGATGTAAATCCGAGCTATTTTTTTATTGACAGCCATTGCCTGACTGTATTATGCAGGCGATATGGTGTCGGCAGTCGGGTTTTTCGCGCGCTATTTCCTGTCTTACGAATTGATTATTGGGGGCGTTTGGGTTGATTTTAAGCCGGGAGGGGAGGGATGAACCGTTGGGCGTTGAGGTTAGCACTTACTATTCTGCTGTTGCTTTTGCTCAAACCTGTTTGCTGGGCCGCCACGGGTTTTGTCAATATTGACTCCCCCAATCCGGGCGAGCAAATATGTCTTGAGGACAAGCTGGTTATCTCCGGCCAATTCATGCTGGAGACCGATGACACTCCCCGGGGCAGCGCGGATCCGGCGATTTACTGTAATGCCGGGGCTCAATGGGCCATTTTGAGCCCGCAATGCTGCTCCAGCCCTTGGAACTTTACCAGCCTTCATGCACGCCTGCTTTACCA
>NZ_JBIPKH010000042.1:0-8865 GCF_044068625.1 Desulfurivibrio modestus
AGTTAAGTTAAAGTTTTTAACCGGTACCGCCTGGTCTTGTGGCTTGAGCCATAGGCTTCCAGAAAAACAAGATTCGTCAATAAGTTGGAAACCGTACTCTGGGCCGAACGGCTGTTTCCCAGCAACAGCAACTCCCGGCATTCACTGTTGTTTATGGAGCCATGCTGTTCGACGTAATGCCGGATCAAGGCCGGCCATTGCACCTTGTCGATGGCTCGTGAGCGGCTGTAGATGCCTTTGCCCACCAGCTCCGCCGCCACCGATGCGGCCAGGTGGTAGGTAACCCCGCTTTTTTGCCCCGCCTTTCCAGCCAGGGACTGGGACGATGACAGAACTGTTCCAGCCGGTCCCTGGCCCGTGCCTCCGGTAATTGGGTGATTCTGGCGGCGGTGCCTTCATAGATGCCGCGCCGCCAGGTGTCCAGATCGTAGCGGCTGCAACCGGTGATTGCCCGCTGCCGACCCCGGACATCGTCCTTGACCCCGAAAACCACCACCCCGCCCTCGGCATTGGCAAAGCAGACCGCCATCTTGACCGCCTCGGCCAGTGACTTCTTGGCATCGAGCCAGCGCTTGAAGTCCAGAACCTCGGACTCAAGCTGATCCGCCGGGATTTCGTCGATCCGGGTCAGAATATTGCTGATAGCTTCCGGTGAAGGGATTGCGGTCATGTTTGCAACTCCTCTTCATGCGTACAGGGTGGGGCCAGGATCATTTCAGCCTTACTTTCTCGACGAAATTCACCCGGTCGGTTGCTCATTACTTTGACCGGTGCTGAAGTTCGCTGCTGCCAGCAGTTGCTTGCCCTTTGCGGTGAGGCGGTATTTTTGTTTGCTGCTGGTCGGTTTGTCCGGAATGGTCCGTTCCAGCAGGTTTCGTTTGAGTAGCGGGGTGAGGTAGTTGATATGGAAGGTTGACCGGTCTCTGATTCCGGCAGCCGTCTGCAACTCTTTATTTGAAAGTGATCCGGCCTCACATGCCGTCAGAACTGGCAAAAGTCGCGCATATTCGTCGGAACTGCCGACTTGTTGGGTGACCTGTTGGATGACCTGTTGGGTGACTTGTTGGTCGCCTTCGGGGGTGGCGTGATCGGTAACACGTTCATCACCCAGCCCTCCCCGGTCAACACCCAATGGCAGGGTGGTGACAAAACTATGTTCCGTTTCCTGGAAGACCGGGGTGGCTCCATTGGCGTAAAGCGGATGATCAGGCGATCATCGTAACGATCCTGGTTGCGGCGGCGCAGCAGGCAATCGAACTTGTAGCCGGGGACGGCGCTTTGGATCACTTCATCGCTGCCGAAAAGCAGGGCCGCCGCCAGGGTCAGGCCGGGTTGGCCGCTGTTGGGATCGCGATTGAAAAATCCGCCCACTTTCAGCAACTCTTCGTCGCTGAAGGCCAGCCAGGGGTGGCGGCGACTGCCAGCTCGCATCAGGCTGCGGGCCTTGGCAAAGAGATCGGGACGCAGATCGGCAATGGCCAGATGGGGCAAAACCCGCTGTTCGGAAAAAAGGCTCAGCTTGCGGTTGGCCAGCCCGGCCAACTGGTGGGTGCCGCGCAGGCGGTAGTCGCCATCCTCGCTGCGCAGCATGATTTCACCACGATGCCGGTGAATCTGAGAGCTTAAGGGCACCTGGACGGCAATCACCGTTTTGTTGTCGGCGATTACCCTAAAGTTCCGGATGCTAATGGATTGCAGCCTCATGAGACGCCTATCGTCACCGGCGCAGCAATCTTGTTTACAACCGCACTGTAAAGATCAACCTTGGCCTCGGGCGCCCGGATGGAAATGATCAGGGCGTAGCGGGTTGCCATATTGTACCGCTCATGGCGTGTTCGGGTTTTCCACCAGCCAACTGTGGGATACACCGCCAGGACTCCACGGCTGGCCAGATCGGCCGCTTTCCCTTGCCAGATGTCCGAATGAATCGAGCCTCTGTGCCGATTTTTCGGGCCAATGACCCATGCCGGATCGTCGCCGCCAACTGGTGTGCCCGTTTCCTCCCCCCGGGCCATGGCGTTGATTCTCCCTCGGAAGGCACCCTCCGATTCATGGGGGCGTTTCACATCAAAACGCAACCCGTGGGACTCGTAACGGTACCGTGACCGGAAACCCCGTTCAGAAGGGTTGGGCTCAATAAAATAGGAGAGGGTAACCCGCATCTCAACCGGTGTTTCCTGCAAGGCCTCCAGTTCTTCCAGTGGCCAGGGCAGCCGGTGGAGATGCATGTCTCGCAAAGTGGGGTCTTTTGGGGATTCCCGCACAAAAGGCTGCAAGGATTCCTGCACAACCATACTCAAGGAGTTGGCAACACTCCAAAGTGCGGCATCCAGGTTCGGCACCCCAAAACCGCAATGGCGGACGAGATCGGCGTAATCCTTTTTCCGTGCCTTGCCGTTGGGCGGCAGAAACATCCGTTGCATGGCCTCTGTCCATTGAGCGGAGTGGACCATCAACGCCCGAATGGTTTCCGGCCAGAGTTCAGGGTAAGCGGCCATCAGTTGCGCCGCCATCCGGGCGGCTAAGGCGGTGGCCGCACTGGTGGCATTTGCCGTGGTGAACAATCGTTGGTGCGGCTCGTGATTGGTAGTGAGCAGAGACAAGCTGGGCATCCAAACGGCCCCTAGGGCATCTTTGGCCGCGTTGCCGCCTTCGAAAACCACATCCGGCTTGATGGGCCAGATTGGCGGCTGCCAACATTGTGAGGTGGTGCTGAAAGGACTCAGTCCGCCTTGGGGGGCAATAGGCCGGTAGGCCTCCGCATCCGCCTCCTCGATGCGATCGAGTTCGGTGTACGCACCGACCGTCAGTGCATTCCATGCCTGACCAGGATCGTGAATTCCGTCGGTGCTGTTGCTCTGCGGATATTCCCGCCAGGCATTGGGATCATCCACATTACCGGCGGAAACGATCAGCAGCCGCGGGCTGGCGTTGCTTTCTTCCGCGTCACTGGCCAGACGATCAATCGCCGCCGACCAGGCCGAAGGACGACCCCGGTCACGGTAGTCACGGGCGGTCACGGTGAGGCAAAAAGCCCTTTTCCGGTAAGGATCTGTCACTTCCGGTCTGGATACCGCCTCGGTGGTCAGGTAGCCATGATGCCGATCGTCACCGGCATTAGCGCCATCCTCCGGCAATAGCTTGACCGATTCCAGGCGGTGGCCGATTTCCACCGTGGCGTCAGTCTCAAGAATTCGGGTCAAATCGCCGGCTAGGGCAAGACCGGCTATGGCGGTGCCGTGCCCGCAAAGGTCGTTAAACCCCCATGCCGGTTCCACCGTATGCAGATCGGCATCGGACAGGGCAGGAGCAAGCAGGAGATGGCGATTGTTGACCCCGGTGTCGAGCAGGCAGACATGGGGGACGTCCTCGTTCATACCGGGAAAACTGCTGCGGGCAAGCAGTTCGTCCAGCCACTCCGGCTGTTCAACCGGCGGCAGGGAATCGAAAAACTCCGCTGTTTCCTTGGCGCGCCTGAGTTCGGCAACGCAATTGAGCGCCAGCATTGAGCGGCGCATCTGGCCTCCGGAAGCGCGCACGAGCAGCACGGTCCGCTCCGGAAAGCGCAACTCACCCGGTGCGACGCCCAAATCCATCCCTCCGGCCAAGCGACGAAAGTCGGCGACCGTCGCCTGCCGGTCCGGGCCTACCGGCAGCCAGACCTCCCACCAGAAGACCTCCTTATCGTCAACGGGAAAAACCGAAAGGTCATCGGTCCACAGAGCGCGCAGGGTGGCGGCCCTGATCTGCTCGATCGCATTGACGAGTCTCTGGTGGTCCCGGGCCCGGCCCGCCCGGTCACGCCTCTCTGCCAGATAATCGCGCAGGAGATTCTCAAAATGCTGCAATTTGCCGTCCGGGACAAAAACCGTGGCCAGGGTTTTGCCGGCATCATGCCGCACATTCAGCAGTTCAATCCCTCCCCGCTCGCGGGCCAGGCTTTCAAAGGCCAGTTCTATGTCCGGAAAGCTTTCAAATTCCACCTGCAAACCAAAACCGCCTTCCAGACCGGCCATTTCCTGAAGCTGGCGAGCATGCTCCATCGTGGACTGCAGGGCATTAAGCTGACCGAGGAGAAAATTGCCGTGCTGTTGCCGATTGCGGGCTGGAATCTGCGACGGCTCAATCCGTTGTAACGGCCGACGAAACCGCTCGGTTTCGGTGACGCCATCCAGGATGATATGGCGATATTTGTCCCCGCTGTGATCCCTCACCCACACGCTCCTTTCCGTTATACCACCTGGTAGAGCCTGGCCATGAGCCTGCGCCGTTCTTCCAGCGCCATCTGAATCTCGGCCTCGCTGACCTCTTCGCGCTGCTGCATCACGGCTTCCTTGATCACCTCGTCGGCCGCCCTGGTAAGTTCAGCATAGCTCAGGCCGGCCGCCGTTTCAGCCAGATGCTTCCAGGCAACCCCCTTGCCGGCATAGCGGGTCAGTCGCGCTCGCAGCAGAGCGGCGCTTTGGTCCTGTTCAGGCAATTGATAATGCAGCACATCGTCAAACCGGCGGAACAGGGCATGATCGAGGATTTCCGCATGGTTGGTGGCCGCGAGAATAAGACTGTGGGATTGATCCTGTTCGATCATCTGCAAAAAACTGTTGAGCACCCGCCGAATCTCGCCGACATCATTGGCCAGCCCCCGCTGGGAGCCGATGGCATCGAACTCGTCGAAAAAATAGACCCCCTTGGTCTGGCCCGTGGCTTCAAAAATCTGCCGCAGTTTGGCGGCGGTCTCGCCCATGAGCTTGGTAATCAGGCCATCCAAGCGGACCTGAAACAAAGGTAGACCCAGCTCACCCGCCAGTACCGATGCGGTCATGGTTTTGCCGGTGCCCGGCGGGCCAACCAGCAGCAGCTTGCGGCGTGGCGCCAAGCCATGTGCCAGAATCCGCGCCGCATGGCGCTGTTCCCGGATAACCCGCTGGATTTTCTCTTCCAGCACCGTATCCAGCACCATGTCAGCCAAGCGTCCCTTGGGATAGGAAGCGGCTAGCAGCCCGGCCAGCTCACCACGGGGCCGGCTGATCGGCGTCGGCTGTTTTGGCCCGGATCGGCGCTTGGCCTCGTCAATCAGCGCCCGCAGCTCTTCAGCCAGCTTGCCGTGCCCTTTTCTTGCCTCATGGGCGGCAACCTGCATGGCCACGGAATAAAAATGCTGCTCGTCGCCGTCCAGATGGGACTTGAACAGCGCTTTCAACTGATCTGCGCTTGCCATGAGTTGCTCTCCAGACAGGGTTTATCTACTGCGTCTTTCTTTTGCATATCATACAGTTTACCAGGTTGCCAACAACACCCGCAGGGCGTCCGCTTGGTTGAGCACTTCGGCGGTGGCGTCCCAGTCGGCATCCAGGGATTCCGTGGTTTCCTTCACGCTGAAGGGATTACGCTCCCGATCGGCGATGACGGTCAGGACGGTGTTTTCGTCCCACTGTTTGTCGTTGAGCATATCGGTCACCCACTGGTCCACGATGAAATCGGGGATGGTGCCGAAGATGGCGGTGATTTCCTGGATACGGCCGGAAAGGGTTTCAAAGAGCTTCAACTCCGCCCCTTTATCGTAACGCATGTTGTAAAAAGGGATGCGCTTGGCCAGGGTGCCGCGCTGGACCCGGCCCTTGCGCTGCTCCAGCAGGGTCGGGTTCCAGGGCAGGTCAAGGTTGATGAGGCATCCCAGTTTTTGCAGATTGAGGCCGGTGCTGGCGGCATCGGTGCCGATCAGGAGCTTGAGCCGGCCCTGAACCACCTTTTCCTTGAGCAGTTCCCGGTTAATACTCTGGATTTTGCCATCGGCGAAGAGCTTGCTGGCGCTGCTGTTGGTGTAAAGTCCAATGGGCTGATCGAGGTGTTTTACCAGGTATTCGGCCAGGGCATAGGCGGAGTCATAAAATTGGGTGAAAATCAATACCCCGCGCTCCAGCCAGGAAAGCCCTTCAAAATCCAGGGCCAGAATTTCCCGAACCCGCTCGAACTTGGGGTCTTCCTCCCGTTCCAGGTGGCGGACCAGATGTTCCTCCAGTCTTTGCAGCAGAGCCTTTTCCTCATCGGTCAGGGGGTATATGGACTGGGCATCGTCATCGGGGTCATCCTCAACTTCCAGCAACCGACCGGCCAGCATTTTGCGGGTGGTCTTGAGCCCGGCCGCCAGGGAACTGCCGACCCGGCGCTGAAGCAAAGTTTTGATGAACCCTCCGGCCTTGATCCTCTGGTGCAGGGCTTTGGCAAAGTCTTCGGCCAACTCGAAGGCCTGTTCCATGCTGTGGGAGCAGAGAATCGGCTGGCCGTCGCCAAAGGCCACCATCTCGATGCGGACCAGCTTACCTTCATTCTCCAGCCGCTCGCGGGAGCGTTTGATCACCCACTGGGTAAAGGGGTTAACCTCCCGCAGGGTCAGAAAATCCAAATCGAAGGAGCGGGAAGGGTCAAGCCGATCCAGGTCGGCATTGGTGGCCAGGTCATCGGTCAGGGCCAGGCCGAGATCGCCGCGAATCCAGTCGAAGACCTCGGTGGCGGCATCCAGGGGGGCAGCCAGGGGGTTGCGCCAGTACTGCCATTTGTCATAGAGCTGGCCTACATCCTCGCGACCGGCGACAATATCGAATATCTCGGGGCTGTCAGCCCGTCGCCAGAAGCTGTTGGGGCTGCCCAGTACCTGGGGGTTGTGTACCGAAAGAATGGCCAGCAAGTCCCACAACTCCATGGGGTGCAACTGGACCGGGGTGGCGGTGGCCAGCAGCATAGTCTTGGTCTGGGCGGCCAGTTGCTCGGCGAAGCGATACAGCCGTTTCTTTTCCGGGGGCTTGTAAACATTGCCGGGGGCCAGGTTGGCCCGGCGAATTTTATGGGCCTCGTCCCAGATCACGCAGGCGTAACGTTTGGCCAGCAGTTGTTCGGTCAGCTCCTGGTTGCGGCGGGAAAGCGGGGCGCTGGTTATGACCGAGGTGGAAACTATGCCGATTTTGCGGGGGCAGTTGGTGAGCCGGTCCGGCAAGGCCGGGTGAAATTCATCCCGTTCAGTGAGCCAGCCACCGTTTTCCCAGCGGGCCGAAGGCACCGCCAGCTTCAGCAGCAACTCCTCCTGCCACTGTGCCAACAGCGGCTTGGGGGCCACGATCAGGATGGGCAGATCGTCCAGGGTGCCGATCAGCTTGGCCAGTGCCCCCAGTTGCAGGGTTTTGCCCAAGCCGACCCCGTCACCCAGCAGAAAACGGGCGCCCCGCCGGCTATCCTGCCGGTACTTGAGATGTTCCTTGAAGGCCAGATTGATGAAGTACTTCTGATGATCCCAGAAGCCGAAAAGCTCGGTGGTGGTGGGCACCTCGGCCAGCAGTGGTTCCGGCTGCGGGTTCTCCTGCCAGGGACCGATGTGGTCCAGCACAGTGCGCCGGCTCAGACGGCCGATCTGCTTGACGATGAACTCCGACAGAGGGAAGCCCTTTTCCCAAAGGGCATCGAACTCCTGCTGCATCCAGAGCACGCTTTCCGGGTGGTCATCTTCCCAGACCAGTTCGTAATTGCGGGTCCAGGCCCGGGCGCTGTCATTGGCGCTGCCAATGAAGGAGGTTGCCCTCGACGGCCCCTCGATAACCCCGCCCTTGCCGTGAACAAAACCGAACTCGGCATCCGGGACGATGCGAATCTCGAACAGGCGACCGTCCCGGCCAGAAGCGGTCAGCAGTTGATAGAGAATTTTCAGCCTCTCCTGAGCCGCCCGGCCATGCACATCCACCAGGTGGGTAAATTGGCCGGCATTCCAGGCCAGCCGCAGCAGGCTTTCTTCCAGTTCCCGGCGGCGAGGGCCGGTGGCCATCCGTACGGTTTTGACATCCTCGGCATTTACTTCGGTGTTGCAGACAATCCGCACCCTGGCAATGGCGGCCAGCTCCTCCGCCGCCAACTCCAGCAGACTGCTTTGGAAATAACCGGCGATCCGATCATAACGCTGGGCGCCAGTCAGGCGCTGCTGAAGAAAATCGGTGTAAAGGCTTCCCCGACGGGAGCTGTAGCGTTGCAACATGGTCTCAAGTTCCGGCTTATCGTGGCCAGCCCGCAAGGGAACGCGGGTTGGACGGGTTATTCTCATCGAACAGAAAGCTCTCCACACAAAGCCGCAACATGGGGTATCGCATCCAGCCCATCTACGAAGTTGATTTCATGGCTGTTCACGGTAATCACACGGCTGCGCTTGGCCGCTTCGTCAACCCTAGCCTTAATGGCCTCGGTCAGTTGACGCAGATAGTCAATGGTTATGTTTTTTTCGAAATCACGATTTCTGCTGGCAATACGCTCAAGCAACACCTCTTCAGGGCATTGTAAATGGATGATAGTTTGCGAAAGCCCCAGTTCACGATCAACTTCCTCGGCCACAGTGAGAAAAATGTCCCGGTGTCTTTGTTGAAGGGTTACGTCGGCATAAGCTTTGTCGAGAATTATTGAGAAGTCACAGACTTTGTTTTTTGTTTCAGTCGCTGTTTTGATGGCATGGTAATGCTGGAGCAAAAAGGTGATCTCGGTTTCAAAGCTGAATCTTGCCGGATCAGAGTAGAAAGCTGTCAGAAAAGGATTGGTGGAAAATGATTCATAAATGGCAAGAAAATCAAGGAAAGAGAAATGGCCACACAATGTGGTTTTACCTGAAGCGATATTTCCACAGATTTCTGTTCGCATTTCACAAATCTATTGTTTGTCGGTATTTGTATCTTGTTGATCTTCATCAATCAAAATTGATGGTTGGTTTCTCTCAGTAATAGATCCACCATATATCGTCATCTTTTTCAACTGATCAATTTCATCCCTAAATCTATTTTCTGTGTCAGATACATATTTATTAACGTCGGTTACAAGATGATAAATCTGGTATGATAG
>NZ_JBIPKH010000043.1:0-8697 GCF_044068625.1 Desulfurivibrio modestus
ATCTTTTAAGATAGTTTTGGGGGACCTTGGCCACCCGATCCAGGGAGTAAACCCCCAGCCGGGCGTGGGCCAGCACCCGGGTGGAGATATCAGTGGCCAGAATTCGGTAGCTCCAGTCCGGCTTATCGGCAAAAAAATCCTCGGTGACCAGGGCGATGGTGTAAGGTTCCTCGCCGGAAGAGGCGGCCGCCGACCAGATAACCAGCTCCTTCTTGCCGCCGGATCGAGAGGAGAGCTCGGGCAATACCTGGCTGGCCAGCAGGTCAAAGTGGCTGTTTTCACGAAAAAAGCTGGTAAAATTGGTGGAGACCACATCGATCATCTGCACCAACTCTTCACCGCTGGTGTCGTTGAGCACATAATCGTAGTAGTCGGAGAAGCTGTCCATGGACAAGGCCCGCAGGCGCTTGCCCAAACGGGCGTTGAGTAGTTCCTTCTTTTCCGCCTTTAAATAGATCCCGGTTTTTTGATAAACCAAGGCGCTGAACTTGCGGAAAACGGCTTCGCTAAGCTGCGCCTTCCGGAAGCCCAGGTGATGGTTGAAATCTTTGGTCATGCAGCTAGTGGCCCGGCGGAAGGCCTACATCTCCTGGAAATGTTGCAGCAACCCGTCGCCCACCACCCGATCAACGTCGAGCAGGATCTTCACCGACCCCTTAAGCTTGGCCATCCCCAGAATATTTTCCGTTTCCCGGGAGGAACCGAGAGCGGGCGGGGGTTCAATCTCTCCGGCGGTGATGTTGGCCACTTCGGAAACCGAATCAACCACCATCCCCACCTGCACCGGACCGCTCCGCCCCTGCACCTCGACCACGATGACACAGGTCCGCTCATCGTATTCCTTGCCGGGCATCCCGAACTTGAGCCGGAGGTCCATCACCGGAATCACCCGCCCCCGCAGGTTGATCACCCCCTTGATGTAGTGGGGGGTGTGGGGCACGGCGGTAATCTCCATCACCCCGATGATCTCCCGCACCTTGAGGATCCCAACCCCATACTCCTCGGAACCGAGGGAGAAGGTCAGATACTTGCCGGCCAACTCCCGCACTCCCAGCTCGGAGTCTCCCAGCCGGGCCTCCGCAGCCACTTTTCCCGCCTCCATGGCGATTCCTCCCACAATTAAGGTTGACTACCCGTGGACAACCGGCCGGCGATTACTCCGCGGCCGCGTCACTGATGATCCCGGCCAGATCGAGGATCAGACCCACCCGCCCATCACCGAGAATGGTACCTCCGGCCACGCCCCTGACATCCTGCATCCCGCCCAGGTTTTTGATCACCACCTCCTCCTTGCCCAGCAGCTCATCCACCATCAGGGCCCGCTGGCGACCTTCATTTTCCACCACCACCACGATCGCCTCGCAGGGATCGCTATGGGTGGGCTCCACCCCGAAGAGCTGGTAGAGGCGGATGATCGGCACCAGGTTGCCCCGGGTCAGGAGTGACTCGCCCCGGCCATGGACGGTGTTATAATTTTTGCGCTCCGGCTTCATCGACTCCTGGATGGCGATGGTGGGAATGATATAGCGCTCGCTGCCGACCCGCACGATGATCCCGTCGATGATCGCCAGGGTCAGGGGCAGACGGATCACAAAGAGGCTGCCCTTACCGGGCTGGCTATGGACCTCCACCTTGCCCCGCAGCTTTTCCACCCCCTTCTTGACCACATCCATGCCCACCCCCCGGCCGGAAACATCGGTGATCTGGTCGGCGGTGGAAAAACCGGGCAGAAAGATCAGGTTGTTGAGCTCGAAGTCGCTCAAACTTTCGCCCGGCTGGATCAGGCCGCGGCTCTCGGCCTTTTTCCTGATCTTGGCGGCGGGGAGACCCTCGCCGTCATCCTCGATCTCGATCACCATATTGCCGCCCTTCTGGTAGGCCCGGAGGTGGACCTTGCCGGTGGGAGGCTTGCCGTGGGCGGTACGCTCCTCGGGGGTCTGGATCCCGTGATCCACCGAGTTGCGCATCATGTGGACCAGGGGATCATAGATGGAGTCCACCATGTTGCGGTCGATCTCGGTCTCAGCCCCCTCCATCACCAGATCCACCTCCTTGCCGGTCTTTTTGGAGAGATCGCGGACCAGGCGGATCATCTTATCGAAGGTCTGTTTGATCGGGACCATGCGCATCGACATGGCGGTGCGCTGCAACTCGGAGGTGATGCGGCCAAGTTGGGAAAAATCCTTGACCAGCTTGGGGTCGGCGATTTTGGCGATCAGGGGGTTCTGGCGCACCAGGGACTGCATGATCACCAGCTCCCCCACCGCGTTGACCAGAGCGTCCAGCTTTTCCACGTCGACCTTGATCGAGGCCCCCATCTTCTTCTTGGGGGCCGGGGCGGGCGCCTCGGAACCGTTGCCTTCGGCGGGGGGGCGGGGGGCCGGGGCGGCCTTGGGGGCCGCCGCCGACGCCGCCGGCCGGGGCTCGGCTTCGAGCGGGGCCGGGGCCTCAGCGGCAACGGCAGCGGCAGGAGGGGCGGCAACGACCGGGGACGGGGAGGGAGCCGATTCGCCATCCTGCAGGGCCTGAATGTGGGCAACCTGCTCTCTGATATCAAACTCCCGGTAACGGCCGGGGCCGTTGTCCAGCACCTCCTTGATATTCTCGACCATCTCCTTCAGACTATCACCCACCCGCAAAACCAGATCGATGACGTCGGAATCCATGGGCCGTTTGCCGTTGCGGACGTCATCCAGCAGATTTTCAGTGGCGTGGGCCAGTCTGTTGATGGTCTTGAGGTTGAGAAAACCGGACACCCCCTTGATCGTATGGAAGGGGCGAAAGATGTTGTTGATGATATCCAGATCGTCGGGGCTCTGCTCCAGCTCCAGGACGTTGACCTCGATCCCCTCCAGATGCTCGAAGGCCTCATCGATAAAGCCGCCCAGCAACTCCTTGTCCTGCAGGAAATCCGGCACCGGGCCGCCGCCCTCATCTTCTCCGCCGGCCACCGGAACCGGCGCCGCCGTCTCGCCGGGGTCGCGCGCAACGGCAACCTCGCCGGCATCCTCCTCCGTTGAGACATCCGCCGGGGCGGCAGCGGCCCTCTGAGCCCCGGCCGCAGCCCCGCCAAGATCGGCAGCAGTGAGCGGGTAACCGGCCTCGCTCAGGTGCTGGGCAAAGGCCGCGATTCCGGCCTCGTCCATCTCCTCCCCCTTACGGACCGTCTCCTGCATCTGGGTAATCGCCCGCCCCAGCAGTTCATAGTTGGCCGCCGTATCGGGCAACTCCCCCATGATCATCCGTTCAAGGGCGGACTTGAAAGCGGCGGCCATGCCGCGCAACACGGGCAGGCGAGCGGTCTCCGCTCCGGAGGCCAGCAGCTCCTCGGCGGCCCCCAGCAGCTCCCCGACCACTGAAAGATCGCCCGGCTCGACCATGAGAATCTTCAGGGCCATCTCGTCGAGAATTTCGGACACGCCCTTTTTATCCCGCGACATAGCTACTCCCAGCTCTATTCATTGCCGATGACTATCCAGCCGGCATCACACGGCAAGGAGAGCCCTCCTGAAAAAAATAATCAGTTTTTCCTGATTATGTCATAGTGCCCAATAAGCCATGGGCTTGGCAAGCTTTTTCTTCCGCTATAACGTTTCGCTTTGGCCCGCAAATTCCGCCCCGCTCCCCCGCAGCCGCTCCACCAGACCGGGCTCCAGGCTCTCCAGATACTCCTCCACCGACTGGAGATTGTCCCGCACCCGGCCCACGATCTCGCTGTCGGGATAACGTTCGATGATCCGGCCCAGCAAACGCCAGGACTCCATGGCCAGCTCCCGGCCCTGCTCAACATTTTCGCTGCGCCGGGCCCTAACAAAAAGCCCGGCCGCCTCCCGGCGGACTTCGGCGGCGGCCTCCTCACCGGCTTCCCGCATCAGCCGGCGCGCCTCATCGCCGTATTCGCTGTCCAGTAAACGGGAGAAGATCTGGATCGCCTCCTCCAGCCGACGCAGGCCGAGAAGCCGGTTGGCCTCCTCCCACTGAATGGCCAGGGCCTGGCTCTCCAACTGCTTACGCCGGACCTCCTCCTCCTGCTTGGCGCCCATGGCCATGGTCAGCAACCCTCGCACCTGGTCGCGCTGCGCAACGGTGAGTTCTTCGGCCAGCAAACCTTCCAGACGGGCGATGGCCTCATCATACTCCCGCTCCACCAGCAGATTCTCCACCCGGGAAAACTGGCGGTCCAGCCACTCCCCGGCTCTGCTATCAAGCTCCGCCGCCAGCAGCCGGGCCCGGTGGGTCAGCATTCCCCCGGGATAAAGCCGCTCCAGGCGCTCCAGCCGACCCGGCAACCGGGTCGGAATGGTCCGGCCATCGAAGAGGAGATAGTCCCGCAGCACCTCGAGGTAGAGGCCCCGCTCCACGTTGTCGGCGACAATATCACCCCGCAGCATCTCCAGCTGTTCCTCCACCCAGCGCCGCTCCCCGGCCTGGGCGGTGTGACGGGCCGCGACTCGCTCATAATGGCGCAACGCTTCCCCATCACGGCCGGCAATCAACAGTAGATCGGCCCGCAAGCGAGCCGGATCAAATAACGCCTCCGGCTCGGGATGCTGGGCCTCATACCCGGCCAGCAGCCGCAAAGCCTCATCGCCGGCCCCGCCCCGGGTCAGGGCGATGCTTACCTGCCGCAGTAGAGGGCCCTCCCAGCCGCTCTCGGGATAAACCCGCTCCAGATTCTCCAAAGCCTGCAGGGTTTCTCCCACCCGGCCGGCCTCGGCGTGATGGAGGACCACTGCCTGCATCTGTTGGGCGGCCACCGTGTGGAAACGGGAGAGACCAAGCTCCGCGGTCTCACGGGCCAGGCGATGGATCTCACCACACTCCGAGGCCCCAAACTCCAGGTCGGCGCGATAGGCGGCATTGACCCCGGCCGCGACGGCGGGCCACTGGGACAATTCACCAAACTGCAGATCCCGCAAACGGTCCCGCACCCGCCGGTAGCGGTTGGTCAACCGCTCCAGCTGATCCAGGCACTGGTTCCACTCGGCCGGCCGCCGCCGCTCCACCAGCAAACCGTCCAACTGGGCCGCCAGCCCCTGCCAATTGGCCAGTTCCTCCTGGTAATGGGAGAGGCGCCGGGAGACCTGTTTCTCCTCCTCGACGGCATACAGGAAAAAATCCTCGCCCACGGCGGGGGAAAGGGTGGGCAATGGTCCGGGGGGAAGGGCCACCTCCTCCACCGGTTTGGCCTCCAGCTCGACGGGAGGTGGTGGCGGGGGAGGTTCGGGGAGCGAAACAGGGGAGACGGCACAGCCGGCCAGGAACACCAGGGCCGAAAACGGTACCACAAACCGGGACAATCGGTGCCAAATCATCTACTTTCTCCCTCACGCCAATAGGGTTGAAAAATGCGGGCCGGTTCAAAGGAGCCATCGGAGCCGTGACGGCCGAAGGTAACGATCCGGGCCGCCGATTTAACCCCAGTTCTGCTTACCACAACACCCTGACCAGCTTCAACTGGAATCTCCACCTGATTCAGGCTGGGATAGACCACCTCCACCCGATCCCCGCCGGTAAACGCAAAATCGGCCAGATCCAGGGAGGAGGCATGTTCGCCGTGACGGAAGACGGCTTCCGCCAGCCGGGCCCAAATCGGCAAGGCCCCGCCGCCGCCGGTTATCCTGGTGGCGCCATGCACCATGGGCTGGTTGTCATCATAGCCCACATAGGAGGCGATGGTGTAGCCACTCTCCAGGCTGAAGGCGCCACCGTTGCCGGGGCCGGGCAGATAGCCGGCAAAGGCGGCGTTGACGAAACGGTTGGCGGTGCCGGTTTTGCCGAACAGGGGAACCTTAAGGTCCAGCTCCTCCAGCAACTTCTTCCGGGCCGGATCGGGACTGGAAAGCCTTACCTGGTTGTGGGCCGAACGCCCGGTACCGTGCTCCATGGCATTGAACAGGATATCGCTGATCGCCAAAGAGACCCGGGGGTCAAACACCCGGCGACTCTGCCGCTGGGGAGCATAGATCAGCTCCCCCTCATATGATTCGATTCGCTCGATCATCCCCAGGCCACCGCTGTCAACCCGGGCGGCATTAAGGTGCAGGCTGCCGCTGCGCAGGACCTCGAAAGCCCGGGCCAACTCCAGCAGACTGACCGCGTTGGAACCCAAGGGGAAGGAGAGCACCGGCTCCAGCGGACTTTCCACCCCCAGGGCCCGGCTTAGCCCAACCATATAATGAAGCGAAATCAGCACTCGAAAATCCCGCAACTGATAAAGCACCTCCGGATCATAGGGCGGGAGGGCGGCCAGGCGACGATATTCCATCTCCAGCAACTCTTCCAGCAGGTCAAGGGTCTCCACCCGCAAATCGCCCTCGATCAGCACCCGCCCCCAAAAGAGCCGACGGGCCGCCTCCCCCTCGGGCAGTATTTCCCGCAGTTGCCCAAGATCCAGGGGCCAGCGGCCGGTGCCGGGATGGCCGGTGGTGTAGATCAGGGTGCCATCCTGGCCTCGGTAGAGGGGCAACAGTCCGGTGAACTCATCGATGAATTGATCGTCCTGGAGTTGAGCGACCAGTTCCCGCAACTGATCCCGGGCCGCCAGATAGTCGAGGAAGTTGCGAGCCAGGATCACCAGCCGCTCCTGCCCCTCCCGCCGCTCCTGGGCCGTGGCGGTGGCACCGAGCAATTCCGCCTCCACCTCGGCCCGGAAGCGGTCGAAGCCGGCCCCGTACTCGAAGGTTCGCAGCAGTTCATATTCCCCGGCCCGACCGTCAAAGAGCAGATCCGGCTCCACCGCCGCCACCGCCCGCTCGAAGGCGACCCGGTAGAGGGCGTCCCGGTCAACCACCACCCCGTGCCGATCCCTGATCCGGCGGGTATAAGCGGTGGTGCCCTCATTGCCCGCCTTGGCAAAACCCAGCCTCTCCACCAGTTCGGCGAAACGGGCCGGCGGCAGATGATCACAAAGATGGTAGAGCAGCCAGACCGAGGCCAGGTTTTCGGAGGTCACCCCGGCCCAGCTCAAGGAGACCTGATCATGCTTGATCCCCTGCAGATGCCGGGGAAAGTAAGCCTGGTTCTGATAAAGAAAAACCTGGCGACGATTGTCCAGCAGATCAACACTGTTCCAGCCCAACTGCAGGGCGGCGGCGTAAACCAGGGGCTTCATCACCGAGCCCATGGGCCGGCGGGCGGTCACCGCCCGGTTGTAATGCCGGTTGTCCTGGCCCCCGACCATGGCATGGATCGCCCCCTCCCGCAGGGCCAGCACCCCTCCCTGCAACTCGGGATATTTCTCCAGATCAAGCAGGATGTCGCCACCAGCCCTCCGCTCCCGCACACTGACATAAACCAGGTCACCCACCGCCAACTCTCCCAGCAGGCGTTCAAGGTCGTCGTTGCCGGCTTGCCCCCGGGCATGCTGACGATAACGGGCCAGGGGGGTCAACAGGTTAAAGAGGCCCTGGCGATCGAGCCAGGCGGCTGGTTCATCGGCAACCCGATTCCCCGCCCTGGCGGCGGCCGGCTCAAAAGCCACTCCTATTCTGGGCTCCCGGGCGGTGCCCGCGATGACCGCGATTCGGCCAAAGAGGAAGGAGCCGGGCTGGTCCCATCGTTCCGTGCCGGAGGGCAAGGCGGCGTAAACCGGCTGGGCGGCGCGATGATCGTAGCCGCCCAGACTGATATCCAGACGGGAAAGCTCCTTGCGGAGAGCGTAGTGGGCCGCCTCCTGCAGATCCTTGTCCACCGAGGCGATGATCCTGATACCCGAAGTGGCCACGTTATCGATCCCGTGTCGGCTCAACGCCTCCACCACCTCGGGTTCGGCCAGCCCCTCCCGGACCAGATCGAGCATGGTATTGAGGGCGTAGGTCATCCGGCCCTGGCGGAAAGGGATCTCCCGGTCCAGGTTGGCCCGCAACTGCTCCTCGTCGATGAACCCCAACCGCCGCATCTGCTCCAGCACGTAGGTGGTCCGCTGGCGGGCCAGACGCCGGGCCCGCTCCTCCGCCTCGTCGCTTCGCTTGATAAAGGGGTTATAATGGTTGGGACCCTTGACGCTGCCGGCGATGAAGGCGCTCTCCAGCAGTTCGAGTTCCTCCACCGGCTTGTCGAAGAAGTAGCGGGCCGCCATTCCCAATCCCCGGCCGTTGCCGCTGACAAAGAACTGGTTGGCGTAAAACTCCAGGATATCTTTCTTTTCGTAATGATACTCCAGGCGCAGGGCATAGATCAGCTCCTGGAACTTGGAGACCAGGGAACGATCCTTGCGTTTGAAGAGATTTTTGGCGGTCTGCTGGGTGATGGTGCTGCCGCCCTGGACCACCCGGCGGGCCTTGAGGTTGGCGATGGTGGCCCGGGCTATTCCACGGAAGTCGATCCCGTGGTGTTGAAAAAAGGAGGAGTCTTCGGCGGCCACGATGGCGTGGACAAAATCGGCGGGGATCCGCCGATAGGGGATATACTGGCGGTGGGCCTGCTCGAAAAAAACCCCGATCCGATTGATCCCGTCCCGGTAGTAGACCGGGCTTTCTATGGCCAGGATCCTTTCGATGTTGTCGCGCCTTATCGTCTCGCCGGGGCTTAAGACCACCAACCAGCCGTAACCGGCGGCCAGGCCGGCCACACCGACAATGAACAGGGTGAGCAAAAGGTAAAAAGCTTTCTTCAGCATGGTAAGGTTGCTACTCTCTGCTTAGGGCAAATGTGCTTGCGCATCGGCGCCGGGTCAAGTAAAAAACAGTAATTTTT
>NZ_JBIPKH010000044.1:0-5429 GCF_044068625.1 Desulfurivibrio modestus
GGGTCTGACCCCAATTCCCCAATTCCCCCGACCCCAAATTCCCCCCACCAATTTCCCCACTTGCCGAAAATTTGTTGCCGTGCTATTATGTCGGCATATGCCAAGACATATACAACGTTTGGGGGGAGATTATGCAGACTGAAAGACATGTGCGACTTTTTAAAAATGGGCGTAATCAGGCAGTACGGATTCCCCGGGAGTATGAACTGCCTGGCGATGAAGCGGTGATCCGCCGGGAAGGCGACAGGCTGATCATTGAAGCGGTGCAGCGCCGTTCCCTGCTGGCGACTCTGGCCGATTGGGAGCCCCTGGCCGAAGATTTCCCCGATGTAGATGAAGCGCTGTCGCCTCTTGATGACATTGAGTTGTAAAATGGACGGTTTCGTTTACCTGCTGGATACCAATATCATTTCCGATCTGATCCGGAACCCGGCCGGCAAAGTGGCGCAGCAAATTGCCGTAAAGGGAGAAAGGGCCGTCTGCACCAGCATTGTGGTTGCCTGTGAGTTGCGCTTTGGGGCTCGCAAGAAGGGCTCTGCAATTCTTGCGGCCAGAGTGGAAGAGATCCTTGCCGTCATCGAGGTTCTGGCGCTGGATGCTGGTGCTGATCGCCATTACGCCGAGATTCGTGCGGAACTGGAAGCGCGTGGTACCCCCCTCGGTCCCAATGATATGCTGATCGCTTCCCACGCCCTTTCCTGCGGACTGACAGTGGTTACCGCCAACATCGTCGAATTTTCTCGAATTACCAACCTGTCTACAGAGAACTGGCTGAAGTGAAGAAATCCAGGAAATTGGTGACCCCAATTTACTTCGCTGCGGCATACCTTGTCTCCCGCATGCATTAGCGACAATTGATGACAATTAGCGACAGCATTCATGTCACGAATTGTCACTCATGGCAAGGCAAACCTTCCCCCGGCTAGTTTCAACTTGAAACCAGAGCCTGAGAGCGGAAACTTGATGATCCCGATTTTCTGATTGACACGGCGCTGGTCGTATTGTACGCTTTCAATGCGTACAATATTCCAAGGAGGATCAACATGCCCAGAGTTCTTGCCGAAAACGGCAGCCGAGTGTCATTGAGGATCCCGCCCGATGAAAAGGCGGTTCTCGTGCGGGCGGTCGCCTTGCAACAGACCACGCTGACCGATTTCGTTTTACGGAATGCGTTGGCGGCCGCCAAAACAGTGATTGACCAATCCGAAAGGCTCAAGCTTAGTGAACGTGACAGTTCGTACGTGCTTGAATTGCTGGAAACCCCTCCCGCACCCAATTCAAAGCTGATGCAGGCTGCCTGTGCCTTGCCCAAACAACCGTGACCGTTCCCCCCTGGCACGAAGAGCCGGTCGCCAAGGCTCATGATCGAGACTCTTTTGATTGTGGTGACGCTGCCCTGAACACTTTTTTGCGTCGGCATGCGCGAAAGAGCCATACGCAAGGCGGCGCCAAAACCTTTCTGGCCATCGATAACGCAATAACTGGCCGGATTCTCGGCTTCTACAGCATCAGCCCGGCCTCTGTGGCCTTTAGTCGTACGCCTCAAATTGTCAGGCGTGGGCTTGCCCGCCATGAAGTACCGGTGTTCAGACTGGCAAGACTGGCCGTTGACCGTTCGGTGCAAGGATGCGGCCTGGGCGGCCAACTTATCCTTGCCGCCGGCCGGCGTTCCTTGCTGGTTGCGTCCCAGGCCGGCGGGGTTGCCCTTCTTATCGATGCCAAAAACGAACGTGCTGCTCAATGGTACGCGGGTTACGGGGCTGTTCCCCTGCTTGATCAACCTCTTTCCCTGCTATTGCCCTTCAAGACCATTCACGCCGCACTTACCTCGGCAGGCAAACTCTAAAAAAAGGAAAACCGGGACAGAACCTGCGGGTTTACGCCCAGGCCCTCATGGACAAATACTAGCGGCTGGGGCTTGCCGAGACTGGGGCAGGAGGTTAACTTACCAAAACAATTCCGTCCCCTTGTCCAGAGCTGTTGGGAGCCCCTTGCCCCTAGCCCCTTGAACCTTGAACCTAAAAATTGGAGGAATACCCCAGCAACAACAAAAACTTCATTGACTTTTAACCATACCTAAGTCCAAAGATCCTTGACTTTTTACGTTTCAAAGTGTAGTGTTGACTTTACCTTGATATACACCCGGCGGCAACATCATCGAACACAAAGGATAATCGTGCATGCAACGATTGGCTGAAAAGCAGATTGCGGGCTGGAAAGATTCGCCGCGGCGTAAACCACTGATAATTCGTGGAGCGCGCCAGGTTGGCAAAACATGGCTGGTCGAGAATGTTCTGGCAAAACAATTTACCAGCTTTGTCAAAATAGATCTGGAAAAACGCCGCGACCTGCACCCTCATTTCTCAGAGAATCTTGAGCCTCAGTCGATCCTGAACCATCTTGAATTGACCACTGGCCGAATCATTCCCGGCCAGACGCTTCTTTTCTTTGATGAGATCCAGGCCTGTCCGCGAGCACTCATGGCATTACGTTATTTTCATGAAGAGATGCCTGATCTCCATGTTATTGCTGCCGGTTCATTGCTGGAGTTTGCCTTTGGCGAAATATCCATACCTGTTGGTCGTGTTCAGTATCTGCACATGCATCCGATGACATTTTACGAATATCTTCTGGCACTGGGCAAAGAGCAGATGGCGGAATACACCCTGAGTCCGCAGGATAACCTTGCAAAGTCTATCCAGGAAATCATTCTCAAGGAATTACGGATCTATTTCTTTGTTGGCGGCATGCCTGAATGTGTCAAGACCTATCGCGACACCGGTTCCATGGTTGAGACCTTTCAAGTTCAATCGGAGATTCTGGACTCATATCGCGATGATTTTTCCAAATACATCCCCCATATCAACACGATCTGCCTGGATGCCGTTTTTTTGAACGTGGCAAAAAGTATTGGCGAGCAATTAAAATATACCCGTCTTAATGACGGACATTCAAGCCAGTTGAATCGCAAAGCGTTTGATCTGCTGGTCAAGGCGAAGGTCATTCATAAAATTCCGGCCTGTGATCCGAGTGGTTTGCCATTAGGCGCAACAGCCAATCCAAAAAAATTCAAGGCATCCATGCTCGACATAGGGCTTATGCAGAGACTCTGTCAGGTTCCGGTTGAACTGGAATTGCAGCAGGAAAACCTTCTGGCGATGTATCGTGGAAAACTCGCGGAACAATTTGTGGCCCAGGAACTCCTGGCCTGGCATAGTTCCGAGTTATATTATTGGGCTCGGGAAGCTCGTGGCAGTAGTGCCGAGGTAGATTTTCTCGTTGTGCGGCAAGGAAGTATTTATCCGGTGGAGGTTAAATCCGGGGCCGGCGGGAGCCTGCGAAGCCTGCGCCTTATGCTTGAAAAATATCATAATTGCCCGCAAGGACTGGTCCTTTATGGCGGCACGAGCAACACACTGTCTGACCAGAAGCTCCAATTCCTCCCACTGTATTGTGCCTCGACGATCGGAGATTCTCTCAAGGTCCTGGACGACCGTTTTGGCCGGCTCTTCGGGTGATTAGCCAGGCCGCAAATTCCGAGGCCCGGATACGGTATCGGGCAAGAACCCCTTCGTGCAAACGTTTGAGCTCCTCCTTCACCACCTCCACGAAGGCGTCTCGGTTTTTTCCGTCGATGTGCTCATCGGCATAACGAGCGATGACCTCTGCCGCATTCAAACGCCGGTTGCGTACTATATCACCGACCAGCTCGCACAACTCCTTCCGGTAACGCAGCCGTAAAGGATCGGGATCCGCCAGGCTTTTACGCACGGCACTGTATTCATTGGCGGAACGTTCGTAGGCCCAGGCGAATACGTCGCGCAACAGCTCGTACCGGTTCATTTCATAGACCCCCAGCAGGGCGTCGATGTACGCGCGCTCAGGCACATCGAGGAAGGTCAGGGGGCAGAGGTTGTGCTTGATCAGCGGAATATTGGCCCCCAGCCGGGAGACCCTTTTGTTGACATCCTCGAAAGGCTGCAGATACGGCAGGTGGACCATCACGAAAAACGCCTGTTCGAAGGGATCGATGATAGCGGCAGCCTTGTGGAGGATTTCCCGAAAACATTCCTCGATGAGTTGCGGCACGGCCAGCGGCATGTAGACCGAGCCGCCGATGTGCACCGGACGCCGACGCAGCCGGCCGCTGGCTTCCGGGTCCGGCATCAGGTTTTCCGACAACAAACCGTGGAGGCCAAGAAAAGTGTACGGATCGAAACCGATGCCGTCCGCCTCATCGACCAGAAGCTCGATGGCCCCTTTGTGGTTGAGAATCATCTGGGCTTCCTGGGCGTCCTTGCCTTCGGCATACTGCCCGAATTCGATGAGACGCTCGGTGTCGAGGCGGGAATAGGTGTTGCCTTCAAGCCGGCTGGAAGACCAGGAGAAATCGATCAGCAGCCGGTTAAATATGGCGCGGCCATAGGTGCCGGCAGGACGTGCGCGGCCGTCGGTGATCCCGACATGGTGCAGATGGGCGCGGAGTGATTCGCTCAAGTAAGCAGTTTGATTGGGAATGTACGAAGCCAGGAAATTCCGTTCATAACCGGCCGGGAGCCGTCCGGCCCGCGGCTGTCGCACATAGGCGATAATCTCCCGGCCTGCCGCGGAAACCGGAATATAGGCGTCGTAGCCCTTCCCTGCTCCCGGCGCTGCGGCGGCCGGCGGCCTGCCGCGGTTGGCTGACGGAGCCAGCTTGTAAAGCCTTGCCTTGCCCTTGCCGACCACTTGTACATGTTTTCCCGCCACCAGTTCCGCAAGCCGGCGCTGGACCGTGCGCCGGTGAGGAGGCGCGGCAAGGCTGTCGATGATCTGGCCGATATCCGCCTCTCGTGGTTTTCGGGCCAGGGCTTCAAGTATTTCTTCCTGTTGGGGGGTCAGCCGGGTCGGGGGCATACCTTGTCTCCCGCATGCATTAGCGACAATTGATGACAATTAGCGACAGCAATTATGTCACGAATTGTCACTCATGGCAAGGCAAACCTTCCCCCCGGCTAGTTTCGACTTGAAACCAGAGCCTGAGAATATCCCCGGGATTGACTCCGGATATTTTCCGGGTGCTGGTCGAACAAGGCACGCTGAACCAGAGATCTGAACTGCGCCAACCTGTTGATACTCACCTGGGATGAAGATGGCGAGATCAAGGAGCAAGAAAACAGCATCAAACTCCTCCCCACCTGGAAGTGGCTAAGCCCACCCCCTTGAACCCTGCCCCTAGCCCCTCACCCCTCACCCCTCACCCCTTGCTCCTTGAACCTCAAACCTTGCCCCTTGCCCCTTGCCCCTCACCCCTTGCCTGTTGACATCATGCAACCATTGCACTATCATGAGTCATATGCCAGTCATCCAGCGTTTCACTAATTGCCGGGTTCGGATTAGGCCCAAAGACCATCCACCGCCCCACTTCCATGTCGAGTTGAACGATGGAC
>NZ_JBIPKH010000045.1:0-4444 GCF_044068625.1 Desulfurivibrio modestus
AAAAAGTTTACGAAAGACAGAAAATCGCATAACGTGAAATCAATGAGTTATTTCAAAGCGGGAACCGCTGACTTACAAGGCACCCGAGGGTAATGAGGGCTATGATCTCATCTGCATCCACCCAGAGCCACGATACAAACCAAAAGAAAATGAAAGGGCGCAGGTACGCATTCAGGTAAAGAGCCGCTATGCGACTGATTGCGATCGTGGCTTCCCAATTAAGGAAAAAGCACTTGATGCCTTCGATTTTATTGTCGTGGTATTTCTGAATATCGGGAAGTTTTACGGAAGCAATGACGGAACAACGGGTGCTGAAGCGCCCGAGTTTTATACGCTAACGCCAGAATTTATTAAAGCAAATCACGACACCTCATCAAGCTGGCAAAAAGTTCGGTTGAAAAAACTTCAGGAAGAAATAGAGCCGTTCAAAAACGAGGCAGGTTTTCAACTAATTGCGGAGGCGCTGGGTGTCCCAGTACCAAAGAAAAACAGGGCATAACACGGCGCTCCAGCCGACGTCAGGCCGCGATGCGGCCATCCTCGGCTGAGCTGGGCGTTCGGCCAATAAGGTAATGATGGAACACGACAAGACATTTCGCGGCAATTCGAGCCAGTTCTTCGTCGCCGGTGAACTCTGTCGTAGAGGCTATTACGCAGTCGTCACACTCGGCAATACCCCAAACGTCGATGTTTTGTGCAGCAACAGGCGAGGAACCCGCTTCGTCCATATCCAGGTGAAGACATTCCCACCCGGCAACAGGACGTGCAGTGTGGGCATGAAATCACAGCTCGATTTTGGCCCATCTTTCTTCTGGATCCTGGCAGGAATCCCATCGCCCGAATCCGACCGACCCTTTGAATATTACATCATTCCTTCCAAAGATATGGCGCACAATGTATCGAAGGCACATGAGCTCTGGCTGAAGACACCGGGAGCGAAGGGACAGGCCCACAAGGACAGCAAGGTCCGCACTGTACACCTTCCACCGCGCAAATGTTTCGCGGGCTGGGATATCTCTCAATACCTGAATAGGTGGGATTTGCTGGAAGAGATATTGAAGGACGAGCCATCTGTTTGAAGTTATCGTCGCGCCCGGCAGTTCCCGGTTGGGGGTTGGGTTTACGGCTGTTGAGCATCTTCCAGGCCACGAAATAGAGAAACAGGGCGAAAAATATGCCGAGAAGACCAAGACCGCCGGAAACAAAACGAAGCGAGCATTGGCTGCGCTTGATGGTGCGCGAGTATCCTGGCCTGTTGGATACGGCTATCGCCGAAGCCTTCGGTTGGCAAGCGACGGCGATAGACTGGCGCTCGCCGATTCAGGATGACGACTACGCGGAATATTACGATCAGGCGTTCCTCGACCGTCTGCTTGTTAACGACCTGACAATGCCTCTTGATGAATTCTGGCCCAAGAGCGGCCCGCGCTGGGACGGGCTGGCCCGCACCTCAGACGACAAACTGATCCTTATTGAAGCCAAGGCCCACATTGACGAGGCCGTCGATTATCGAAGCAAGGCATCGGACGATGCGCTCCGCAGAATCAAGCAGCGTTTGGACGAAGCCAAGACCGCATTCCGTGCAAGCAATGACGCCTGCTGGCATGCGCCACTCTACCAGATGGCCAACCGCCTCGCCCACCTATACTACCTGGCCGGGATCAACAAGAAGGATGCCTACCTCGTATTTATTGACTTTGCAAACGCGCCTGATGTTCCTCAACCGGCTTCCCAGGAAGAATGGCAGGGTGCTACTCGTCTTGCCCACAAGTGTCTCGGATTGAAGGACAGCAAACTGGCGAGGCGGGTTGCAACCGTTATCGTGAACTTGAATTATGGGAACGGCCAACCATCGGCTGGTGCGTACGCGCTACCGCGCTCCGCACAGCCGTAGCGTTCAAGGAGAATAGGATGATCCCCAAAGGTCTAACTTCAGTTCATTTTGAGAGTGCTGCGAAGGAGATAGATAGGGATGGCGTACCGAACGAGCGCGCTTCTGTCCATTATGATCTTGTCCTGAATGGCAAGAAGTACCCGCCGAAGTATGTGATCTCAATTGCAGCGAAATACCTTGACGGGGAGGAGTTGTCTTCGGATAATTTCAACGCAGTTGAGGCGAAAAATTATTTTGTGAGCCGGGGTTATCGGGTAATTGATCGCAGAGAAGGAAATACCGAACGGCATATAGCAATTGAAGATGATGAATCCGCCTCGCCAGAGGGCAAAGAACGTTTCCGCTTGCACCGCTTGAAGGAACGAGATGCCGCTTTCTCGAAGAAAGCTAAGGAGAAGCGTCTTAGGCAAACCGGTGCGCTTCGGTGTGAAGTCTGTAATTTTTCCTTTCTGGATGTGTACGGTGAACTTGGAGAGGGGTTCATTGAGGCCCATCACACGGTGCCTATATCGGAATTGGACGGAAAGCGAAAAACACAAATATCCGAGCTGGCATTGGTTTGCTCAAATTGTCATAGGATGCTACATCGGGAAAAGCCGGCGCTTAGCGTTGGCCAGTTGAGAAAGCGGGTCGCGGAACAAAGTGAAACATAGCAATGCCATTCAAGAGGGCGGTAAACCCTTCGCGAACCTACGAGTTTGCCGCCTATGATGGCTGGTGTAAACCACGTCACAGATGCAAAAAACGGGCATGCCGCCCAATCATAAAAGCCAAACCATGCCCATAAAACAACCAACCAAAAAACCCACCAAAAGCTTTGAACAAACCCTCTGGGAAACCGCCGACCGGCTGCGGGGGACGGTGGAGTCCTCCGAGTACAAGCATGTGGTGCTCAGCCTCATCTTCCTCAAGTTCGTCAGCGACAAGTTCGAGCAGCGCAAGCGGGAGCTGATCGCCGAGGGCCAGGGGGATTATGTCGACATGGTGGAGTTCTACACCATGCAGAACGTCTTCTACCTGCCCGAGGAGGCGCGCTGGTCCACCATCCGGAAAGCGGCCAAGCAGGATGACATCGCGGTGCGGATCGACACCGCCCTGCACACGGTGGAGAAGAACAACCCGGCCCTGCGCGGCGCCCTGCCGGACAACTACTTCTCCCGCCTGGGGCTGGATGCCGGCAAGTTGGCGGCCCTGATCGACTCCATCAACAACATCGACACCGTCGCCGACCACGAGCAGGATGTGGTGGGCCGGGTTTACGAATACTTCCTCGGCAAGTTCGCCGCCACCGAGGGCAAGGGCGGCGGCGAGTTCTATACCCCCAAGTGCGTGGTCAAGCTGATCGCCGAGATGATCGAGCCTTTCCGGGGCAAGATCTACGACCCCTGCTGCGGCTCCGGCGGGATGTTCGTGCAATCGGTCAAATTCGTCGAAAGCCACCGGGGCAGCAAGAAGGATATCTCCATCTACGGCCAGGAATACACCTCCACCACCTACAAGCTCTCCAAGATGAACCTGGCGATCCGGGGCATTGCCGCCAACCTGGGCGAAGCCCCCGCCGACACCTTCTTCAAGGACCAGCACCCGGACCTCAAGGCCGACTTCATCATGGCCAATCCGCCCTTCAACCTCAAGGAGTGGCGGGCCGCAGGCGAGCTGACCGACGACCCGCGCTGGGCCGGCTATGAGGTGCCCCCCACCGGCAACGCCAACTACGCCTGGATTCTGCACATGGTCTCCAAGCTCTCGGCCAACGGTGTCGCCGGCTTTGTGTTGGCCAACGGCTCCATGTCCACCAACACCTCCGGCGAGGGCCTGATCCGCCGCAAGCTGATCGAAAACGACCTGATCGACTGCATGATCGCCATGCCCGGCCAGCTCTTCTACACCACCCAGATCCCGGTCTGCCTCTGGTTTATCACCAGGAACAAAAAGGCCCAGCGGATCGAAGGCCACACCGACAGCAGCCACCGCGACCGCCGGGGCGAAACCCTCTTCATCGACGCCCGCAATATGGGCACCATGATCGACCGCACCCACAAGGAACTGACCTGCGACGACATTGCCGAGATCGCCCGCACCTACCACGCCTGGCGCGGCGAAGCCAAGGACGGCACCTACCAGGACCAACCCGGCTTCTGCAAGGCCGCCACCCTGGCGGAGATCAAGGCCAACGACTACGTCCTGACCCCGGGCCGCTACGTCGGCGCCGCCGAGATCGAAGACGACGGCATCCCCTTCGAGGAAAAGGTGGCCGAACTAAGCCAGACCCTCTACCGGCAGATGGCCGAATCGGAAAAGCTCGATGCGGTGATTCGCAGGAATTTGGAGGCGTTGGGTTATGGGGGAAAATAATAACAAGTACCGACTATCTGAACTGGCTAAATTCTCATATGGGAAAATGCCGGATAAAAATCTATTGGATAAAGGCGAATATCCGACTTTTTCCGGGTACAAGTATCAACACAAATACCCAAAGTTCAACTGCACTGAGGGTGAGGTAATTGTTGTGGCCCGTGGCGTGGGGGGGACTGGTGACGTAAAATTGGT
>NZ_JBIPKH010000046.1:0-4424 GCF_044068625.1 Desulfurivibrio modestus
GAGATCATCCCCCCGGAATGAGTTGGGGCGGTATTCACCTCTCCTGGCCAGCTCAATGGCCCGGACGCTGATATCCACCGCATCGACCCGCAGCAGGTAGGGCGGCCAGCCGGCCTGCAGGGCGGTGATTGCTATGGAGTACGGCTCTTCGCCGGTCGAACAGGGAATGCTGAGAATCCGCAATGGCCGGTTGCCGGTCGGCTTAAGCTGTTGCCGCAAAAAACCAGCCAGGAAGGTATAGGACTCCCCATCTCTGAAAAACCAGGTTTCCGGGATCACCACCTCTTCGATCAGCGTTTTCAGTTCCTGGGGCGAACTTTTCAGTCTGCCCAGATAATCGTCGAGACTCTCCAGCCCCAGTGCTGCCAGTCGCCGCTTCATCACCCGTTCGATGGAACTCTGACTGAGAGAGGTGATTTTCAAGCCAATCGCCTGCTGCAAAATGGCTTCGAGATCGCGGTTAATCATTTATCTTCATCATCCCCTGAGCAACTCGGCCACCATTCCTTCCGGCACCATCCGGACCAAGTCGAACCACTGCACAATACCGTCATTTTTGCCGCCGGCTTCGCTGGTATGAAGAGCTTCGTCGATCAGAATCCGGCCGGAGTCGATCTGCCCCTCCTGGTTGCTGATCATCGAGGTGGCCCGTTCAGCCATAATCCCCAGCAGCTTCTCGCCCTGGGCCAGGGGATAGTTGACCAGAATAATCCGGGTGCTGTAATAGCGGTCGCACGGCGAGCCGCCGATCAGGACGCCGAGGTCGATGACCGGCACCGGTTCGCCATGGTAATTGATCATGCCGGCCACATGGTCGGCCGTTTTGGGAATCTTTTTGAAGCGGACCAGGGGGATGATCTCCACGATCCGTTCCGTGGGCATGGCGTAACGGTCATCCTTGATCGCAAAAAGGAGCATCAGCATGGCGCTTATTTGATCTTGAAGGAGGAGACTGCCTGTTGGAGACCGGCCGCCGCCTGCTGGAGCATGTTAATGGAGGAGCTGGTCTGGGTAATCGTTTCGGCAGCCTGTTGGGCCACCTCGTTCATCTGGCTGATGGCCTCGTTGATCTGGCGGGCCCCCAGGGCCTGGGCCTCAATCCCTTCGTTGACCGCTCCGATCTGCGGTCGCAGCACCTGCACCTGCTCGATAACACCCGAGAGCTGCTCGCCGCTGCTCCGGATCTCCTTGGCGCTGGCCCGCACATCCTCGGCAAACTTGTCGATTCCCATCACCCCGGCGGCCACCGCCGACTGCACCTCTTTGACAATCTGTTCGATATCGAAAGTGGCGACCGCCGTCTGGTCGGCCAGCCGGCGGATCTCGGTGGCCACCACCGCGAAACCGGCCCCGTATTCGCCGGCCTTTTCCGCTTCGATGGCGGCGTTGAGCGACAGCAGATTGGTCTGGTCGGCGATCTTGTTGATTGTTTTCACCACCCCGGCGATATTGCCGGCCTTTTCGTTAAGGACGGAGAGCTTGTGGACGATGGCCTTGGTGGCCTCCTCCATGTTGCCCATGGTCTGTTTGATGCTGGAGAGTCCGGCATGCCCTTCTTCGGCGGCGTAGGCGGAGTTCTGGGTCAGGCTGTTGACCTTCTTCATCGTCTGCTGCAGGTTGGCCGCCGTGGCCGCGATTTCGGTGGTGGAGGCGGCTATTTCACTGGTGGTGGAGGCGTGTTCATTACTGGTGGCCTCCTGCTGGCGGACGGCGGCGGCGATCTCGTTGATCGAGCCGGTTACCTGAATGCCGGCCTGCTGGATCCGCGAAACCAGATCACGGATATAATCGGCCATCTGGTTGAAGCCGTCGGATAATACCTTGAATTCGTCATTGCGGTCATAATCGAGCCGTTTGGTCAGATCGCCCTGCATTACATGGGAGAGGACCTCTTTGAACTTGACAAAAGGCTCATTGATGTTGCGGATCAGAACAGCCCCGGCCGCCAGGCTGACCAGGATGCCGAAGAGCAGCGCCCCCAGAAAAGCCCACTGGAAAAGGCGGAATTTCCCCTGGGAATCGTCAAACGCGGTCTGAATGCCGGCTATCCCGCCCTGCATCAGCGCGCCGATCCGGTCGGAATAGTCCAGGGCGTGAACCTGGAGTTCGTCGTAGTAGAATCTCTCCAGCTTTTCGTGGTCACGCTGGCGAATGAGGGGCTGAAGGTCGACGATCAGCGCCAGGGATTGGGCCGTCAAGGCATTGGCGCCGGTCAGCCACGAGCTCTCCTGTTGGCCGGCCAGCAGTTCCAGCTCGGCCTGTTGGCGCTCGATCTGCCCCCGGATCTTCTCGAGATTGCGCTGCCCCTCCTCCCAAACGGTCCGTTTGTCGGTGGAAAGCAGCTCTTCGACCATATTCAGCAGATCGCGGCGGAAAAGGTTGTCGATCTCGTGCAGTTGGTTGAGGGGCAGAATGTGGCCACTGTACACCTTGCCAAACGAGCGGTTGGCATTCTGGGCCACCATGAAACCGAGAAAGGCGATCCAGAGCACCAGCATCAGCAGAAAACACATGAAACCCGCCAGGCGAAATCTTACACTCAAATTCTTCTGAAAGTTGATATTCATCTTCCGTTGATCCTCCCGGTTCGGATATTGATGTTTGTCAGAAGTCTCTTGCGATCGGGTGGCAAATATTCAATCGTTCCCGATTTGGTCGACCTGACCAGCAATCTGATGTCACTGGTGGCCGGGAATCTTGCCGAAATCCTCCCGAATGCTGGGGTGTTACCGTGCCAAGGTTAAAAAACTTACGAAAGACAGAAAGTTGTATAACCATTAAATCAATGGTTTATTCCAAATCGGGAACGGCCGGGTCAGAAAGCAGAAGTCTATAACTGCAGCATGGTGACAGAAGGGGGCTATGATGTCAATATTCATCCCGATAACAAATTTGCAAAACTCTCTTCTGATGGCGAAAGGATGATGGTTCGTCCCGTTTCCATAATTATTACCGGAATCAGGATACTTTCGCGCCCGATTTTTTCGTTGACAGACTGACCGTCAATATCTATAGATCCACTGATCTATTGATTTTTGAAGGGCAGGTTGCCCGGGGTTGTCGTTGACGCCCCGCTTTTCATGCCCGGGTCGAGAAAAACAACTTCCTATCACCATCACCCCTGTACCATACCCATGAAGATTAAGGCACGCCCCATGCAGAGCTTGAGAAGCGCCACCCCGGTCTCCACTTCATCCTCTTCCCTGTTGCGCTGGCAGAACCTGCTGGCGGCGGGGTTGATCGGGCTGCTGCTGCCGGCTTCGGTCGCCGGGGGTAAATATACCGGCTCGGCCCATGGCTCGGCCTACGGGGTTTCCCGGGGCGCCATGGAGGGCTACTCCCGGGGCAACTGCGCCCACTGCCACGAGATGCATGCCAGTCTGGAGGGGAACGAGCCCGCGCCGGGGGGGGGAGGGGCTTCGCCCTTCACCCTCTTTGCCCGCAACTTCAACACCACCGCCGCCAGCAATCCCTACCTGGAGTCCGACAACTTCTGTTTTTATTGCCACAACCAGTTCGGTTCGGTGCAAGTGGTGGAGAATAAAGACTACAGCGCCACCTTTGGCGGGGCCAACCCCCTTGCCGGGCCCCCTTCGATCATGGCGGCCTTCAATTCGAACTCCTACCACAATCTCAAGGATATCCACCAGTTTGTCCAGGACAATCCCGCCACCTACCCCTGGTACCGGCCGGAGAGCAACCCCTGTAACGCCTGCCATAACCCCCATCTGGCCAAGCGCAACTGGGAGAACATCCCCAACCAGTCGGCCATCTCCAAGCCCAGCGACCATTTCAATCTCTGGGGGGAGAGCGAGCTGATCTCCACAGCCTACCCCAACCAGTATGAAGCTCCCCATGCCGCGAGCGCCAGTGTGCGGGAGCCGGCGGGCGACGCGGTCAGCGACGGCAGCAAGACCCCGGATTACGTGGGCTTCTGCACCGACTGCCACAACAGCAGCAACACGATCTGGAGCAGCAAACTGGGCCGCCATCTGCGCCCTATTGATTGGAGCGGGGGCCCCGAGGGAGAGAAACACGGTGGCGCCCCGAGGGATGGCACGGATCATTTCCAAGCCCCGTACTCCACCGCCGGCAAGAGCAACATGGTCCTCTCCTGCCTGGACTGCCACGAGCCCCATGGTTCAGAGAATATCAAGCTGATCCGGCGGCGGGTGAACGGCGGCTCCGTGACCATGAGCAGCACCAACAATATGAAGTCCCTATGCGGCAGATGCCACAGCACCAACTGGGAGTATATCCACCATTACGCCCCGGACAGGCCTTATGCCCGCCACCAGTGTGGCAACTGTCACGATGGCGACGGTGGTGGCGGTGGTGGCCCTGGCCCGATCCGCTGCGGGAATTGTCATTTCCACGGTTCCGACGACAGTTGGGCCGGAAGCAGGGCGACCGGAAGAAAAACC
>NZ_JBIPKH010000047.1:0-3536 GCF_044068625.1 Desulfurivibrio modestus
GTTTGATCATGGCTCAGATTGAACGCTGGCGGCGTGCTTAACACATGCAAGTCGAACGAGAAAGGGGCTTCGGCCCTGAGTAGAGTGGCGCACGGGTGAGTAACGCGTAAGTAACCTACCCCTTTATCTGGGATAACAGTTCGAAAGGGCTGCTAATACCGGATACGTTCCCTGGTCGCGAGACTGGGGAGGAAAGGTGACCTCTTCTTGAAAGTTACCGTAGAGGGAGGGGCTTGCGTACCATTAGCTAGTTGGTGGGGTAACGGCTCACCAAGGCAACGATGGTTAGCGGGTCTGAGAGGATGATCCGCCACACTGGAACTGAAACACGGACCAGACTCCTACGGGAGGCAGCAGTGAGGAATATTGCGCAATGGAGGAAACTCTGACGCAGCGACGCCGCGTGAGTGAAGAAGGCCTTCGGGTTGTAAAGCTCTGTCGGAAGGGAAGAAATGCATAGCGGTTAATACCCGTTATGTTTGACGGTACCTTCAAAGGAAGCACCGGCTAACTCCGTGCCAGCAGCCGCGGTAATACGGAGGGTGCGAGCGTTAATCGGAATTACTGGGCGTAAAGGGCGCGTAGGCGGCCGATCAAGTCAGGTGTGAAAGCCCACGGCTCAACCGTGGATGTGCATTTGAAACTGGTTGGCTTGAGTATCGGAAGGGGAGATGGAATTCCCGGTGTAGAGGTGAAATTCGTAGATATCGGGAGGAATACCGGTGGCGAAGGCGATCTTCTGGACGAATACTGACGCTGAGGCGCGAAAGCGTGGGGAGCAAACAGGATTAGATACCCTGGTAGTCCACAGCTGTAAACGATGTGCACTAGATGTAGGGGGGAATTGACCCCCTCTGTGTCGTAGCTAACGCGATAAGTGCACCGCCTGGGGAGTACGGCCGCAAGGTTAAAACTCAAAGGAATTGACGGGGGCCCGCACAAGCGGTGGAGTATGTGGTTTAATTCGACGCAACGCGCAGAACCTTACCTGGGCTTGACATCCCGGAGATCTTCAGGAAACTGGAGAGTGCTTTCATTAGAAAGAATCCGGAGACAGGTGCTGCATGGCTGTCGTCAGCTCGTGTCGTGAGATGTTGGGTTAAGTCCCGCAACGAGCGCAACCCTCGCCTTTAGTTGCCAGCATTAAGTTGGGCACTCTAGAGGGACTGCCGGTGTCAAACCGGAGGAAGGTGGGGATGACGTCAAGTCCTCATGGCCTTTATGTCCAGGGCTACACACGTACTACAATGGCCGGTACAGAGGGCAGCGACTTAGCGATAAGTAGCGAATCTCATAAAGCCGGTCTCAGTCCGGATTGGAGTCTGCAACTCGACTCCATGAAGTTGGAATCGCTAGTAATCGCGGATCAGCATGCCGCGGTGAATACGTTCCCGGGCCTTGTACACACCGCCCGTCACACCACGAAAGTTGGTTGTTCCAGAAGCGGTTGGGCTAACCCGCAAGGGAGGCAGGCTGCCAAGGAATGGTCGGTAATTGGGGTGAAGTCGTAACAAGGTAGCCGTAGGGGAACCTGCGGCTGGATCACCTCCTTTTAAAGGAAGTTGGGCATAGCCCAACGGGGTCAATCCCATCATTTTCTCTGCTTAGTTTTGAGGGATCGCTTGATATGATCTTTAGGAGAGCGAAACGGAAGTCCGTGGATTAATGCGGATGGAAGGCGACCGAAAGACGGGCCTATAGCTCAGTTCTGGTTAGAGCGCACGCCTGATAAGCGTGAGGTCACTGGTTCAAGTCCAGTTAGGCCCACCACTTATCGTTCGGGGGTGTAGCTCAGCTGGGAGAGCGCCTGCCTTGCACGCAGGAGGCCATCGGTTCGAACCCGTTCACCTCCACCATAGAATTTATGATATAGTCACCATAGAGTGACGGCACCTTTTTTTGTTTGGTGTAGTAGTTTTAGATCTTTGATAATTGAATATGTTGTAAGAATGCACTAGTAGCTGAGGTTGTGCGAGCAACTTTTAGGATACAGATATTTGGTCAAGCTACTAAGGGCAGACGGTGGATGCCTTGGTACCAGGAGGCGATGAAGGACGCGGTAAGCTGCGAAAAGCTTCGGGGAGCTGCTAACAGGCTTTGATCCGGAGGTTTCCGAATGGGGCAACCCGGCCGGGTAAAACCCGGTCATCGTGTACTGAATAAATAGGTACACGAAGCGAACGGGGGGAAGTGAAACATCTCAGTACCCCCAGGAGAAGAAATCAATTGAGATTCCGTAAGTAGTGGCGAGCGAACGCGGATCAGCCCAAACCGCAGTACTTGTACTGCGGGGTTGTGGGGCCCCGATATGGGATGATGAGAGGTAGCAGAACGGTCTGGAAAGGCCGGCCATAGACGGTGATAGCCCGGTATGTGAAATCTTGAATCACCCTAGGGTGTCCCCGAGTACCACGGGACACGTGAAACCCCGTGGGAATCCGGGAGGACCATCTTCCAAGGCTAAATACTACCTGGTGACCGATAGTGAACCAGTACCGTGAGGGAAAGGTGAAAAGCACCCCGGGAGGGGAGTGAAATAGACCCTGAAACCGTCTGCTTACAAGCAGTGGAAGCACTATGTCGCAAGACAGTGTAACCGCGTGCCTTTTGCATAATGAGTCAGCGAGTTATCCTATGCAGCGAGGTTAAGCCGTGAGGTGTAGCCGTAGCGAAAGCGAGTCTTAATAGGGCGAATCAGTTGCATGGGGTAAACCCGAAGCCGGGTGATCTAGCCATGGCCAGGGTGAAGCGAAGGTAACACTTCGTGGAGGCCCGAACCGATATAGGTTGAAAACTGTTCGGATGAGCTGTGGCTAGGAGTGAAAGGCTAATCAAACTCGGGAATAGCTGGTTTTCTCCGAAATATATTTAGGTATAGCCTCGTGTGATGACTGACGGAGGTAGAGCACTGACTGGGCTAGGGGTCCCCACAGGATTACCAACCCCTGTCAAACTCCGAATACCGTCAAGCTCAAGCACGGGAGTCAGACTACGGGTGATAAGATTCGTGGTCGAAAGGGAAAGAGCCCAGACCACCGGTTAAGGTCCCTAAATGCATGCTAAGTGGTAAAGGATGTGGAACTGCCCAGACAACCAGGAGGTTGGCTTAGAAGCAGCAATCCTTCAAAGAAAGCGTAATAGCTCACTGGTCGAGTGGGTCTGCGCCGAAAATTCAACGGGGCTAAGCATGCTACCGAAGCCGTGGATTTCATCGCAAGATGGAGTGGTAGGAGAACATTGTGGTAGCCGTCGAAGGTACACCGAAAGGAGTGCTGGAGGTCCCACAAGAGCTTATGCTGACACGAGTAGCGCAAATGCGGGTGAGAACCCCGCACACCGAAAGCCTAAGGTTTCCTGTGGTCAAGTCAATCTGCCCAGGGTTAGCCGGCCCCTAAGGCGAGGCCGAGAGGCGTAGTCGATGGGAAGCAGGTGAATATTCCTGCGCCGTTGTATCAACGTTTGAGTGAAGGGGGGACGCAGAAGGGTAGGCCAGCCGGGTGTTGGAAGTCCCGGTTTAAGCGTGTAGGCGGGAAGGA
>NZ_JBIPKH010000048.1:0-2979 GCF_044068625.1 Desulfurivibrio modestus
CATCCGCGAGCTCGTCCAAACGATTCATAGGCTCACTAACTCGCTATCCAAGCTGTCGTTCGGTGCCATACCTTATAGGCCAGGGGAAGTACTGGAAAACAGTGCTAAGATAGATGATCTAAAGGACCTCGAGTGGGAATGCCGTATACCGCTTGAGACAGGTCTGAAAAAACTTATTGAACAAGAAAGGAAATCACGATGAAGCTACTCATTACCGGGGGCTGTGGATTTTTGGGAGCGAACTTAGCCGCAGAGGCACTAAAGAGAGGTGATGAGCTCATCATTTTTGATAACCTCTCTCGCTACGGCTCAGTCGAGAACATCGCCTGGCTGAAGGACCAGGGCAAGTTCCGGCACGTTCATGGTGATATCCGCAACGCTAACGACGTCGCTCGTGTGGTATTTGAAATCAAACCTGAGGCGATTTTCCATCTCGCCGGGCAGGTTGCCATGACAACTTCGATATCTGACCCGCGAAACGACTTCGAGACGAACGCGCTGGGCAGCCTCAATGTCCTGGAGGCAGTGCGACGGTTCGCCCCCGAGGCTGCCGTTCTCTATTCCTCGACTAATAAAGTTTATGGGGATTTGGAGCAATACGCATATCGGGAGACAGAGACGCGATTCGAATGCATCGAGAGGCCTGATGGATTCGACGAAACAACCCCGCTCGACTTCCATTCGCCCTACGGATGCTCGAAAGGCGCGGCTGACCAGTACATGCGGGACTACGCCCGTATCTTTGGTTTACGTACCGTCGTTTTTCGACACTCATCAATGTATGGCGGGCGCCAGTTCGCCACCTACGACCAGGGTTGGGTAGGCTGGTTTTGCCAAAAAGCAATAGATGCCTCCCGGGGTGAAACCAAGCCCTTTACCATCTCGGGCACCGGAAAACAGGTTAGGGATGTCCTGCACGCAGAGGACATGGTCAGTCTTTACTTTAAAACATTGGACCACATCGACTTGGCAACGGGAGAAGCCTTCAATATCGGCGGAGGAATGGCTAACAGCCTGTCGCTTTTGGAACTCTTTGGGCTTCTCGAAACCATTGCAGGGGCCAAGTTGGTATATAAACACCTTCCGCCGCGTGAGAGCGATCAAAGAGTTTTTGTGGCAAATGTGTCTAAAGCGACAAAGGTATTGGGGTGGGTCCCTGATGTTGCCGCTACTAACGGAGTAAATAATATTTATGAATGGCTATTGGCGCAATGAGATTTTGAAAAGACGTATGTTTTCATATTAACGTTCGATTAACGAGAGTTATACCGGATTTCTAGGTTCATAGTTATTTGCACCCTATCTATAACGAACTAAGAGTTTTTGCGGCGCGAAGCCGCCGCCAAAACTCCTGTTGAACTGGCGGATATATGCGCTGTCTTGTGCGCTATTTTTTATTAAGCAGGTGGTTTTATGAGGCTGTGTGAACAACTCACTCAATTGACTATCGGGATAGATGGCTTTGATAAAAACACAAAAGACGATGATTTATTTAACTATTTAAATAGTGATGTTCATTATGTGACACTTGATGAAACCGCTCCAAACGGTGATTGGTGCGATATAGCCACAACAATTATGGCGTTATTCTCGGAAAGGCACTACATGCCTCATGGCAATCCAAGAAAAGTAAATAAATTTATTAGGGAGTTCGATGTTATTGCTTTAAGAGATGGGGCTGGCAAGGCAGTTGATTATATTGAAAAATATGGATACGAATTTATTAATTCGCTCCCTTTCATGATTGGGGGGTATCTGTACGTTGGTTACATTCTTAAAAAGAAAAATAAATTGGCGGTGGCTTTTATTGGTGGACAAAACGGTGGGCTGCACTTCATTTATCTCCCGAGTTCGAGAACTTGCTTGTTGCTTAATAATGGCGGCGATGCGCGAAGGGCGCGCTCGCTGATTCCGCACTTATTAATTAATGCAGTAAAACTAAAAAATAGACTAGATGGCTGTGGATTAATAGAGGCAGATAATTGTTTGCCGGGCAACACGGATTCCGGTTCATCAAATATCAAGGTCGCATTATGCGAGGGTTCTAACTCTCATTTGGGTGTGGCGTTGGTTTCTGATTATGCTGCAATAGAGTATCTGATGCAGAGCGGTCTACTGTCGCCCGAGACTGTAATCGCGCACTTTAATCAAGGGTATATTGACCGGCAAGAATACTCATCAGATTTCTCCAGTCAGATCTTTTTAGATGATCCAGAGAACATCGTTACCTGGCATAAATTATGTGGTCAGATATACTTGTTTGTGAGGCCGGCGACTAATTATGTTGTGCCGCACAGTCTAGCAGAGAGATTTGTGAAGAGGCGCGATACTGTCAGGAATTTCGATGTACTTAATGTGTTGATCAATATAAGAACACATACTCGAACATGTAATTTCACCGCTGACGACTTTTTGAAACTTCATAATCATCTCAGGGGTGCGGCAGATAAGGTTCATTATTTTTTTGACGGTGTAACGCAACTCGTTTCTCGGCCATTAAATAAAAAAGAGCTTGAGTGGCTTAATGCTGAAAGGAATCTTTATTCTGAAATAGTTAGTGGCATATCAGAGCAATTTTCTTGCGAAATTACTGCAGGGTTAACTTTTCAGGAAAAGTTGCAGAAGTATATATCCTCTGATATCGCCATTATGACATACGGCAGCGGCTTTCTGTATCCATATATACTGAAGATTAAAACGATAATGTTGGCATCGTATTCGCACGCACTAAACAAAAAAATAGTCAGAGAAAGAGATGGCGGTGTTTCAGAAATGTTTGATATGGTTGTCATATCACCCCCTAATCCATCTATAGAAGAAAAGAGCCGGCTACCGGATGATACTGGGTTGATTCTTGATAATTCAACGCTGCTTTCCTATGGATTGTATAATGAAAATTATACTATTAATTTTGATTGTGTAGGAAAATCTGCTCTGGATTTGCTCGGACATCCTATTGATTAATTTTATACTTGGGAA
>NZ_JBIPKH010000049.1:0-2775 GCF_044068625.1 Desulfurivibrio modestus
TAAAGCTATTGTCACAATATTCAGTTGGATGTGCCATATTCAAGCCCCAAGCGACCGAATTATCTGGCCGGGTAAGGCCGGCAGATTCATGAGTGCCCGGAATCCCGGCAGGATGCGATCACTATTAGCCTCCAGCTCGTCAAATTTAGCAATCGGGCGGGATGTCGCGACTTCGGCGAACAGTTCTTCGAGATTGGCTTTGCCGTCGAGCAGGACTTTCGTATAGGCGGGATTGTTCAGGTTTTTGACCAACGGCGTATCGGCCAGCATTGCCTGCAGGGCTCGCTGCATGGAGTTGTTGCCGGTCTTACGACGATGGCCGCGTTTTAAGCTGCGGAAGAACTGCTCCATGATATTATTGGTTCGCTGGGGATATATGGTGACCGGACCTTCTGGGGCCGCCACGGTTATGGGATCGGCGAAAAGTTTGTCGTCGTACTTGTCGATCTGGGCGGCCATTTTTTGGCTCGGCGGGTCAGCTGCCAGTTCGGGATCATCGGCCAGTTGACGGCGGAACTCTTTGACGCCCTGGCGTATAGTGGTCATGGCCTCGACCGTGCCTTCATCGTTCAAGCCGTTGCCGCCGTCCACCGGGGCAAGCCGCATGGCCGTGCGCAGGCAGTCGAAGCTTTGGCAGCGCGACTGCAACTCTGTCACCGCTTGGCGGATTTCCTGATCTTCGGCGACGAAGCAGGCTTGGGCCAACACCTTGAAGATCGGCTGATTGGTGTCCGGCTCATCGTCAACCAGCAGCAGGTCCAGCAGTTGCGGCATGAGCCGCTCCAGTTCCATTAAACGTTGGGCAAAGTCCAACAGCGGGCGATCGAAGGGAAAGCCGTAGCCGTCCCCGCTATGTTTACCGTGCAAGGCCCAAAGGGTCAGCGAATAGGTAGCGGCTATGGGCATCAGTTCGAGATCTTTCGGCTGGTCGGCGGCTTTGATGGCCCCGGCCAGAGCAGCGCACCGGTCGCTATGCTCAACGAGTTGCAAGCGCATTTCTCGAGCCAGCGCATGCAGCCGGGAACTGGCGGCATGGCTGCGCAACCCCTTGCGTAAACGGGCATAGGCGGGTTCGAGATAATCCTTGCCGATATCGCGAAGAAAATGGAAATGGCAAACAAAATCACGTACTCCGGGGAATACCTCGGCAACCGCCTTGCCGATCCCGCTCCCCATATCGCGGACGCAGGCCAATGGGCGGCCATAGTCCCCTGCCAGTTGACGCAGGAAGGGTACGATATAGTCGGCATTCTCACTGGGCAATTTTATGTTGGCCAAGACGAATTTACTCAAGCTGTCCATGCCCGTCATCAGCGCCATGGAGCCGCTGTCATGGGTGGCGTCAAGATGGAGAATATAGCCCCCGGCCATGGTCATGGTCTGCCGGATGCGAGGGGCGGCCCGGCGGTGAGCAATGGCCAGGTCGGTAATGAATTTGCGGCCCAAATAGTCGATCTCGGAGGTGCTGAGGCGAATATTGCGGGCGGCCAACTCGGCGCGAACTTCCTGCCCGGTGCGATGCCGCTGAAACAATGCCCGGCCGACGTAAACCAGGATCTCATAGCCGACGTTGCAACGGGGCTCAACCAGCCGGGCCAGGGCCTCGGAGCCGAAAATGCGGCGACAATCGGGGCATTGCGCCACAGTCTCATGGGCGATGAAGGGTCCGGCCATGAGGAGGATCTTTTTACGCCGGCTCTTTTGCACGATCAGACGACCACCGCAGGAGCAGGTTGCTGTTTTCGGAGCAAAGCGGATAACCGGCGGGAGGGGAAAGAGAGCTGTGGGCGATACCTCCCGCAGCGTTTGTTCCTGCCAGTAAGTCAAGGCCCGTAAGGCTTCGGCTTGGCAGCCCGGGTCGTTTTTTTTAAACCATGGCGGGCGAAAAGGTCCGCAACCTGGGCCGTTTTGAGGTTGAGCTGCCGGTTGCCGCCCACCACCGCTGCCAGCTCTTCGAAGCTGAGCTCCGGTTGTCGGATGAACTCGGCCAGAATGAGGACCGCAATCTCTGCCGGCAGCGCCGCCGCCGGCTGGTTCCCGGCCAGGACTTGCAGTTGTGCAGCTTGAACGGGTTGATCGACCGCGAGGTAGAGATGGCTGCGCCCCATCGGTTGACGGGCCAACTTGCCGTGGCGGCACAACTGAACCAGGACCGAATGACACCGGCAGCGGAGTTTCACCCCAAGCTGTTGCGCCGTCAAACCCGCTGGACTGCGGCCAACCAGCTGAATGAGGGTGCCGGTTAAACTGCCGGCCCGTGAAAAGCCGATGAGTTCGTGAAACCAGAGACCGTCCCGGTCGAAGCGGGGGATCGACTTCAGGGTGTACCATTTGCCGTTGTGGGTGAAACTGCTGTAGTAGCCGGCCGCTTTCAGGTACCGCCGAGTCGATGGCATCGAACAGCCCAGTTCGTCGGTCAGCGGCTCGATCATCCAGCAGGGGTGGCTGTGGAACAGGGAAACCAACTGTTGTTGCCGGGCGGAATCGGTTGCCATGGCAGCCTCCTGATAATGTATTGCATATAGCCACGTAAACCTTAGATTCATGCAATACATTATCAGAATTCAAGCAATGTGGCAACCCCGACCCCAATATTGTAATTTGGGGGCTGGCGCCAGCTATTTCATTGTATTTACGAGAAGTTTTCATGGTGTGTGTTGTGGGAGTACCATCTTTATTCAAGTGAAAATTGTCGAGCATCATGACAAGGTATGGCAAAACAGGAGTCGCTTATTAGCTGATTTTGCGTGATCCAACTGAATATTGTGACCATAG
>NZ_JBIPKH010000005.1:0-167386 GCF_044068625.1 Desulfurivibrio modestus
GGCCGGGGCCCCGAAGGCTTCCGACCCTCCCTGTGTGGGAGACGGGCAAGATAGCCGAACTGCCTGGGGGAGTCAACAGGAATTTCACCACGACCACACAAAAAACTAATGATCCGGAGCCGAGATCACAAGTTCAGTTAGTTAGCATAATAGCCAAAGGGCAAAGCCTGGGGTTTTTCCTTTGACCAGGCTGTTTATTCCACTACAATCGGAACAGATTACCGGCCCCGCAGACAGCGGGCGGACAAACAGATCTCCCTTTTTAAGCCGGGCCAATCTTCATCGCCTAAGATTATGACGACAGGAGGAGCGCCATGGAAACCGCACGCTTTTACCGAGTTCTGGATGAAGACAAGGTGCAGTGCTACCTCTGCCCCCATCATTGCCGAATCACTCCGGGGAAAAGGGGGATTTGCCGGGTGCGGGAAAATCGGGCCGGAACCCTGTACACTCTCAACTATGGCCGGTTGATCAGCGGCAACATCGACCCCATCGAAAAAAAGCCGATCTTTCATCTGCTGCCCGGCTCGCTCTCCTACTCCATCGCCACCGTGGGCTGCAATTTCCGCTGCCTGCATTGCCAGAATTATGAAATTTCGCAATATCCGGCCCTGCACAACAATGAGATCGCCGGCATTCTCCATACGCCGGCGGAGGTGGTGGCGGCGGCCCAGGCGGGAAGCTGCCGCAGTATCAGCTATACCTATGTCGAGCCGACCATCTTCTATGAATTTGCTTTTGATACCGCCCAATTGGCCCGAAAGGCGGGGGTGCGCAACATCTTCGTCAGCAACGGCTACATTGGCCCCGAGGCGACCCGGGAGATCGCCCCCTGGCTTGATGCCATCAACATCGACCTCAAGGCTTTCAGCCAACGATTTTACCATGAGGTCTGCGGCGCCCACCTGCAACCGGTACTGGACACCATAATATTAATGAAGGAGCTGGGGATCTGGGTGGAGGTAACCACCCTTATCATTCCCGGCTGGAACGACTCGACAGAGGAGCTGACAGAGATCGCCCGCTTCCTGGTGGCGATCGATCCCCACATCCCCTGGCACGTCTCCCGTTTCTGGCCCACCTATAAAATGATGGGCCCCCACCCCACCCCACCGGAAACCCTGCATCGGGCCCGGGAGATCGGCCGGGCATCCGGGCTGCATCATGTTTACGTGGGCAATATCCACGACAATGAAGGGGAAAACACCACCTGCCCCAACTGCGGCACCACTCTGATCACCAGACTGGGGTTCGGGGTCGGCAGCAATCAACTGATCAAAGGCCACTGTCCGCAATGCGACACGGAGATCGCCGGCCGCTGGTAGGCGAAGGTGCGGGGGGCCAAGCAAAAACCTTCCACCAATTTCAACGGCAATTTCATTGACGAAACTCGGAATTCAGGGTTTAATCTCGTGATTTTGTCGTCTCTGCGGGAAATACCCGGAAAAAATTGCTAATAGGCCGCCTGCCCATTGAGTTATTTCGTTTACCAGATCATCGCCTGGACCATTTTCCTGATTGTTTTTCCGTTTTTTTTAATCTATTCACTGGGTGGCGGCAGACAGGAACTCTGGCAACGGCTGGGACTTTATCGTGCCACTCCGCGCAAGCCTGACGGCAGGCCGCGAATCTGGCTGCATGCCGCTTCGGTGGGAGAGGTGCAGGTGGCTCGCGCCCTGGTCCGGGAGCTTGGCCGGCAGTTACCCGAAGCCGAAATATGGGTCTCCACTCTGACCCGGCAAGGGTTGCAGGTTTGTCGTGAACAGATGCCGGACGGGGTTCATTGCCTCTTTGCCCCCCTGGATCTGGCCGGGATCTGCTCCCGGATGATGCGGAACATCGGGCCCGATCTCTATGTCTGTCTTGAGACCGAGCTCTGGCCGGAAATTATCCGTCAGGCGGCCCGGCACCAGGCCGGCCCGGCACTGCTTAATGCCAGGCTTTCCGAGCGATCTTTGCGCCGCTATCGGCGCTGGCCGGCCGCCTCATTGATTATGGCAACCATCTCCCGTTTCCGGGTCATCGCCGCCATCGGCGAAGATGACGCCCGCCGCTACCGGGAGCTGGGCGCCGATCCGGCCGCCGTGGTTATCAGCGGCAATGCCAAATATGATTTGACCCCGGTCGCCGCTGGCAAACCCTGCTCGACCCCGGCGACCAGGATCGAGCTGGAAGGTGGTCTCAACAGCTTGTGTTCCCAACTGGGAATCGGCCCAGAGCAACCGGTTCTGGTCTGCGGCAGCACCCACCACGGTGAAGAGGAGCTGCTGCTCACCGCCTGGCGCAAGCTGAAGCGTAATCTGCCCGGCCTGGTCTGGGTTATAGCCCCCCGCCATCTCCGCAGACTGCCGGAGATCGAGGCCATGTTCCGGGGCAGGAATCTCGAATATTGGCGGCTGAGCGAACTCTCCTCCGGAGCGGCGGCCGGCGGAGCCGCCCGAACCGAGAATCAACGGGCCACGGTGATTCTGGTGGACCAGATGGGGAAACTGGCCGAACTTTACGCGGTGGCCGACTATGTTTTCTGCGGCGGCAGCCTGGTTCAGCGCGGGGGCCATAATCTGCTGGAGGCGGCGGCCCACGGCAAGCCGGTGCTGTTCGGACCCCATATGGATGATTTCCGGGAGGATGCCGAGCTGCTGCGCCAGGGAGGTGGCGGTTTTCTGGTCCGTGACGAAGAGGAACTCTGTCAACGGATCATGGCTTTCCACACCCGCCCCGCCGAGTACCACCGGGCGGCGGAGCAGGCTGGCGGCATCGCCCGGCGCCTGCGGGGCGCGGCCCGGCAACAGGTAGAAATTATTAAACAACTGATCGACCAGAACGTCGGAAAAAATAACAGCAGAGGACAATGATGAAAGCATGCATCGCCCTGGAAGACGGGACTGTTTTTGAAGGGGTATCCTTTACCGGTCGAGGCGAAACCACCGGTGAGATTGTTTTCAATACCGGTATGAGCGGCTATCAGGAGCTGTTGAGCGACCCCTCCTATAAAGGCCAGATCGTCGCCATGACCTACCCGCTGATCGGCAACTATGGGATCAACGAGGAAGATATGGAGTCGGGTCGGGTCCAGGTGGAGGCCTTTATCGCCCGCGAATACTGCCCTTTCCCCAGCAATTATCGTTCCACCGGCACCCTGGCCGAACTGCTGCAAAAATATGGGGTACTGGGGATCGAGGGGGTGGACACCCGGGCTCTAACCCGCCATATCCGAACCGTCGGAGCGATGAAGGGGATCGTATCAACCGAGGATCTGGATCATGCCTCGCTGGTGGCCAAGGCGAAAAAATCGCCGGGCCTGGTGGGACGCGATCTGGTCCGGGAGGTTACCTGCCCCGAACCTTACGTCTGGACCGACCGGGGGCCCCAGCCCGGCACCGCCTTTGCGGGGGCCACGCCGGGTCCTTACAAGGTCGTGGCCATCGACTACGGCCTTAAATACAATCAGCTGCGTCTGCTGGCCGAGCGGGGCTGCCAGGTCCAGGTGGTTCCCTGCCATACCGACGCCGACACCATCCTGGGCCTCAACCCCGATGGTATTTTCCTTTCCAACGGCCCCGGTGACCCCGCCGGCATCCCGGGGGTGATCGATACCATCCGGGCCCTGCTGGGCAAAAAGCCGATCTTCGGGATCTGCCTGGGCAACCAGTTGCTGGGACTGGCCTACGGTGGCAAAACCTACAAGCTCAAGTTCGGCCATCGCGGCATCAACCAGCCGGTCAAGGATCTGACCACCGGCAAGGTGGAGATCACCTCACAAAACCATGGGTTCTGCCTGGACATGGCCACTCTCGACCCCACCGAGGTTGAGCTGACCCACATCAACCTCAACGATGATTCGGTGGAGGGGATCCGGCATCGCCGATTCCCGGCCTTCTCCGTCCAGTATCATCCCGAAAACGCCCCCGGCCCCCATGATGCCATCTATCTATTCGACCGTTTCGTCGACGCGATGAAATAGATTGGCACCACCAAGCTTCAATCGATAAAACCATAGATATAAGGATAGCCAACGGCCATGCCCAAACGTACCGACATCAAAAAAATTCTGATCATCGGCTCCGGCCCCATCATCATCAGCCAGGCCTGCGAATTTGACTACTCCGGCACCCAGGCGGTCAAGGCCCTGAAGGAGGAAGGCTACCAGGTGGTGCTGATCAACTCCAATCCGGCCACCATCATGACCGATCCGGAGATCGCCGACGCCACCTATATCGAACCCATCACCCCCGAGTTCGTGGCCAAGGTGATCGAAAAGGAGCGACCTGATGCCCTGCTCCCCACCCTGGGCGGCCAGACCGGCCTCAACACCGCCATCCGGGTGGCGGAGATGGGAGTGCTGGAAAAGTACGGAGTGGAGTTGCTGGCGGCCAAGATCGACGTAATCCGCAAGGCCGAAGGCCGGGACTCCTTCCGGGCGGCCATGCGCAAGATCGGCCTCAAGGTGCCCGAGAGCGTGATTATCCACACCCTGAGCGAGGCCAAGGCGGCGGCGGCCGAGATCGGTTTCCCCATCATCGTTCGGCCCAGCTTCACCCTGGGCGGCACCGGGGGCGGCATTGCCTACAACCAGCAGGAATTGGAGGAGATCTGCGAATCCGGCCTCGACCTTTCCATCAACAGCGAGGTGATGCTGGAAAAGAGCCTGCTGGGCTGGAAGGAGTATGAGCTGGAGGTGATGCGGGACAAGAACGATAACGTGGTGATCATCTGTTCCATTGAAAATATCGATCCCATGGGGGTCCACACCGGCGACTCCATCACCGTGGCCCCGGCCCAGACCCTGAGCGACCGCGAATACCAGGCCATGCGCAACGCCTCCATCGCCATCATGCGGGAGATCGGGGTGGAAACCGGCGGTTCCAACGTCCAGTTCGCCGTCAACCCCGCCGACGGCGAACTGATGGTGATCGAGATGAATCCCCGGGTCAGCCGCTCCTCGGCCCTGGCCTCCAAGGCCACCGGCTTTCCCATCGCCAAGATCGCCGCCAAGCTGGCGGTGGGCTACACCCTGGATGAGATCAAAAACGACATCACCCGCGAGACCTACGCCGCTTTTGAGCCCACCATCGACTACTGTGTAATCAAAATTCCCCGCTGGACCTTCGAAAAATTTCCCGAGGCCGATGATTTCCTCACCACCGCCATGAAATCGGTGGGTGAAACCATGGCCATCGGCCGCACCTTCAAGGAGGCCCTGCAGAAAGGGCTGCGCTCCCTGGAGATCGGCTGCACCGGCTTTGGAGCCGACCGCAGGTTTGAAAAATTCGCCGAGCTGGATGAAGCCGACCTGGAAAGCGCCCTGCGCAAGCCCAATTCCCAGCGGATTTTCCAACTTTATGAAGCTCTGCGCCGGGGAATCAGCGTGAATCGGATCCACGAGGTCACCATGATCGACCCCTGGTTCCTCAACCATATGGCCCAGTTGGTGGAAACCGAGCGGGAAATTCGCCAAGCCGGCTTCACCGGCCTGGAGGCCCAGCGACTCCACAAGGTCAAACAGTACGGCTTTTCCGACCGGCAGCTGGCTTACCTGACCGGCACCTCCGAGGATGATATTCGCGAGTTGCGGGACAAGCTCTCGCAAAAACCGGTTTACAAGCTGGTGGACACCTGTGCCGCCGAGTTTGAAGCCTACACCCCCTATTTCTACTCTACCTACGAGTCAGAAGACGAGGGGCGAGCCAGCGATCGGCGTAAGGTTATGATCCTGGGCGGCGGCCCCAACCGGATCGGCCAGGGGATCGAGTTCGATTACTGCTGCGTCCACGCCTCCTTCGCCCTCAGGGAGCTGGGGGTTGAATCGATCATGGTTAACTCCAATCCGGAGACGGTCTCCACCGACTACGACACCTCCGATCGCCTCTACTTCGAGCCCCTGACCCGGGAGGATGTGCTTAACATTATTGAGCAAGAGCAACCGGAGGGGGTAATCGTCCAGTTTGGCGGCCAGACTCCTTTGAATCTGGCAGTGCCCCTGGCCAAGGCCGGGGTGCCGATTCTGGGGACCTCCCCCGACTCCATCGACCGGGCCGAAGATCGGGAACGATTCCAGCAGTTTCTGCAGAAGTTGAACCTGCGCCAGCCGGCCAACGGTATCGCCCACAACGCCGAGGAAGCCCTGGTGATCGCCAAGGAGATCGGCTACCCGGTGGTGGTCCGCCCCTCTTACGTTCTGGGCGGTCGGGCCATGCGGATTGTCTACAACGAACGGGACCTGACCCATTACATGCACACCGCCGTCGATGTCTCCCCGGAACACCCGATCCTGGTGGACAAATTCCTCAAGGATGCCATCGAGGTCGATGTGGACGCAATCTCCGACGGCCAGACCACCATCATCGGCGGCATTATGCAGCATATTGAAGAGGCGGGGATCCACTCCGGTGATTCCGCCTGCGTCCTGCCTCCCCACACTTTGGCCGCCGAGATGATCGAAGAGATCAAGGCGGCCAGCCGGGCCATGGCGGCGGAGCTTAAGGTCAAGGGGTTGATGAACGTCCAGTTCGCGGTGAAAGAGAACACCCTTTTCGTCCTGGAGGTCAATCCCCGGGCCTCGCGCACCGTGCCCTTTGTCAGCAAAGCCACCGGAGTGCCCTTGGCCAAGCTGGCCACCAAGGTGATGATGGGGGCCACCCTGGCCGAACTGGGCCTGACCAGTGAGGTTAAGATCAAACATTTCGCGGTCAAGGAGGCGGTTTTCCCCTTTGACCGGTTCGATAATGTTGACACCATTCTTGGCCCGGAGATGAAATCCACCGGCGAGGTGATGGGAATCGACGATTGCGTGGGGCTGGCCTTTGCCAAGTCGCAACTTGCCGCCGGCCAGAAAATCCCTCAGTCGGGCACCGTCTTCTTAAGTGTGCGGCATCCCGACAAACCGGCCATCGTGCCCATCGCTCGGCGCCTGGTTGAACTGGGCTTTACCCTGGTGGCCACCGGTGGTACCGCCGCCCAGCTCAAGGGAGAGGGAGTGGATTGCGCCAAGGTGCAAAAAATTTCCGAAGGACGCCCCCACGTTCTGGATATGCTCCGCAACCACCAGATCCAGTGGATCGTCAATATCTCCATGGGCACCCGAACCACCGAGGACTCCTACACCATTCGCCGGGCCGCCCTGGACTACCACCTGCCCTACACCACCACCCTGGCCGGGGCCGAATCGATGGTTCGGGCGATCAGCACCATGCGGGAAAAAACCATGGGGGTTAAGCCGATCCAGCAGTTCCAACAAAGCACCAATTGAGCCGAGGACTGGACTTTCCTCCCTTTCTGGCTTAATGTGTCCGTTTCGGGCTTAACAGCGATCTCACTTGGAGGATCATTTGAATATTTTCTATAAAAACCTCTCGATGTGGCTGATCATCGGTCTCACCCTGATCATGCTCTTCAACCTCTTCAACAAACCGCAGCCCCAGGTCAGCGAAATGAGCTACAGCGATTTCATGACCAGCGTCGAGGCCGGGGCGGTGCGCGAGGTGGAGGTCCAGGGCAGCGAGCTGAGGGTTGAGGGGCCTGAAGGGCGTATCTTCAAGGTGATAACCCCCAACGACGCCGAAATGATCCCCCTGCTGCGCCAAAACGGGGTCAACATCAAAGTCAAGGAGAAGGAGGGCACTCCCTGGTACCTGACCATCCTGGTTTCCTGGTTTCCCATGCTGCTGTTGATCGGGGTTTGGATCTTCTTCATGCGCCAGATGCAGATGGGCGGCGGCAAGGCGATGAGTTTCGGCAAAAGCCGGGCCCGACTGCTGGATCATGAAACCAGCAAAATCACCTTCAAGGATGTGGCCGGCATTGAAGAGGCCAAGGAGGAGTTGTCCGAGATTATCGATTTCTTAAAAGATCCCGGTAAGTTTACCCGGCTGGGCGGTCGTATTCCCAAGGGGGTGCTGCTGATGGGTCCCCCGGGCACCGGCAAGACCCTGCTGGCCAAGGCCATTGCCGGCGAAGCCCAGGTTCCCTTTTTCTCCATCAGCGGTTCCGATTTCGTGGAGATGTTTGTCGGGGTCGGGGCCTCCCGGGTCCGGGACCTTTTTATCCAGGGCAAGAAGAGCGCCCCCTGCATCATCTTTATCGATGAGATCGATGCGGTGGGCCGCCACCGCGGGGCGGGCCTGGGCGGCGGCCACGACGAGCGGGAGCAGACCCTGAACCAGTTGCTGGTGGAGATGGACGGCTTTGAAGCCAACGAGGGGGTGATCATTGTCGCAGCCACCAACCGGCCCGATGTTCTCGACCCCGCCCTGCTCCGCCCAGGCCGTTTCGACCGCCAGGTGGTGGTGCCGGTGCCCGATGTTAAGGGGCGGGAGATGATCCTGCACGTCCATGGCCGGAAAACCCAGATCGCCGATAATGTGGATTGGGCCCAGATCGCCCGCGGAACCCCCGGTTTCTCCGGGGCCGATCTGGAAAACATGGTCAACGAGGCAGCCCTGCTGGCCGCCCGCCAAGGGGCGGAAAAGGTCGAAATGACCCATTTGGAGCAGGCCAAGGACAAGGTGATGATGGGCTCCGAACGCCGGAGCATGATCATCACCGAGAAGGAGAAGAAGATCACCGCCTACCACGAAGCGGGCCATGCCCTGGTGGCCCGGCTGCTGCCCGGCACCGACCCCCTGCACAAGGTCACCATCATCCCCCGGGGGCGAGCCCTGGGCCTGACCCAGCAGTTGCCCCTGGAGGATAAATATACCTACGCCCGCAGCTACCTGATCAACAATATCTGCATTCTGCTGGGCGGCCGGGTGGCCGAGGAGCTGGTGTTTGGCGAGATCACCACCGGCAGCGGCAACGATATCGAACGGGCCACCACCATGGCCCGCAAGATGGTTTGCGAGTGGGGGATGAGCGACGCCATGGGGCCGTTGACCTTCGGCAAGAAGGAGGAGCAGATCTTCCTGGGGCGGGAGATCTCCCAGCATCGGGATTACTCTGAATCCACCGCCATCCAGATCGACAACGAGGTCAAGCGCCTGGTCCAGGATGCCAACGACCAGGTTCATGCCCTGCTCAAGGAAAACCTGGACGCCCTGCACCTGGTCGCCGCCGAACTGCTGGAAAAGGAGACCCTGTTGCTGGAAGATATCGAGCGGATCATTGCCGAGGCCAGGGGGGAGACTCCGCCCCAAGCCCCCCCCCAGACTGAACCGGCGGCCAAGCAGGGGAAAGATAACCCGCCGGAACCCGAGGCGGAATCGGATCAGGCCCCTCCTCCCGAGCAACCGCAAAGCTGAACCATGGAAACCCCAAGCAGTAAAGCCGGGTTTCTCGACAGCTCAGTCCCCCACCGGGCACGGATCATGGGGATCCTGAACCTCACTCCGGACTCCTTTTCCGACGGCGGGAAACTGGCCGATCACCGAAGCCTGCTGGGCCATACCGAAAAGATGCTCGCCGCCGGGGTTGATATCCTGGATATCGGCGGCGAATCCACCCGCCCCATGGCCCCGGCCGTGGCGGTGGAGGAGGAGTTGCGCCGGGTAATTCCCGCCATCGAAGCGATCCGGAAACTGGCCCCCAAGATCCCCATCTCCATCGATACCACCAAGGCCACCGTGGCCCGCCAGGCCCTGGCCGCCGGCGCCGATATGATCAACGACATCAGCGCCCTGCGCTTTGATCCGGCCATGGTGGAGCTGGCCGCCGGCGGCGACTGGCCGGTGATCATCATGCATATGCAGGGCACCCCCCGTGACATGCAGCTTGCCCCCCACTATGATGACGTGGTGGCCGAAATCAAGCGGTTTCTGGCCCGGCGGATCGAAGAGCTGAGCCAACAGGGGATTCAACGGGAGCGGCTGATTATCGACCCGGGCCTCGGCTTTGGCAAAAGCCTGGAGCACAATCTGGCGATCCTGCGCAATCTGGCCCAGTTCCGTTCCCTGGGCCGACCGCTGTTGATCGGCCACTCCCGCAAATCGTTTCTGACCAAACTGCTGGGGGAGTTGCCGATGGAGGAGCGCGACCTGCCCTCGGCGGTGGTGGCCGCTCTCTGCGCCCTCAATGGCGCGGATATTATCCGTACCCACAATGTTGCAGCCACCCGTCAGGCCCTCCGCCTGGCCCAGGTGTGGCAATAAAGGCTGCCCAAGACGTTTGCCCAAACCTTTTGGATGATGCCAAAACCATGAGCCTGCAAACCAAAATTGCCCGCTATCGCAAATATAACGATGAGCGGATCGCCAAGTCGATGGTCTTCAACCCCCAGAAGGGCAATATTATCTTCTCGGTGGTGCCTTACCTGCTCCACGTCAACCATCCGGACCTGCCCGGCCATTTGCCGGCCCCCGGCTCCCCCCGGGGCATCTGCGATTTCGACCCGACCGTCGCTCTTTCCAGTGAACTGTTCCGCCGTTTTTTCCCCACCTCCTCGGCCCCGAAAAGCGATGATATCATGCTGCCGCCGGATCAGTGCGCCATCCACTCACTAAAAACCATTGGCAGTGTCGGCACCATCGCCCAGTCGGAAAAATCGGATTGCGACTACTGGGTCAGTATCCACCAGGAGCAGCTGGGTAGCGAGGGGGTTGAACTGTTGCGCCGGAAATGTGCCGGGATTGAAGAGTGGACCCAAAAGAAAGGGGTTGAGACCCACTTCTTTCTGATGGATATCACCCAGACCCGGGACAATTGCTTTGAATCCACCGCCGAGGAGGAATCCGCCGGCAGCGCCCTCAAAATTCTGCTCAAGGACGAACTGTTCCGCACCCATCTGCTGGTGGCGGGCAAACCCCTGCTCTGGTGGTTTATCCCCCCGGGCCTGGGTGAAGGACAATACCGCTCCCTGGTGCAGCGCCTGGTCGAGGAGCGCAAGATCAACCCCGATGATTTTGTCGACCTGGGCAACGTGACCGGGATCCCCAAGGCGGAGATCTTCGGCGCCTGCCTCTGGCAGATGAACAAAGCCCTGGACAGCCCCTTCAAGTCGGTGATCAAGTTCGCCTACCTGGAGTTGCTGCTCCAGCAGCAGAGCAACGCCCTGCCGCTCTTTTCCGACAAAGTCAAACGGCTGGTCACCTGGCCCGAAAAGCTGACCTACCCCAAGGAAAAGCTCGACCCGGCCGAGGTGGACCCCTATCTCCTGCTGGCCCGGGAAATCATCGCCTTTTATCAGCAGGCCAAGGTCGAACAGATGCACAAGTGGGCCGACCTGATCCGGGAATGCCTCTTCCTCAAAACCCTGGAAGGGGTCGAATCACAAAAGCAGGCCAAGTTCGGTCAGAAAAACCATCTCAAAACCACCATGGCCCAGATGGAAAGCTGGGATATCCTGCCGGCCAACCACCAGGATTTCCTTGATTTTTCCTGGCAGTACAAAGAGCTGCTCTTTTTTGGGACCAGGGTCCATGAGTACCTGATTGAAACCTACAAACGCCTGCGCTGGTTCTTCAAGAAATTCGGTCCCAATACCGGCCTGACCATCACCGAGCGGGACATCTCCATTCTGGGACGTAAACTTTTCACCTTTTATGAACAGAAATCGGCCAAAATTGACTATATCCGCAGCGTCTCCCGCCACCTGATGGCGATGGATGATATCACCATCCATATCACCAAATATGAGGGACGTTTTTTCTACTACGCCTTCTGTGGCGAACAGGACCACAACACGGTCAAGGAGCGGATGGAGTCGGTGATCAAGCGCGACGACAACCTGATCCGGCTGGTCGCCTGGCTCCTGGTCAACGGCATCCTGGCCGCCCAGACCCGGCTCCATCTGACCAAAAACTTTCTCCCCATCGACCTGGTGGACATCCAGAACCTGGCGGAGAGCATGCTCAACACCTTTCCCATCATCCACTTTTCGCAGATCCCCCCCAATCGCTTGCTGGAACAGGAAAACACCCTCCGGGCCCTGGTGATCGTCAACTTCTTCAAAGAGCCGATCATGGGCGGGAAAACCATGGCCTCAACCATCATGAGCGAAAACAGTTATGGCGAATATTTTCTCCACGATTACAGTACACTGACCCAGCTTAAAAACGCGATGCGGGTCCTGCTCACCCGCCACTTTGTGAGCCGCTGGAACAACAACCTGGATTTTTTTATTACCAACCAGGAAGAGGCCAGCAACATCAAGCTGATGCTGAACAATTGACAACCGTTGACGAGAGAGCCTTAATGACCCGCAAAAGCAAGCTTACCTTGGGCCCCGAATCCTGCAAAGAGCACTGCGCCGCCGAGCAGTGCCCGAGCAAGGAACAAGACCAGGTCGCCACCATCCGCTCCCAGTTGCCGGAAGTGGTGGATCGGATCGTCGCCACCTGTGAAAACCGCAACTGCTTCGAGCATGTCGAGGCCGAACCCCTCCCCTCACGGCGCCGGGCGGTTAGCATCCTCGATTCCTGCCGGGAGATCATTTTCCCCGGCTACTTCGGTCGCCAGGGGATCGACCGGGTCAACCTGAGATACCGGATCGGCCTGGAGGTTTCCGAGCTGTTTGATCTCCTGGCCGCGGAGATCGCCAACGCCATCCGCCACGAATGTACCCGTCACGGCCATATCTGTCAGCACTGCGAGGAATCTGGCCAGGAAAAGGCCCTGCTCTTTATCCAGCAGTTGCCGGAGCTGCGCGCCCTGCTGGCCAGCGACGTTCACGCCGCCTACCAGGGGGATCCGGCCGCCGCCGGTTACGACGAGATCATCTTCAGTTATCCCGGCCTGCACGCTATCACCATCTACCGGATCGCCCACGCCCTTTATCGTCTTGAGGTGCCGATCCTGCCCCGGATCATGACCGAACACGCCCACAGTATCACCGGCATCGACATCCATCCCGGGGCCCGCATCGGTCGATCCTTCTTTATCGACCACGGCACCGGGGTGGTGATCGGCCAGACCGCGGTGCTGGGCACCCGGGTCAAACTTTACCAGGGGGTAACCCTGGGAGCCCTGGCCTTCCGCCGTGACGAGGCTGGCCAACTGGAGCGCCATACCAAACGCCATCCCACCCTGGAGGATGACGTCACCGTTTACGCCGGTTCCACCATTTTAGGCGGCGAGACGGTGATCGGGGCCCGCTCGGTGATCGGCGGCAATATCTGGCTGACCCATTCGGTGCCGCCTGATACCAAAGTGGTACTCAACCCCCCCGAGCTGGTTTACAAACGGCAACCAAACGGCGGTCAATCGTCGCCGGAAGTGGCGGCCGCCGACAAATAATAGTGGAAATTAACGACGATTTAGTTTAGCTTTCTCTGATTTGTCGGTCTGCCGGAAGCCAGCGTTCCATGGCCCCTGGTCCCGGATCCACACCCCTGCACAATCAATGGGTATTAACTTATCCTTTTCAATTCAAGCTGAAGGAGTCGAACTATGTCGCGTAAAATGGTCACCATCGACGGCAATCAGGCCTGCACCCATGTAGCCTATGCCACCAGCGAAATCATCACCATTTACCCCATTACCCCCTCCACCCCCATGGCGGCCGAGTCCGACACCAAAGCCGCCGCCGGCCAGAAAAATATCTGGGGTTCAATCCCGGTGGTTACCCAGATGCAATCCGAGGGCGGGGTGGCCGGCGCCCTGCATGGCAGTCTCACCACCGGGGCACTCTGCACCACCTTCACCGCCTCCCAGGGTCTCTTTCTGATCATGCCCAATATGTACAAGATCGCCGGTGAGCTGACCCCCACCGTTTTTCACGTCACCGCCCGTTCGGTGGCCTGCCAGGGGCTGTCGATCTTCGGCGACCACGGCGACGTGATGGCGGTCCGCCAGACCGGCTGGGCGATGCTCTGCTCCCAGAACGTCCAGGAGGCCCAGGATATGGCCCTGATCGCCACCCAGGCCTCCCTGAAGTCCCGGATCCCCTTTATCCACTTCTTCGACGGTTTCAGGACCTCCCACGAGATCCAGAAGATGGAGCAGCTCAGCTTCGACGACATGCGGGCCATGATCGACGAGGAGCTGGTGACGGCCCACCGGGCCCGCGGCCTCTCCCCCGACCGGCCGATGATGCGCGGCACCGCCCAGAACCCCGATGTCTATTTCACCGGTCGCGAGACGGTCAACAAATACTATCAGGCCTGCCCCGGCATCGTCCAGCAGACCATGGACCGCTTCGCCCAACTGACCGGCCGCCGCTACCATCTCTTTGATTACTTCGGCGCCCCCGACGCCGAAAACGTGGTGGTGATGATGGGCAGTGGCTCCGAAACGGTACGGGCCACCCTTGAACACCTGATCGCCAAAGAGAATGCCAAGGTCGGCCTGGTGGTGGTTCGTCTCTTCCGCCCCTTCGACAGCAAGGCCATGGTCAACGCCCTGCCGGCCAGCGTCAAGCGGATCACCGTGCTGGACCGCACCAAGGAGCCGGGCAGCGCCGGCGAACCCCTCTACCTCGACGTCCGGGCCGCCATCGGCGAGTCGGTGGAGAGCAACCGGGCCGCCTGCCAGCCCGTAATCCTCGGGGGCCGTTACGGCCTGGGGTCGGCCGAATTCACCCCGGCCATGGTCAAGGCGATCCTGGACAACATGGCCGCCTGGGCCCCCAAGAACCACTTCTGTGTCGGCCCCAACGACGACGTGGCCTACACCAGCCTCGACTACGACACCGCCTTCAGCATCGAGGGCCAGGAGGTGCATCGCTGCATGTTCTACGGTCTGGGCAGCGACGGCACCGTGGGCGCCAACAAAAACACCATCAAGATCATCGGCACCGAAACCGACAACTCGGCCCAGGGCTACTTCGTTTATGACTCCAAGAAATCGGGCTCGATGACCGTCAGCCACCTCCGGTTCGGCAAAAACCAGATCATCGCCCCCTACCTGATCGACAAGGCGACCTTTATCGCCTGCCACAACTTCACCTTCCTCGATAAGTACGACATGCTGGGCAACCTGGAGGACAAAGGCACCTTCCTGCTCACCTCCCCCTACAGCGCCAAGGAGATCTGGAAGCATCTGCCGGCCCCGGTTCAGCAGCAACTGATCGACAAGCAGGCCAAATTCTACGTGATCGATGCCATCAAGCTGGCCGAGGCCCTGGGCCTGGGCGCCCGGATCAACATGATCATGCAGACCGCCTTCTTCCTGATCTCCGGCATTCTGACCAAAAAGGAAGCGATCGACCGGATCAAGGACGCCATCAAAAAGACTTACGGCAAGAAGGGCGAGAAGGTGGTCAAGATGAACTACGACGCCGTTGATGCCGCGGTCAACAATATCAATGAGGTCAAGGTACCCAAGAAGGTGGATGGTCACCTGCTGCCGCCGGTGGTGCCCGAGGATGCGCCCGAGTTCGTCAAAAAGGTCAGCGCCAAGATGATCGCCGGCAAGGGTCACCTGGTCAAGGTTTCCGATATGCCGGCCGACGGCACCTGGCCCACCGGCACCACCCAGTACGAGAAGCGCAATATCGCCGTCCACGTCCCGGAATGGCTGCCGGAAAACTGCATCCAGTGCGGCCGTTGCTCGCTGGTCTGCCCCCATGCCGCCATCCGGATGAAGGTCGTCAACCCCGCCGACCTCAAGGGCAAAAGCAAGAGCCTCAAGAGTGTCGCGGCGGTGGGCAAGCAATTCAAGGACCGGGAAGCGGTTATCCAGGTCTTCACCGAGGATTGCTGCGGCTGCACCCTGTGTGTCGAGGTCTGCCCGGCCAAGACCAAGGCCCTGAAGATGATCGACAACACCGAGAAGGTCCGGGAGCAGGAAGCTCCCAACGTCAAGTTCTTCCTCAACCTGCCGGAGGTTCCCGATGCCGACGTCGATATCTCCACGGTTAAGGGCAGCCAGCTGAAACGGCCGCTGATGGAGTTCTCCGGCGCCTGCGCCGGCTGCGGCGAAACCCCCTATATCAAACTGGCCACCCAGATGTTCGGGGACCGGATGCTGATCGCCAACGCCACCGGCTGTTCCTCGATCTACGGCGGCAACCTGCCCACCACCCCTTACTGCAAGCGGGCCGACGGCCGGGGACCGGCCTGGGCCAACTCGCTGTTTGAGGACAACGCCGAATTTGGTCTCGGCATGCGCTACTCGGTCAACAAACTGGCCGCCCAGGCGGCTGAACTGCTGGGCGAGGCGGTGGCGGCCAAGCTGATCACCAAGAAGATGGCCGATGAGCTGATCAACGCCTCCCAGAAAAACCAGGTGGAGATCGAAGCCCAGCGGGAGCGGGTGGCCAAACTGAAGGAAAAACTGGCCGGTGACGACTCCGTCATCAGCCGCCGGCTGCTGCCGGTGGCCGACTACCTGGTCAAGAAGTCGGTCTGGATCATCGGCGGCGACGGCTGGGCCTACGATATCGGTTACGGTGGTCTCGACCATGTTTTGGCCTCCGGCGAGAACGTCAATGTGCTGATCATGGACACCGAGGTTTACTCCAACACCGGCGGTCAGATGTCCAAGTCCACCCCCCGGGCGGCCACCGCCCAGTTCGCGGCCGGCGGCAAGAAGATGCCCAAGAAGGATATCGGCATGATCTTCGCTACCTACGGCAACGTCTATGTCGCCCGGGTGGCCCTTGGCGCCAACCCGGTGCAGGTGGTCAATGCCTTTGCCGAGGCCGAGGCCTATGACGGCCCCTCGCTGATCATCGCTTACTCGCACTGCGTGGGCCACGGCATCAACATGGCCAAGGGTCTGGACCAGCAGAAGAAGGCGGTGGAGTGCGGACACTGGCCGCTCTACCGCTTCAATCCCATGCTGGAGGCTGAAGGCAAGAATCCGCTCCACATCGAGAGCAAGGCCCCGTCGATCAAGTTTGCCGAATATGCCCTCAACGAAAACCGTTACCGGGCTTTGAAGCTGATGAATCCGACCATGGCCGACTCGCTGATGGAGCTGTCGCAGCAGGATGTGGATAAGGGTTGGAAGCGGCTGCAGGGGCTCCACAAGGCTCTGGAACCCAGCAAGTAAAGTGGCGGCAATCGCCAATAGCGGATGTTGTCGGGGGACCTCGGAATGAAAATTTCCGAGGTCCCCAACGACACCGGCATCACCGAAGGCGGGCGGGAGATCCGCTACGCCGTCGATGAAGCCGGGCGCTACAGCCCGGTGGGCAGCACCGGCTGGGAACCGGTAAACATTGCCAACAGCCTGGCCTGGGAAAAGATCCAGCAGGAGGTGGCGGCAATGACCATCGCCATCAAAAACGGCAGATTCAGCCCCCTGGCCTATTACATGGCCCTGAACCAGATGGATGCCGCCCTGTTGGCCGGATATGTCGGCATCTCCCGCTGGCGGGTCCGACTCCACCTCAAGCCGTTCTTCTTCCGGCGCCTTAACGACAAAACTCTGGCTCGTTACGCAACCCTCTTCAATATCAGCCCCGATGATTTGCGCCGGGGCAAACTGCTTCCCCCTTCCTACCCGCCGATCCTGACCGAACCGAGCAGATGAACTTCAACCACCGTCAGACGGCCCACTGTGAAAGCGGGGCCATTGCCAATCTGTTGACCCACCACGGCCTTGAACTGTCGGAACCCATGGCCTTCGGGCTGGGCCGCGGCCTCTTCTTCGGCTACTTCCCCTTTATCCGCCTCAATCACCTGCCCCTCATCGCCTATCGAGAGATGGCCGGGGCTATTCTCAAGGCGGTGGTGCGGGCGGTGGGTGCTAGACTGGAGGTGCAAAAGTTCCGTGATCCCCATCGGGCCATGACGGCTCTGGATCAACTGCTGGAGCGCGGAATTCCGGTGGGACTGCAGACCGGGATTTACTGGCTGCCCTATATTCCCCGGGCCTTCCGTTTCCATTTCAATGCCCACAACCTGATCGTTTACGGTCGCCGGGGTGATGAGTATCTGATCAGCGATCCGGTGATGCCCTGGCCCACCACCTGCGCCCGGGCCGACCTGATCCGAGCCCGTTTTGCCAGGGGCGCCCTGGCCCCCAAGGGGAAGATGTACCACATCAGCGCCCTGGAGCAGGCCCCCTCCCTGGCCCCCGCCGCCCGGACGGCGATTAAAAAAACCGCCGCCCGCCTTTTAAATCCGGTACCGCTCTTCGGGGTCAAGGGGATCCGTTTTCTGGCCAAACGGCTGCAAAAATGGCCGGAAAAAATGAGCCCGGAACAGGTAAAACTGCATCTGAGCCAGGTCATTCGCATGCAGGAAGAGATCGGCACCGGCGGTGGCGGCTTTCGCTTTCTCTATGCCGCTTTTCTCCAGGAGTGCGGCGATCTTTGCTCCGATCCCCGTCTGGCCGACTGCTCGCTGAAAATGACCGCAGCCGGGGATCGGTGGCGGGATTTCGCCACCATGGCCGCCAGATTTTGCAAGGATCGCACCCGGGAGGATGATTCTTTTCTGATGATGGGAGATATTCTCCGTGATTGCGCTGAGATGGAAGAAAAACTTTTCCGTGAACTGTTGCTTCTGTAACCATGGATGAGCTGCTGATGGCCCACGGATTGGGCAAGGTTTACCCCGGCCTGACCAGGCCGGCGGTGGATGGGCTTGATATCACCCTTGGCTCCGGGGAAATCCTGGGGCTGCTGGGCCCCAACGGCGCCGGCAAAACCACCTCTCTCGCCATGCTCAGCACCAGGTTGCAACCCACAAGCGGGGAGTTGCGGATCGAAAAACTGGAGGCGGGACGACATAAAAGCCGGGTTCGCCGGCGGATCGGCTATGTCCCCCAGGATATCGCCCTCTATGGCGATCTGACCGGACGGGAAAACCTCCTCTTTTTCGGCAGCCTTTACGGCCTGACCGGAGAGCGGCTGAAAAGGCGGGTCGAGAGGTGCCTGGATTTTGTCCTGCTCGGCAAGGTGGGAGAGCAGCAGGTTGGGACCTATTCCGGTGGCATGAAGCGACGGTTGAATCTGGCGGTGGCCCTGCTGGCCGAACCGCCCATTCTGTTGCTTGATGAACCGACGGTGGGAATCGACGCCCAGTCACGCAGCCTGATCCTGGAATCCCTTGCCACTCTTGCCGCTCGGGGCAACGGTCTAATTTACACCACCCACTACATGGAGGAGGTGGAACAGCTCTGTGACAGCGTGATCATTCTGGACGGCGGCAAGGTGATTGCCCGCGGGACCCCGGTGGAACTGGTGGCCCGGGAAGCCTGTGCCAATCTGGGCGATCTTTTCCTCAAACTTACCGGCAAGAGCCTGCGGGAATAGCATGTTTTTCGCCACCCCCCTCTGGGCAACCATAAAAAAAGAGCTGATCCTGCTGGGCCGGGACCGGGCCGGATTGCTGATCCTTTTCGTGATGCCGGCGGTGCTGGTGCTGGTGATCACCCTGGTCCAGGACAATGTGCTGAAAAAAATGGGGGAAAGTCCGCTGGAGGTGATCCTGGTCGATCAGGATGGGGGGAAGGCGGCCCGGGATTTCAGCCGGCTTTTAACCCAATCGGGACAGCTCGGGCTGCGGCGGGAAGAGGACGAATCGGCGGCCCTGGCCGCGGTGGAGCGGGGAGACGCCCAACTCTGCATTGTTATCCGCCAAGGAATGAGCGACGAGCTTCACAGGCTTGGCCGGGCCATGGTCCGGGAGATGGTGGAGGGCAACAGCTCCCCTCCCCCCGCCCTGGCCCCTGGCCGGCTCGAACTCTATTTCGATCCGCTGGTCATGGGGGGATTCCGCTCCAGCATGCTGGCCTCGGTGAAGATGGCCGCCATGGCGGTGCAGTTCGAGGAACTGCTGGCCGCCCTCCAGGCGGAGCTGACCGGCCTCTTTAACCAGCTGCCGCCACTACCGCCCGAGTTCGAACTTTCCGGCCATACCTCCTGGGAGCTGACCGAGCTGGCTGGCCGGGAGCTGATCACCGTCACCGAGCCCCGTTTTACCCAGGAGAGCGGGGTCGCCCTGCCCGATTCGGTGCAACAGAATGTCCCGGCCTGGTCACTTTTCGGCATATTTTTCATCGTGGTCCCCCTGGCCGGCTCCATCATTCGGGAGCGCATCACCGGCACCCTGGGCAGGCTGCTGGTGATGCCGGTACCCTTTTTCGTTTTTCTGCTGGGCAAGGTCGCCGCCTATGGGCTGGTCTGCCTGGCCCAGTTCGCCCTGATTCTGGCCATCGGCAAATTGCTCCTGCCCTTGCTGGGAGCGCCGGTTTTTGAGCTGGGAGATAATTACGGAGCGATTATTCTGGTTCTCCTGGCGGCGGTGGCCGCCGCCGCGGGCTACGGCATTCTACTGGGCACCGTGGGTCGCTCCTACGAACAGGTCTCCATGTTCGGGGCCATGAGCGTGGTCATCGCCGCGGCCTTGGGCGGGATAATGGTTCCGGTTTACGCCATGCCGGAGGCGATGCAAAAGCTCAGCCAGTTCTCCCCCCTGGGCTGGGCCCTGGAAGCGATGCTGGAGATCTTTGTCCGCCAGGGCGGCTACCGGGAGATTCTGCGGCCCACCGCCCTGCTGACCGCCTTTGCCCTGGCTTGCCTGGCTGGAGCCTGGAGCTATTTCAGCCAGCGGGAAAGGAGCGGCAAATTTTAATTTCATCAATCTGTTGGGGACAAACCCATGAATAAACTGGAAGAGGAACTGCTGACCCTGATCTGCGAGATCTGCCGGCTACCAAAGCCGGAGCATTTCGATCCCACCGGGGACTTGGTCGGCCCGGAGTCCGCCCTGGGGATCGACTCGCTGGATGCGGTGGAGATTGTGGTGACGGTGCGGAAGAGATATGGGGCCAGAATCGCCTCGGAGGAGACGGGCCGCAAGATCATGGCCTCCCTGAGCAGCCTGGCCGATTTTCTGCGGGCCAACGGAGTTGAGTGATCAGGACTCCAGCACGGTCAACAGCATGAATGCGGTGGAAAATCTTCCACTTTCCGGAATATAGCAAAGAATCTTCTGGCCGTGGCGCAGGTGGTTGCCGTTGAACAGCTCCTCCAGCATCAGGTAGACGGAAGCCGAGCCCACGTTGCCCACCGAGGGCAAATTGGTGAACCAACGCTCAAAGGGGATCTCCATTCCCACCTTGCGGAGCCCCTCATACACCTTGTCCCGGAAAAAGCCCGATGAGTAGTGGGGCAGAAACCAGTCGATCTCCTCGGGCCGCAGGGGATGACGGGTAAGGGTGTCGGTCATTCCCCGCTCAACGGTCATGTGAATCACTTTGTCATTGAGCAGTTTGACATCCTGTTTCAGGGCAAAGAGCGATTCCTTCATCACATCTTCCCCGGGATATTCATGCCAGCCGACGAAACGGCCCCAGGCATCCTTGTCGCCACCGGCGTACATGCACACCGGCAGTTCGTGGGCATAGGAAAACTGCTCGATCCACTCGATCCTCAATGACAGCCCCCCGGCTTTAGGTTGGGGCTCAAGCAGCATGGCCCCGGCGCCATCGGAAAGCATCCAGCGCAGGAAATCTTTTTCAAAGGCGATCACCGGACTGCTCTCCAGTTCATCCACCCGGGCCTCATTCTCGGCGGAGAAATTCTTGGCGGTCATGGAAGCGGAAGCGGTTTCCGAACCGGTCACCACCGCGTTATGGTGCAAACCGGCCAGCACCGCCATGTAACCATACTTGAGGGCGATGATCCCCGAGATGCAGATCCCGCTGGGGGAGGCCACCTCACAGGTGGGGTTCCCCAACTCACCATGCACCATCACGGCATGGCCGGGAAGCAGCTGATCCGGCGAGCTGGTCCCGCAGGCCAGGCACTGGATCCGGTCAAGGGTAAAGCCCCCCCCCTCCAGCCGACGAATCGCCGCGGCCGTGAGCTGGGCATTGTTCAGGCTGGGCTCACCGGTGGCGGGATCAATGGCATAGTAGCGGGTCTTGATCCCGTTGCTGCGCAGCACGATGGCCCGGGCCCGGGAGGGTCGGCCACCAATCATCCCCAGCACCGACTCCATCCGGTCGTTATCGATGGGCTCACCGGGTAGATAAGCTGCAATTCGGTTGATATAGACGGCTCTGTTCATCGGCGAGCCATCCCGGCGCTGTACTCCCGCATCCGCTCTTCACCGCTGCCGGATGGTCCTTCAAAATAGCGCCGCTGGGCCTCCAAGCGGCCGGCAAACAAGGGACGGAGCAAGGCGCGCAGGGCCATGCTGACCGGGACCACCGTCATGATCATGGCCAGCAGAAAAACCAGATAGATCATCAACACCGGCTTGCGACCGGGGCTGCCCGGGGGGCCCATCAGGCGGACCAGCCGACTCCAGATTAAAAAACTGCGGGTGGCGATTTTCTCTCCCGGAATAAGACGGATATCGGCCTTAACCGCCTTGAGGCCGGTTAACACCGGCTGGCCGCCATCGAGGATACCTTGGCGCAGGGCGTCAAGAATGGCCTGGCCAAAACGGGTACTGGCGGCAATCTCCTCTTCCGCCACCCCGGCGGGGGGAAACAGCCCCCACAGACGATCCCGACGGCCGGTCAACATCCAGCGGGGAGTGGTGACAAAGGTGGCCAGGCTGCTGCCCTGATCGATCAGCACCACGTTATCCGATAAGCGAGCTCCCGCCTCCCGCAACAAGGTTTTCATCTTCTCCTGGGCCAGATGCCACATGTTGCGGCAGGCGATGACGGTGATTACCGGGGCATCCCGCAAAATCGCCCGCCCGACCTGGGAACGGAGAAAGGCCACCACCGGCGGCGCCGGAGCCAAAAACCAGACGGTATAGGCCAGAATCACCAGATCATAACGGCTATCATCGGCAATGGAGGGCGGTTTAAGGGGCGGAGGATCGAGCCGGACCGACTCCGGGAAGGCGTCAAGAAAGCGCAGGAGGGGCCAGGGGTAGGGATACTCCACCGCCGGGCGCAGGGACTCGACCTGCAGTTCAACATCGGGCGCCATCGCCAACGGGGAGGTGATGGTGTCGACCACGCGCTGGAGCTGCCCGCTCTGGGAGTAATATACCACCAGGACCTTTTTCATGCCGGGTGCACTGTGTTTAAAGATATGGTGTACATGGGAACTGATTCCTATAGCGATTGCATTTGGGATTGTCAACCAGAAACTGGCCTTGAAAAAAAATCGCCCTCGTTTAGCTTCTCCCGGAAAACCGGTCCAAAATGCGCCCTCAAGGGGGACCGGGGCTTGACAGCCCGGCCATGGCCTATTATAGAGCACCCTTGCAGCACCATGGCGATGGCCGCTCCTGGGACAATTTCACCGGGTAATTACGGACTAAAATCGTGGTTCAAAAATCGACAAATGGCCGCAAAGTGGTCGTCACCGGTCTGGGCATCGTCTCCTCTCTCGGCTTGTCCCGCGACCAGGTAACCGCCTCGCTGCGCGACTCCGTCAGCGGCATCGCCCTGTTGCCGGCCAGGAAAAAACTGGGCTTCCAGAGCGGATTAAGCGGGGTGATCAACGATTTTGTCGGCCGCAACCCTTTGGACCGAAGGTATCGCAACCGCTTGCCCGAGTTCGGCTGGTGGGCCTGGGACGCCATCGTCCAGGCTCTGGAGCAGGCCGCAATCGACCCGGCGGAACTGGCCGGCGACCCCGCCGCCGGTTTTCTGCTGGGCAACGATTCCTCGGTGGTGACCGGCGTCGAACAGTGCGAAATGCTCAAGGAGGCGGGGGAGACCAAGGCGATCGGCAGTGGCCACATCTTCCGCCTGCTGACCAGCACCGTAACCCTCAACCTTTGCACCAAACTGCAGTTACGAGGAGCTTCCTGGTCGATCAGCGGAGCCTGCGCCAGCGGGGCCATGGCCATCGGCCAGGCCGCCGACCTGATCGCCCGGGGCCGCCAGGATCGCATGCTCTGCGGCGGCGCCCAGGAGATCTCCTGGCAGTCGATGTGCAGCTTTGACGCCATCGGGGCCTTCTCCCGGCGGGAGGATGCCCCCCATCAGGCCTCCCGACCCTTTGATCAGGAGCGCGACGGCCTGATTCCCAGCGGGGGAGCGGCCATCCTTTTCCTGGAAGCGGAAGAGGTCGCCCGGGCCCGGGGGGCGAAGATCATCGCCGAGATCAGCGGCTACGACTTCTCCTCCGACGGCTATCATCTTTCGGTGCCCAGCGGCGAGGGCCTGTTACGAGCCATGGGGGGGGCCCTGGCCAACGCCGGGGTGCTGCCCGCCGAGATCGACCTGGTGATGGCCCATGCCACCTCCACCCCGGCCGGAGATGAAAAAGAGGCCCAGGTTTTGAGTCAGCTTTTCGGCCTGGAACAGGGGGAGCGGGGACCGATGGTGGCCGCCACCAAATCCCTTACCGGCCACGAATTCTGGATGGCGGGCGCCTCCCAACTGATCTATGCCCTGCTCATGAGCCGGGCCGGCTTTGTCGCCGGCCATCCCAATCTGAGTAAACCGGCGCCGGAAGCGGCGCTGTTACGCATACCCACCGCCACCATCGCCGCCACCCCCCACCATATTCTTTGCAACGCCGCCGGATTCGGCGGCGTCAACGCCTGCCTGGTTGCCAAGGTACACCATGCAGTGTGAGGTGGTGGTGATCGGCAGCGGCGTCAGCGGTTTGACCGCCGCCGCCCTGCTGGCCAAAAGTGGCCGAAAGGTGGTGATCGTGGAGCGGACCTCCCGGCCGGGGGGGGCGCTGAAAAGGTTTGTCCGCCAGGGGGTCCCCTTTGATGTCGGCTTCCACTACACCGGCTGCCTGGGTGAGGGTGAAGTCCTGACCGCCCTCTGGGATTACCTGGGGGTGCGTCCCCTGCTGCCCATCCGCCCCTTCCCCCCCGACGGCCACGACGAGTTATCCATCGCCGGCTACGACCAGCCGGTACGGGCTTTTTTCTCCTACCAGCGCCTGAGGGATGAACTGAACCGGCAATTCCCCGAGGAGCGGACCGCCATCGGTGACTATCTGGGGAAGATTGCCGCAATCTGCCGGCAAATCCCTTTTTACAATCTGGATCTACCCTTGACCCCCTTTCTGCGGGGCTTCCAGGAACCACCCATTTCATTACACGGCTATTTGACCGAAATCACAGCCAATCCCAAGCTCCAGGCGGTCCTGGCCAGCCCCGCCTTTCTCTACGGGGTCCCAGCTTCACGGGCCAGCCTGGCGGTGCATGCCATGGTCGCCCACGGCTTTTACCGCGGGGCCTATACCATCGATGGCGGTGGCCAGGCGGTGGTGGACGCCTTCCTCCAGATCCTGGAGCAGACCGGGGTAACCATACTCGGCAAAAACCGGGTGGAAGAAATCCTGGTGGCGGGTGGCGTGGTAACCGGAGTCCGCACCCACCGCGACCAGGTGATCCATTGCCGGGACGTGATTTACACCGGCCACCCCGCCGCCGTGCCGGCCATGGTGCCGGCGGGCATTTTCCGGCCGATCTATCTGAAGAGAGTGCAAGAGTTGCGCAACACCGCCTCCATGGTCGCGGTTTTCGCGGCGGCTCCGGCTGAGACTCCCCAGGAGCCCGACTGGGTCAACCACTACCACGTCCCGGCCGGACTCGCCATTCTGCCCGAAACCCCGCAGGTGCCCATGGCGGAGAGGGCCCTGATGATGACCATTCCGGAGCGGGGCCGCTTGCCAAACTTGAAAAATAGCCGCCGCGGCATTATACTCCTCAGACCCGCACTCTGGGAGGAGATAAAGAGATTTGAGCCAACCACCCCCCGCCACCGCCCCCCGGCCTACCTGGCCTGGAAGGAGGAGTTGGCCGGGGAGATGATCGCGGCGGCCGGTCGCCACTGGGGAGAAAGCTACGCCACCCTCCACCCCTTGGCGGTGGGAACCCCCCTGACCTTTCGCGACGAGCTGGCGGCCCCGGAGGGAGCCGCCTACGGCGCCCAACACTGCCTGGGCCAGCACAACCCCGGGGCCCGGACCAGACTGCCGGGTTTCTGGCTCAGCGGCCAGAGCACCCTGATGACCGGAGTGGTGGGAGCGGCCCTGGCCGGGCTGGTCAGCGCCGGCGAGATTTTGGGATTGGAATCGACATGGGAGCAAGTGCGCCAATGCCGTTGAAACGAGTTGTCATTACCGGCCGCGGCGCCGTTTCCCCTTTCGGGCTAGGGGTTCAGCCCCTGCTGGAGGGGATCTGGGCCGGGCGCTCCGCCGTCCGGGCCATGCCGGAGTGGGCCCGGATCGACGGCTTAAAAAGTCTCCTGGCCGCCCCGGTTCCCGATTTCCCCGACAAGGAACTCCTGCCCCGCAGCCTGCGACGCACCATGGGGCCCATGGCCAAATATGCCACCCTGGCAGCCCTTGAGGCCGTCAAGGACGCCGGAATCGACCAAGCCCTGCTGGCCACCGGCACCATCGGGGTAGCCGTCGGCTCCACCACCGGCAGCCCCTCCGCCTATGAGGATTTTTACCGCAGCTTCCTGCCCGCGGAAACCATCGGCGGCATCAGGTCCGGCGAATTTTTTAAAATCATGGGCCACAGTTGCGCCGCCAACATCTGCCTGGCTCTGGGGATTCACGGCGAGCAGTGGTCCCCGGTCAGCGCCTGCGCTTCCTCCTCCCAGGCCATCGGCCTGGGCTATCTCCTGATCCAGGCAGGCCGCCAGCGGGCCATGCTCTGCGGCGGCGCCGACGAAGTTCATCACTCGGTCACCGGGGTTTTCGACGTGGTCCGGGCCGCCTCCCTGCAAAACGACAAGCCGGCCGCCACTCCCAGACCCTTTGATGCCGAACGGGACGGGGTGGTTTGCGGCGGCGGGGGCGGGATTCTCCTGCTGGAGAGCTACCAGTCGGCCCGGGAAAGGGGCGCCAGGATTTACGGCGAAATCATCGGTTTTGGCAATGTCAACGACAGTGAGCATATTGCCAACCCCCATGAGGGTTCCATGGCCAGGGCCATGCTCAACGCCATGGGCGAGACCGGGGTCAGCCCCGCCGAGGTGGATTATGTCAACGCCCACGCCACCGGCACCCTGCTGGGCGATCCGGCCGAGGCCGCGGCCATTGCCAAGGTGATGGGGCCCTCAGTGCCCACCAGCTCCCTTAAGGGGCATATCGGCCATACCCTGGGAGCGGCGGCGGCCCTGGAAACCATTGTGGTGCTGGAGATGCTCCAGCGGCAGGAAGTTGTTCCCACCCTTAATCTGGCCGACCCGGACCCGGAGTGCGCCGTGGCCAACCTGGTCCGTAAACTTGAAAAAAGAGCATTAACCACCGTGCTGAAAAACAACTTTGCCCTGGGCGGCGTCAACGCGGCTTTGGTTCTGAGGAGATTAACCCCATGATGAGCAACGACGAACTTCGCCGGCGAGTGGTCGCAACCCTGGCGGAAGAACTGGAGCTGGACCCCGAGGCGTTGACCCCGGAGGCCACCCTTTACGACGATCTGGGTCTGGACAGCCTGGACGCCGTGGATATGGTGGTGGCTCTCGAGAAGAGTTTCGGGATGAAATTTACCGACGAGGAGAGCCTGAAGGCCGTCCGCACGGTCAACGATCTTTTTGAACTTCTGATCAGACTGAAGGAAAGCCAAACCGCGGATGAAGCTTAGCAAGCTGGCGGCCAATCTCTATTGCTGGTCAGTCTTTATCGTCGTTACCCTGGCCTTCGGAGCGTTTCTGCCGCTGTTTGCCCTGGCCCAAACCATCTCTCCGGCGAGATCGCCCGGCCGGCCCCTGCGGCTTGCCATCAGAAGATATGGCTGGATTCTGCTGCGGCTCTTCGCCCCGGTCGTACCAATTTCCGTTGAAAACCGGGCCGGCCCCCTGCCTCTGCCGGCAATCTTTGTGGCCAACCACCGTTCCGCCCTCGACCCCTATCTCTTCGGCATCCTGGAGGTGGAAAACGCCTTCATCACCGGCTGGCCGTTCAACATTCCGATCTACGGCCGGGTGATGCGAGCCGCCGGCTACATCGACGCCCGCGACGGCTGGCCGGAGGTCGAAACCCAAGGCCGGCGTTTGCTGGATGACGGCTGTTCGCTGATCATCTGGCCCGAAGGGCATCGTTCCCGGGACGGCAAACTGGGCCGTTTCCGCCAAGGCGCTTTCAAGCTGGCGGCGGCCAGCGGCCGTCCCCTGATCCCGGTGGTAATCATCGGAGCGGGCGAGGTGTTGGCCCCCGGTAAATCCTTGTTGACTCCCGGCCCGATCAAGCTGATCATTCTGCCGCCGATCACCTTGAAAAAGGGAGATGACGGTGTTATAGTCCCCCGTCTTTTGGCGGCGGAAACCCGCAAGGCAATCACCAAGGAACTGGCTGTTTGGTAAGAGCAGCCCACAACTGTTGGCCACCTGAACCGAAAATGCGGAAACCGCCCACCACCAGCCGATACTCCCTTGCAAGCGGAATCTCCTTGCGCGAATGCGGAAAAGCCCAACGGGAAGCCGTCCAGCTGGAGTTGCTGCGCCGCCACCTGGAACTGGCGGGTAGCTCCGAATTTTATCGGGAAAAATTCCGGCAGGCGGGGGTGGTGCCCAGCCAGCTGCCTTCCCTGGCCGAACTTAACAGGCTGCCCCTCACCGAAAGGGCGGATCTGAACCGCGGCCACGGCTCTTTTTTCCCCGCCGCCGACCTCACCCCCACCGACCTGGCCCTCACCTCCGGCACCACCGGCAATGCCGTCACCGTGCCCTACACCAGCAATGACCTGGAGCGGTTGGCCTACAACGAGATGATCGCCTTTTTTCGCATCGGCATCAAACCCGGCCAACGGGTTCTGCTCTGCGTCACCCTGGATCGCTGCTTTATCGCCGGTCTGGCCTACTATACCGGCCTGGTCCGACTGGGGGCCACCGCCATCCGCAGCGGCGCCGGCAGCCCTTCCCGGCAATGGGAACTGATTCGCACCCTGAAACCCTCGGTTATTGTCGGCGTGCCCACTTTCCTCTGGCAGTTGGCCCAGTGGGGGATGGAGCATGGACTTGACCCGACCCGAGCCGGGATCGAGACCCTGGTCACCATCGGCGAACCGATCCGCGGGGCCGACCTGACCCTCACTCCCCTGGGGGAGATGCTGGAAAAGGGCTGGGGAGCCAAGACCTACGGTTCCTACGGGGCCACCGAACTGGAAACCGCCTTTGTCGAATGCCCCGCCACCGCCGGGGGGCATGTCCACCCCGAACTGATGATCGTGGAGATCGTCGACGAAACCGGCAGGCCGGTGCCCGATGGCCAGCCGGGGGAAGTGGTGGTCACCCCCCTGGGGGTTGAAGGCCTGCCACTGGTCCGTTTTCGCACCGGCGATGTCGCCCGGCTCTATTCTGAGCCCTGCTCCTGCGGCTGGCAAACCCCTCGCCTTGGCCCCATTGAGGGGCGGCTGGCCCAAAGGCTCAAATGCCGGGGAACCACCCTCTACCCGGAAAACATTTTCCAGACCCTCGACCAAATTCCCGGCATTACCGCCTACTATGTGGAGGCCCGGGCCCATTTCAGCCTCGCCGACGAGATCACGGTGGTGGTGGGCGGAGACCATGGGGTTGAGCCGGCCGCGATTCAGGAGCGGTTGCAAGCCAAGCTAAGGGTAAAACCGGAGGTTATTAAAAGATCACCGGCAGAGGTGGTTGCTGTGATTGAAAAAGGCAGTGGCCGAAAGATGAAGAGATTTTTTGATTTTCGGAAGGTAGAATAAACATGTCGTGTCTAAGTGAATATTGGGGCCAGGAGTTCACCCCGCAGGAGATCGCCCAGACCAGGAAAAACAGCGGTCTGCTGTCGCTGGAGCTTGAACTGTCCCGGGCTTGTAATATCCGTTGCGTTTACTGCTACGCCGCTTCCGGCCTGCCCCTGGCCAATGAGCTGAGCGTCGCCGAAATCGAGAATGTGATCGACCAGGCCACCGCTCTCGGCATCCGCAAGATTATCGTCTTAGGCGGCGGCGAACCCCTCTTCTATCCCCGCATTTTCGAGGTGATCGACTATATTCTGGCCAGGGGGCTCAAGGTGGACATCTTCACCAACGGCACCCTGATCACCCCGGAGATCGCCGAGGGCCTGGCCCAAAAAGGGGTGGCGGTGGTGATCAAGATGAACAGCCGCGATGCCGCCGTTCAGGATTATCTGGCGGGCCGGCCGGGAACCTTTGCCGCCATCGAAAAAGGGATGGCGGCTCTGCTGGCCGCCGGTTACCCCAACGAGGATCTGCTGCTGGGCATTCAGACCATCATCTGCCGCCAGAACTATGACGAACTTCCCGACATCTGGCGCTGGGCCCGCAGCCGGAAAATTATCCCCTATGTGGAGATGATGACCCTGCAGGGCAGGGCCTCCGAGCATCCCGAGCTGGAGGTTCCCATGACCGAGATCAAAACCCTTTTTGAAAAACTCTCCGAGCTTGATGCCAAGGAGTTCGGCCACACCTGGACCCCCCACCCGCCCCTGGCCGCTTCCCAGTGTTCCCGCCACGAATACTCCTGCACCGTTACCTCCATCGGCGAGGTTCATCCCTGCCCCGGAGTCAACTTACCGGCGGGCAACATCCGTGAACAATCACTGGCCGATATCCTGCGCACCAGCAAAATCATTCGTGATTTGCGCAACATCCGCACCACCATCAAGGGTAAATGTTCCGGCTGCGACTACAACAGCAGTTGCTACGGCTGTCGCGGCCATGCCTACCAGGTTACAGGGGATTACCTGGCCGAGGATCCGCTTTGCTGGCTGAAATAGCAAAACCAGGGAGAACCGGGGGAATCCGATGAAGATGCGCCGCCGCCCCGGCCAGTACCATAATCCGGTCCGAAGCCCATGGCGGGCGGCGCCTTCGACCCTCTCCCTTTTTTTGCTGATCTTGACCCATCTTTACCCGGGACCCTGGCAGCCGGAGGTGCTGGCCGCTGAGCCTGGGCAAGAACAGAGCAGCTGGACCCTGCTGGCCGGCTACGGCACCAGCCATCCCGGGATGGGGGCCACCAAAATGCGGGTACAGACCATCGATCTGGTCCCCAGATATGAACGGAGCCTGGCAGCAAACTCCGGCTCATCCTGGTACCTGGTCGAGCATTCGTTACTGCTGGAACTGCCGCTCCATCTGGCAATAAGCCCGGACAGTACGCTCATGGCGGGGATCAACTTCCTGGCCTGCTGGCGCTTCACCGGCCATGACCGACTGCAGCCCTACCTCCTGGCCGGAGGTGGCCCCCTCTACATCGCCAGCAATCTGGAAGGGATGGGAACCAGGCTGAACGGCAACTACCAGTTCGGCATCGGTCTGCGCCGGCCAATCGATGACCGCAGATATCTGAATTTTGAATACCGTTTTCATCATGTCTCAAACGGCAACCGCAAAGAGCCCAACGATCCCCTCAACTCCAGCAAATTTTTGCTGGGGGTAACCTTTTAACCGAAGTGGAACCAGTTTTGCCGATGCCAAACAGTCCTGCCCCGCCAGATTATTATCGCTATGCCTTCAGCGAAACGGCCAGCCCGGAGGTGACCCAACTGCTGGGGGCAATTCCTTCCCGCTGGGGAAGAATGCCGCCCCTGAGTCGCGCCCTGGTGGTGGAAGCGGGCCGCGTCCTGGTGGAAAATGGCCTGTTGGCCCCGGGTGAAAAGTTTTCGGACCAGGACAAACGGGTGGGGCTGATCGGCGGCACCGCCACCGGTTCCCTGGCCACCGATCTGGATTTCGCCGCCACCCTGCTGACCGGTCCCAACCTGGCCAGTCCGGCCCTCTTCGGCTATACTCTGCCCAATATTCCCCTCTCCGAGGCCGCCAACCATTTTGGCCTGATCGGCCCGGTCTACGCGATTTTTGCCGCGCAGTCGCCGCTGGCCGCCGCCATGGAGGAAGCCGGCCGCTGGCTTGGCAGCCAGTCCGAACTGACCCTGATGCTGGCCTGTGCCTTCGACAGCCAGCCCAAACCCGATCAGGCCGGCCACCTGGCCATAACCTTTAACATCGTGAGCCGATAAAGATGCAAATCACCCTGGTGTACCCCAAGTGGAATAAGATCCCGGAACAGACCGAATTCCATCTGCCACCCCATGGCCCGGTCTGCGTGGCCGCCTCTATTCCCGAGCACCACCGGCTCAGGTTCATCGACGAGAACGTCGACCCCCTGGACTTCAACCAGCCCACCGAGGTGGTGTTGCTCTCCATGATGCTCACCTGCCAGCTGCCCCGGGGCAAGGAGATCGCGGCGGAGTATCGCAAGCGGGGAGTGCCGGTGATCTGCGGCGGCATCGCCACCATGCTCCACGCCGAAGAGATGGCCGATCATGTGGATTCGGTCTTTCTGGGTGAAACCGAGGGGGGCCGGCTGGCCGCGGTGCTGGAGGATTGCCAGAACAGTAAGCTGCAGCCCAAATACGATTTTTTCCACGATTTCCCCCCCATTGACAGCATCGGTCCCGCCCGGCGGGAGATCCTCAACCGCCAACGTTACATCTACCGGGGAGTGCAGATGGTGGATCTGGTGCACGCCTCCCGGGGATGCCGCTTCAACTGTTTTCCTTGCGCCACCGCCTTTCTCGGCGGGCGTCAGTTTCGACCGCGCCCCATCGAGCGGGTGGTGGAAGAGCTGGCCGGCATCGAGAACAACCGCCTCTTTCTGGTGGACAACTCCCTGGCCCAGGATAAAAAATGGGTAATGGAGCTTTTTGAAGCGATCAAGCCCCTGAAGAAGAAGTGGATCAGCCATCCCATTCTCGACGAAGATGAGGTGGTGGCCAAGGCGGCCGAGGCGGGTTGCTGGTACGTCTACCAGGCGGTCTTCGACACCTCGCAGGTGATCCGGGATCGGGTCAAACGGCTGAAAGACCACGGAATCGGGGTGGAGGCCGCGGTACTGCTGGGCCCCGACAATCAGGATGCCGACTATATTAAGCGGCTGGTTGACTTTCTGCTGGAGATCGATGTCGAGATGGCGGAGTTCTCCATCCTGACCCCCTTCCCCCACACCCCGGTCACCGCCCAGCTGGAAAGGGATGGCCGCATCCTGCACCGGGACTGGAGCCGCTACACCACCGCCGAGGTCTGTTTCCAGCCCAAGAAGATGACCCCGGAGGAGTTGCAGGCCATGTATCACTACGCCTGGGACAACTTTTATCGGGAGATGCCCCAGTCTTTGCGGATGGCCCGCCTCTTCAGCGAAGTGGTCAAGAAAGAGATGGCCGATGGCTCATATGTACCCCGGCGCCTGGCCGCGAAACGCGGCTGGGAGCTGCCAAGGAGCTGAACAGCATGGGTCTGAACTGCCTGCTGGTCTCCGTCAACCAGGCTGTTGTTCCCTACCCCGTCTATCCCCTGGGAGTGGCGCACCTTTGCGGCGCCCTGCGGGAAGCCGGCCACACCCCCACCCACTTTGATCTCCTGGCCGACGGCGGCCAGGAAGGGCTCCAGCGGCTGCTCCGGGATAACAGCTATGAGCTGATCGGACTCTCCATCCGCAACCTGGACACGGTGGACAGCTCCGACCCCCACGGTTACCTGCCGGAGATTGCCGAAACCGCCCAACTGGTTCGCCGCTGTTCGGCGGCGGTGATGGTGTTGGGGGGGCCGGCCTTTTCCATCATGCCCGCCGAGGTGCTGGCCTATCTGCAGGCCGATTACGGAGTGGTGGGCGAAGGGGAGCTTCTCCTGCCCTGGCTGGCCGACGAGCTCGCCTCGGGCCGGCGACCGGCGGCCAGGCTCCTTTACAGCGAACGCAAGGATGAGAGCTGGCCCCGGCCGGTATTCAGCCCCAGCTCTCTCAAGTACTACATCACCCACGGCGGGATGCTCAATATCCAAACCAAACGCGGTTGCCCCCACCGTTGCGCCTACTGCTCCTACCCGACCATCGAGGGCAGAGTTATGCGCTACCGCGACCCTGAGGAAACCGCCGCCGAAGTGGCGCGCTTGAGTAGCGAGCATGGAGCCAAATTTATCTTCTTCACCGACTCGGTGTTCAACGACGCGGCCGGCCATTTCCGTCTGGTGGCGGAAGCGCTGATCAGAAACGGCAACACCACCCCCTGGTGCGCCTTTTTCCGCCCGCAAAACCTGGACCGGGAGGATCTGCTGCTGCTGAAGCGGGCCGGTCTGGCCGCCATGGAGGTTGGAACCGATGCCGCCTCCGACCGCACCCTGGCCGCCCTGGACAAAGGTTTCTCCTTCGAACAGGTGTTGACCACCAACCGGCTGGCCCTGGAAGCGGAGATCCCCTGCGCCCATTTCGTCATGCTGGGCGGCCCCGATGAAAACCGGCAAACCTTGACCGAAGGGCTCGCCAACCTGGAGAGCCTGGGGAAATCCCTGGTCTTCGCCTTTACCGGCATCAGGATTCTGCCGGGAACCAGCCTGGCTGAGCGGGCGGTGGCTGAAGGGGTGATCGAGGCCGGCCAACCGCTGCTGGAGCCGGTTTTCTACTCATCACCCCAGCTTGAGGGGATCGATCTGGAGCGGGAGCTGACCACCTCCTTCGCCGGCCGGCTTGATCGCATCTATCCGGTTTCAGAGGTGATCGACCAGCTCACCATGCTCCACCGCATGGGCCACGTCGGCCCCCTTTGGGATTACCTTCTCCGGCCCCGCACCCGAAGACGATGAAGGAAAAGGAAAAACCCAAAATCATCGTCGTCATCCCGGTTTACAATCATGGCGCCTCCCTGCGGCAGGTGGTGGAACGCGCCCTGGTCGCCGGCTGGCCGGTGCTGGTGGTCGACGATGGCAGCGACGATGATCCCCTGGAGCAGCTAACCGGACTTGACTGCGTCAAGCTCCGGCTGCCGGTTAATAAGGGCAAGGGAGCGGCCATCCTGGCGGGGGCCAGGGAGGCGGCCCGGCTGGGCTATGAAACCATGATCACCCTGGATGGCGACGGCCAGCATGATCCGGCCGAGGCGGAGCTGCTGGCCCGGCAGGCGGCACTCATCGGCCGACCGGCCATTGTGATCGGAGCCCGGCGGATGATCCAGGAGACGGTGCCCAAGGCCAGCCTTTTCGGCCGCGCCTTTTCCAATTTCTGGGTTCGGCTGGAATCGGGACAGGAGCTGGCCGACACCCAAAGCGGCATGCGCCTCTATCCCCTCCGCGAACTGCTGGCCCTGGACCTGACTTGCAGCCGCTACGATTTTGAGGTTGAAGTACTGGTGCGGGCAGCCTGGGCCGGGGTGGCCCTGAGCTCGGTGGCGATCTCGGTCCACTACCCTCCCCCCGGGAAAAGGATCACCCATTTTCATCAGTTACGCGACAATTTCCGCCTGACCCTGCTCCATACCCGCCTGCTGCTGCGCCGGCTGGCCCCCTGGCCCCACCGCCGGCTCTGCGGCCAGCCGGCGCCGCCACAAGAGCAAAAGCCGCGCTTTCCCCGCCCCTGGCGGACCATGCAGATGCTGTTTCGCGAACACAGTTCCGCGCCGGGGCTGGCCACGGCGGTATGGCTGGGGCTGTTCATGGGGGCGCTCCCCCTGATCGCCGTCCATACGGTGGCCATTATCTACGTGGCCCATCGCCTCCATCTGAACAAGGTGGCGGCGGTGGCGGCCAGCCAGTTCTGCATGCCGCCGGTGGTGCCGATTATCTGCATTCAAGTCGGCTACTTCCTGCGGAACGGTCAGCTGCTCCTCGATCTCTCCCGGGAAAAATGGCTGCTTGAGATCCATCTTCGCCTCTGGGACTGGTTGCTCGGCTCCCTGGTGGTCGGCCCCCTGCTGGGCCTCATCGGGGCCGTTCTGGTTTACTGGGCCCAAACCCGACTGTTCCGGCGCCAAACAATGGATAAAGGCCCGCCCCAATGACCCCTGCCTCCCGGCCGCTGGTGGACCGCCTGAAAATCAAGCTCGAAGCCCTGGGCCACGGGATCTTCTACCTTACCCTGCGCCTGTTTGGCCAACTGGGGGCCTACCTGCTGCTGCTGCCGGTGATAACGGTATATGCCGCCACCAGCCGGAAGATTGGGCGCTTGACGGCCCCCTATTTAAGCCGCCGTTTTCCGGCGACCGGCCGCCCGGGCCGCTGGCTGGCCATGACCCGGAATCTGATCGCCTTCGGCCAGGTGCTGGTGGATCGCGCCTGGCTGGGCATCAGCGGCGGCGAGCTGCGGGGCGAATTTATCGGCTATCATCGCCTGGAAGAGCTGGTGAACCGGGGTAAAGGAGTGGTGCTGCTCACCGCCCATGTGGGCAACTGGCAGACGGCCCTGGCCCGGCTGGACAGCCTGCCCACCCGGGTTCATGCCTTGATGCACTACGATCAGGAAGCGGCGGCCAAACACTACTTCGATCTCAGCGGCGGCAAACGGCCCTTTGAGATCATCGACAGCGAAGGGCCGTGGGGCGGGATGATCGAGGCCACCGCCGCCCTCCAGCGGGGCGAGGTGGTCACCATCATGGGGGATCGCCTGGTTAAGGGCTCGGCGGTGGCGGTGGAGTTTCTGGGAGACCGGACCAGAATACCCGAGGCCGCCTACTTCCTGGCCGGCTCGGTCGGAGCCCCGGTGGTTGTGATGTTTGCCGCCAAGACCGGACGCAGATCATACCAGTTAAGGGTCTGGGACAGTTGGTACCCTCACTGGGAAAACCGGGAACAACGAGGGGAGGCTTGCCGCAACTCCGGCGCCAGGTTCGCGAAAAACCTGCAGGAGTATCTGGACGAGTATCCCCATCAATGGTACAACTTTTACGATTTCTGGCAGCAGTAACTTAAACCAACTAATTGGAAGGAACATGGAAGAGCTCAAAGAGAAACTGAAGCGGATCCTGATCGACGAAATTAAAATCCAGGGCATGACCCCGGCGGACCTCAAGGACGACATGCCCCTGTTCGGCGATGACGGCCTGGGGCTTGACTCCCTGGACGCGGTGGAACTGGTTGTCCTGGTGCAAAAGCATTTCGACGTCCAGATTGCCGACATGGAGGAGGGTAAAGAGGCCTTCGCCTCCATCGCCAGCCTGGCCAACTATATTCACCAGAAAAAAAGCTGAAGGTAATCTCTGGTGCCAGCAGCAGACAGGATCGCCATCAGCGGCATGGGGTGTATCTCCGCCGCGGGTAAAAATCCGGAGGAACACCTCCGATCGCTCAACGGCCAACCGGTGGCTTGCGCCCCGGTACCGGGGGAGACCTTTGCCACCTCCCTGACCTTCCCGGTATTCAGCGCTCCAGCCGAGCCGCTGCCCGCCCAAGGCCCCGCTTTCCCACGACTTACCCAAATAGCCGCCGACCTGAGTCCCACCGCCCGGCTGGCCCTCCGGGCCACCCTCCAGGCCCTGGCCCGCAGCGGGATAGAGCCGGCGGATCTGCGGAAAAAGCGGGTGGGAATCTGTCTGGGCACCACGGTGGGTTGCGCCTTTAACGACGAGGATTACTACCGGGCCTGGCGGCAGGGGGCGCGCCCACCCCTGGACCCGGTGCGCCGTTACCTGCGCGGCAATATCAGCGCAATCCTCCAGGAGATCCTGGGGGTGAGCGGCCCCTGCCTGGTGGTCACCAACGCCTGCGCCTCGGGCACCGATGCCCTCGGCATCGCCGGCAACTGGTTGCGCAGCGGGCGCTGCGAGCTGGCCATTGCCGGCGGGGCCGACGGCCTGTCACGCATCGCCTGCAACGGCTTTGCCGCCCTCCAGCTCACCGATTCCTCTCCCTGCCGTCCCTTTGATCAGAGCCGACAGGGGCTGAATCTGGGCGAGGGGGCCGCCGTGCTGCTGCTGGAAAAGGGGGCATCGGCCCACCGGGCCCAGCGCCGGACCATGGGCTGGCTGCGCGGCTACGGCACCGCCGCCGATGCCTGGCATCCCACCGCCCCCCATCCGGAAGGGCGCGGCTTGCAGGCGGCCATTAGGGCCGCCCTTAAAGATGCCATGATCCAAAATCGGGAACAGATCGCCCTGATCAACGGTCATGGTACCGCTACCCCCAGCAATGACCTGGCGGAGACCTCGGCCCTGGCCGCCATCTTCACCGCCGATTATCGTCCGCCGCTGGTTTCAACCAAATCCCTGACCGGTCATACCCTGGGGGCGGCCGGGGCCATCGAGGCGGTCTTTACCCTGCTGGCCCTGCAAAACGAGACAACTTCGGGAACCCGCCGCTGCCGGCAACCCGACCCGGCCTTTCCCTACCGGCCGCTGACCGAAGATGAGCAGGTTGTGCTCTCCGGCAGGATCGGGCTTTCCCAATCCCTGGCCTTTGGCGGCGGCAACAGTTGCCTGGTCCTGGAGGCGGCCCCATGAGCAAGTCGTTGAATAAAGGTATTTTTATCGCTAAGGTGGCACAGGAGATCGGAGAGCCAACGATTCCCGCCGACCTGCTCCGCGACCTGCGCCGGGCCGATCTTTTTATCCAATTGGCCGTTCTGGCCGGCAGCGCGGCCTTGGGTCCCGATCCAGGGGATGATCCCTGCCAGACCGGGGTCTTTCTGGGCACCACCACCGGCCCCCTGGACACCAATTTCGCCTTTCTCGATTCCCTCTTCGACAATGGTGAAAGTCAGGCCTCCCCCACCCTCTTTTCCCATTCCGTCCATAACGCCGCCGCCGGCTATCTCGCCCGGCTGCTCAATCTCAGAGGGCCGGCTCAAACGATCACTACTCCCGGCTGGCCCTTTCTGGCGGCCCTGGCCGAGGCCAAAACCGCCCTGGAGCTGATGCCGCTGAAGCGGGCCCTGGTGCTGGCCGTGGAGGAGGAGTCCCCGGTGCTGGTTGAGGCCGCGGCCAGGGAATCGGCCATGGCGGCGGCTTCCTCCCCGCGACGGGGAGCGGTGGCCTGGCTGCTGACCACCGAGGTCGATTCAGGCTACCGTTTACCCCGCTTGACTGCTATCCTGGTGGAAGAGAACCATAGCGCCGCCGAGTTCTACCTGCGGCGCCAGGAGGAGGCTTTTCAGCCGGACTTTACCCTTGACCCCGCAGCAAAAGTCCCGGCCGGGCTGGCCCCGGCCCTGGCGTTGACCCAGGCGGTGGAGGAGGCCCGGCCCGGAGAAAGTCCGCTCTCCTGGACCGTTACGGGCCCCTGCGGCCGGGCCGCGATCCGCATTGAACGGTAAGGCTCTTGCCCCCGTTTCGGGAAAGCAAACCCACAACCCCAAGGAGGTGTCAAAATGAGATTAGCCAACTGGATTCTGGTTGCCACCGGCGCAATTTTTGCCTCTCTGAGCCTGGGAGCCACCCCGGCCCTGGCCATTCAATCCCTGGGCGGGATGGTCGGCCAGACTTACTATCTGGCCTACAATCTCCACCCCGATCCCGAAAGAAACACCCTCTCGTCGGTGAATTACCAGCTGGATGGAGCCATGATCCCCTGGGGCACCCAGGTGAAGGTGCTGGGGGTCGATCGCCGGGGGATGCGACTGGAGGCGGTGGAGAGCAAAAAGGTTTACCTCTATCAGTTTCATCGGGAAACCGGCCAGACCCTGGCCCTGAGCGACCACCTGGCCAAACTGCTGGTCAAGGATATCTCCGGCCTGAAAAAGGAGGTCAGCGCCCTGCCGGCCCTGGATCAGCGGGGAATCAAAGAGGGGCGGGTCAAGCTGGGGATGACCAAGCGGGGCACCCTGATCGCCATCGGTCACCCCCCGGAATTCGCCACCCCCAACCCCGAAAGCGACAACACCTGGAATTACTGGTACAACCGCTTCCGCACCTTCATCGTTAATTTCGACGACAAGGGCAAGGTGGAAGGGCTGACCGGCTATCCCTTCTAGGCCCGGGGATTCGCCGTAACTCTTGACTTGATGGTAACAAGATGACCCAAACACCCATAGCTTTTATCTCCGGGGCCAGCCGGGGCATTGGCGCCGCCATTGCCCTCCGGCTGGCCGCCGGTGGTTATGATATCTGGCTCAACTACCACTCCTCCCATGGCCCGGCCCAGTCCCTGCGGGAACAGATCGAAGCCATGGGCCGCCAATGCACCCTGCTCCCCTTCGACGTGGCCGATGAGGCGGCGGTGACCGCGGCCCTCGAACCCCTGCTGGACCAGGCGGTGCCCTACGCCTTTATCCATAACGCCGGGATCACCCGCGATGGCCTGTTGCCCATGATGGGGCGCAAAGAGTGGGACCAGGTACTCAACACCCACCTCACCGGCTTTTTCCTGATGGGCCGCCTGATCTCCAAGGCGATGCTCTCCAAGCGGCAGGGACGGATCATCGCCATCGCCTCGGTCTCGGGAGAGACCGGCCAGGCCGGGCAGGTCAACTATGCCGCCGCCAAGGCCGGCCTGATCGGGGCCTGCAAATCCCTGGCCCGGGAGCTGGCCCGGCGCAACATCCTGGTCAATGTGGTCTCCCCGGGACTGATCGCCACCGAGATGATCAAGGATCTGCCCCTGGACAAGATCCTGCCCCTGGTGCCCTTGAACCGGGTCGGCACCGTGGATGAGGTTTCCGGGGTGGTGGAGTTTCTGCTCAGCCCGGCAGCCGGCTATATCACCGGCCAGGTGATCGGAGTCAACGGCGGCCTTTACATGTAGGTAAACGTTCAGCCGTGCCCCATCTTCGGGCGATCAGCCAAGCTTACGTACCCGGGGTACGCGGCGCTTGGCTGCTTACCCGAACCTGGGGCACGGCTGAACGTTTACCGCCCGTTAAATCAAAAGGAACTCGATGAACCCCATCCAACTGCCCCATCCGGTGACGGAATTGCTGCCCCACCGGCCGCCGATTCTCCTGGTGGCCACCCTGCTGGAACGCAACCAGGAGGCCGTGGTCGAGGCCACGGTGCCCGCGACGGGGATCTGGCTTGACCCAAATTCCCGGGTGCTGCCCGAGTACTATATCGAGCTGGTGGCCCAGGCCATGGCCGCAGTCAACGGTTATGACGCCCGGCAGGCGGGTAAGGAGCCCGAGGGGGGAATGCTGGTGGGGGTTGACCATTTCTCCCTGCTGGCGCTGCCCGATCCCGGCCGCACGGTATGGATCGATGTCGCCAAAACCTTTGAGTTCGGGGCGGTCAAAATCGTCAACGGAGTGGTGCGTGATGCCGACGGCAAACTGGCCGAGGTCAAACTTAAAATCTGGTCCGGTGATCTGCCGGGAGGGACCCCATGATCCTGGCTCGACTGATGAGGGGAGGGTTCCTGCTGCTCTGTTTTTTACTGGCGGCGACCCCGGTCATGGCCGCCGGCGAAGACCCGGCCCCTTTGCTGCAAGAGCTGGAAGCCACCGCCGCCCAGGTTCGTAACCTCTCCAGCTCCTTTACCCAGGAGAAGCAGCTGGCCCTTTTCGCCCGACCGGTAATCTTCCACGGCACCCTCCATCTGGCCCGACCCGATCGTTTGCGCTGGGAATTCACCCGCCCGGTGCCCTCGGTCCTGATCTTCAAGGGGGAGAGCGGCCTGCGCTGCGCCGAGGGCCAAACCACCCGCTTTGACCTGAAGAGCGATCCGATCATGGCGATGGTGGCCCACCAGCTCTGGCTCTGGCTGGGCGGCGATTATGCCAAACTGGCGGCTGAGTACCAGCTAACCCTGGCCGCCCCCCACACCCTGCTGGTTGAACCCAAAAACCGCCAGGTCGGCGAATTTATCGCCTCGGTCACCATCGCTTTCGACCCCGACTCCCTGCAACCGCGGCAAGTGATAATTGCCGAACCCGGCGGAGACAGCACCACCATCTCCTTCCACGACTACCAGCTCGATGCCCCCCTTGATGAAAATCTTTTCAGCCGCTGCAACAGCCGTGAATAGAGGGCCAGCTGGTGATCATGGGGAGGGCCGGACCCCGGCCGCCCCGGATTTGCCCGCTGCCGGGCGCATGGACGCGCAGGGGGCAGCTGGCACCTCGCAGGCGGGCAGGATGCCCGCCGAGAATGAGGGGCGGCCGGGGTCCGGCCCTCCCCCTCCCCGTGATCACCCACCATCACGACCGCCGTGGCCCTGGCTGCTGGTGCTGCTGATCGTCCTGGCTGGGACCTGGCAGGCATTCAAGCTGGAGATCAACGACGACGCCCTGGATCTTTTACCCGGAGAGGCGGTTCGCGGTGACATCGCCCTGCTGCAGCAGTTGGGCCTGGTGGACCGCCTCTTCATCACCCTGAGCCATGACCCCACCCACTACCCGGATGGAGAGGCGGCCCTCAGCGCCCTGAAAGCCAGCGCCGTGGGAGTCGGGGAGGCCATGGCGGCGGCCCCGCTGTTCACCGAGGTGATCTACCGTTTCCCCACCGATTTTGAACTGGCCCTTTTCCAGGAACTTGAGCCCCACCTGCCCACCCTGCTCCATGAGGAGGAGCTGGCCGCCCTGGCTCCTCGACTGACTGAAGAGCAACTGACCCGCACCCTGGAAACTAACTTCGCCCGCCTCAACAGTCCGGTCGGTTTTATCCTTAAAAATCAGGTCCAGCGTGATCCCCTGGGCCTGATGGGCCTGGTGCTGCAAAAACTGTCCCATCTTGAAAGCGGCTTCACCGGCTCCATCAGCGACGGTTTTTTCCTCAGCGATGATCGCGCCAGCATCCTGCTGCTGGCGGAAAGCACCAGATCGCTGACCGACTCCAGCGGGGCCAGGGAGGTGGCCCGGCGGCTGACGAAGATCATGGAAGAGAACCTGACCGCCGGGGTGGAGTGGCGGATAATCGGCTCCTTACCCCATACCCTGGCCAATGCCGATTCCGTTCAGCGTGACCTGCGGCTGCTCTTGCCGGTGGCCACCGTTCTCCTCTTCAGCATGCTGATCTTTACCCTGCGGGACTGGCGGGCTTTGCTGGTGCTGGGCATCCCCTTCCTGGCGGCTCCGGCCGCCATCGCGGTGATGGGAATGATCCATGGCCGGGTCAGCGCCCTGGCCCTGGGTTTCGGTATCGTCCTGATCGGCATCGCCGTTGACTTCGCCGTCCATATCTATCTGGCCCTGGTCGGCGCGGAGGGCGACAGCAGACAGATCAAGAAGTTGCTCTTGCGACCCGTGGCCCTGGCCACCCTGACCACCGCCGGGGTTTTCATCATCCTGTTGTTTTCCGAAGTCCCCTCCCATCGGCAGATGGCCTCCCTCTCCCTGAGCGGCATTCTGCTGGCGGTGATCTTCTCCTGGCTGCTGCTGCCCACCCTTGTTGGCCCCGGGCGGATAAGACCGCGCCCGGCCCCCTGGTTCCGGGTGCCGAATATCCCCTCGCTGCCGGGACGGTTCATGGCTCTGGCCCTGTGGGGCTCACTGCTGGCCGCCGGCGTACTCTCCTGGCCGCAACTGACTTACAATGGCGACCTCCAGGTGCTGGACGCCCCCGACCCCAAAGTGCTCGCCGATGAAGAGCACTTCCGGGCCACCTGGCGGGAGCGGGGGGATCAGGCCTTTGTGGTGGCGGCCGGCTCCACCCTGGAGCAGGCCCTGGATCGGAATTTCATTGTCTATCAGCACCTGCGGCAAGCCGACTCTCTGCAATTTCAGAGCCTGGCCCCGCTGCTGCCCGGACCGGCGGCCCAACAACGGCAACTGACCGCCTGGAACGAGTTCTGGCGTTCTCACTCCGCAGAGTTCCTGCCCCGGTTCGACAAAGCCGCGGCGGCGGCCGGCTTTGCCCCCGACGCCTTTAAACCCTTCCTTAAGCGGCTCGAGACGGCACCGACGGCCAGCAATCCGACAAGAATTCTCCAAGGGCCGCTGCAACCTCTGCTGGCCACCATGGTAAGGCTGCCCGGCCCGTCAACCGACGGCAACCAGCCGGATATTCTGCTGTTGACCACGGTGGCACCGGCGGCCGCAGCCCTCCCTTTACTGCTGGCCCTGGAAACGGAGCATCCCGGGATCACCGTCCTTGCCAACCAGAAGTGGCGGCGGCAGGTGGAGGAGCTGATGCGCCATGACATGGTGGTCCTGGTCAGCGGAGCCGCCATCCTGATCAGCCTGCTGGCCCTGCTGGCCTTCCGAAAACCCCGGCTGGTGCTGGCCGTATTGGCCCCGGTCCTGTCGGCCCTGGCCGCCATGATCATCTTCAGCCGGCTAACCAGCGGCGAACTCAATATGATGCATCTTTTGATGGGGATCATGGTGATCGGCCTGAGTGTGGATTACGGAATTTTCGTGGTCTGCGCCCGGGGTGGCCGCCTGGAGGGCAAAACTTTCCTGGCGGTTTCCATTTGCGCCGCCAGCTCCCTGCTCAGTTTCGGGGTCCTGGCCTTTGCCCAGCACCCCGCCCTCCACTCCCTGGGGGTCACCGTCCTTTGCGGCATCGGCCTGGCCTGGCCCACGGCGCTGGTGATCTCGCCCATTCTGGCCGGCAACGGCTGCCGGGAAAGCTAGATGGCAAGATTGCTCCGCTCCCTCACAGCCATCCTGCTGCTCGGCCTGCTGGCCGGCTGCGCCCTGCCGGCCCGGGTGGCGATCGGCGAGCGGGACCACCCGCCGGCCGCACCGGCAGCCGGCGAGGAGCTATTGTGGCGGATCAAGATCCTGCGGGGAGAAAAAACGCAATTTACCGGCCTGCTGGGCACCAGAAGGGAGGGGGACGGACTCTACTATGTCCTGCTGGATGGCTCGGGAGTAACCCTGCTTGAGGCCCGGCTGACCGCCGGCGGCGAGTACCAGCCCATCCGGGAGCTGGCGATCTTTCGCGACCACCGGCTGCCGGAGTTCCTGGCCCAATCCCTGCGGCGGATCTTTCTGTTGCAGCCGGCCGCCACGCCCTGCGACCGCAACCTGCTGTTGCGCTTTTGCCAACAGGAAACCAACGCGCAAGGGATGAAGAAGTTCGCCAAGCTGGGCCTCCTGCCCCTCTGGAGGGTGGAGTATAGTGCCCCCCCGGCAACTTTAGCCGCCAACTGGACGGGAATTACTTTCACAAATCCCTGGCTCCGGGTAACATTGCTGCTCACCAGAGATCAGGAGAGGATTGATGCCGGCGATTGAAGAGGCGCTACATAACTCCCTGCGCCAGTGGCAACGGGAGCAGCGGGCTGGGGAGATTGCCGTCACCGGGGAGTTCAGCTTCGCTCCCGCCTTTCCCGCCTTCAACGGTCATTTTCCCGGGCATCCGATCCTGCCGGCGGTGGTCCAACTGGCCGCGGTGCGCCACCTGGCGGAGTTGGCGGTGGACGAGCAGCTCAGCCCCGGGGGCTGCCGCAACGTGAAATTTCGCGGCGCGGTGCGGCCCGATGACCTTCTCCAGGCTGCTGTCACCCTTAAGCCCCGGGGAGCGGGCTGGCAGGCGGAGTTCTCCCTGCAACGGGCCGGAGAGACGGTGGCCGACGGAACCATCGACCTCTCCGCCGCCAAACGGTAATCCTTGCCATGGGCCTGCTGAAAAAATATTTCTCCACCGACCCGGGCGCTCCCCCTCCCCTCACCGCCGCCACTACCAGACGGGTGCGCTTCGAAGAGGTGGATATGCTGCGGATTGTCTGGCACGGCCGCTACCCCAGCTACTTTGAAGATGGCCGCATCGCCTCCGGCGACCGCTACGGCTTGAGTTACCGCCAGTTTATCGAGTACGGGGTCCTGGCACCCATCGTCCAGATGCAGATCGACTACAAAGCCCCCCTCTTCTTTGACGAAGAGATCACCATCGCCGCAACCCTGCACTGGAATGACGCCGTGCGGCTGGACTACAGCTATCTGATCAGCGGCGCCGACGGCAGGGTGGCGGCCAGCGGTTGTACCATCCAGCTGCTGACCGATCCCCAAGGCGGCCTGATGCTGACTCATCCCCAGTGGATCGCAGCGTTCAGGGAAAAATGGCGGCAAGGTATGCTGGCACCATGAGCGCGATTGTCGTCAGTATGACCGGGATGGAAACGGCCCTGGGCAACGGCGAGGCGACCTGGCAGGGCCTGCTGGCCGGTCGCTCGGGTTTGCGGACCGACCCGCGGGCGGGATTGCCCGATCCCCGGCCGGTGGGAATGGTGGCCGAACTGCCGACCCCCATCGGCACCGATCAACGACTCCGGGCCCTGCTGAATCGGTTGCTGGCCACCATCCCGATCCTCCCCTCCCAAACCGCCCTTATTTGCGCGACCACCAAGGGGGCGGTCGATGAGTTGCTCGGCGGACCGGGCCCCTGGCCGGGCCAGCCCCAAACCCTAAGCGGCTATCTCGGGCGAAAACTGGGCCTGAGCGGTGGAGATCAGCTGGTAACCAGCGGAGCCTGCGCCTCGGGCACCATCGCCGTTATGCAGGCCGCCATGCGCCTCCAGGCCGGGGAGTGCCGGGCCGCCCTGGTGGTGGGGGTGGATCTGCTCAGCCGTTTTGTCCTGGAAGGATTCGCCAGTCTCCAGGCCCTTTCCGCCAACGGCTGCCGCCCCTTTGACGCAGCCAGGGACGGTCTTTCCCTGGGCGAGGGGGGCGGCTGGCTCCTGCTCACCACCGCCACCGAAGCCGCCAACCGGCGGTGGCCGATCCTGGCGCGACTCAGCGGTTACGGCATCTCCTGCGATGCCTCCCATATCACCGCCCCCTGCCGCCGCGCCAGCGGCCTGATCAGAACCCTGCGACAGGCAACCGCCAATGGCCAAAGGGAGGTGGGCGGGATCAATGCCCACGGCACCGGGACATCCTACAACGACGCCATGGAGTTGCTGGCCTTTTCCCGGGTCTGGGAGAGCCCCCCGCCGGTTCACTCGGTCAAGGGTGCCATCGGGCACTGCCTGGGGGCCGCCGGGGTGATCGAGGCGGCCATGGCCGTCCGCAGCCTCACTGCCGGGGTGTTGCCCCCCACCGTGGGGCTCCGGCGGGGAGAAAACGCCGCCATCCCCATGGACGGCAGCACCCCCCTGCCCCTGAGGGCCCCCTCGATAATCAGCTGCAACTCCGGTTTCGGCGGGATCAATGCCGCCCTGCTCTTCAGCAAGGATTCGGAGTCGCTGTAAACCGAGCGAGGGCGGTTTATCCGACCGGACCGGCCCCCCAGGTTTTACTCCACTTAAACCCCTTTTCCTCAAAAAGACGGACACAGGCAGCCACCACGACCGGATCATAGCGGCTGCCCTGATGCTCCCGGATCTCCTGGATCGCTTTATCCAGTTGCAGGGCCGGACGGTAGGGGCGGTGGTTGGTGATCGCTTCCACCACATCGGCCACCGCGATGATCCGCGCCTCAAGGATGATCGCGTCTCCCCGCAAATTCTTGGGGTAGCCGCTTCCATCCAGCCATTCATGGTGCTGGACCACCATTTCGGCCACCGGCCAAGGGAAATCCACCCCCTTGATGATCTCATAACCCACCTCGGAGTGGGTGCGGATGAAGCGAAATTCCAACTCGTCAAGCTCTCCCGGCCGGTTCAACAGTTCCGCCGGAACATAGATCTTGCCGATATCATGGATCATCGCCCCCAGCCGCAAACCTTCGATGCGCTGCTCATCAAGCCCCATCTCCCGGGCGATGGCCACCGCCAACTCCGCCACCCGCTGCTGGTGGCCGGCGGTGTAGGGATCACGTTTTTCGATGGTGGTGGCAATGGCCTGAATCGTCTGCACCAGACTGCGTTGCAGGCGTTCGGTCAGTTGCTGCCGCCCCTGTTCGGCCTCTTTACGTTTCGAGATATCGAGGATGCTGGCCCGGCACTCCACGATCCGACCCGCCTGGTCGAAAACCGGCTGGGCGGTAAGGCTAATCCAGATGATTTCATCGTTTTTGCGCCTAATCTGCAGTTCCTGATCCCTGAGCTGGGCGCCTTCACTGAAAAGGGAGAACAGAGCCTCAGCCCGGGTCAGACCGTTTTCTCCTGCAGGGAACAGGGCGAACAGAGAGCCGCCCACCAGTTCCGCCCTTTGATAGCCCAGCATCCGGATGGCCGCTTCGTTGACCTGGATGATGGTGCCGTCATACAGGCCCAGCAAAAGATAACCCGTCGGCGCGTGTTCAAAAAGCTCCTGAAACCGGGCTTCGCTGGCCGCCAGGTCGCGGACCGCCGCTTCCCGTTCGGCGCGAATCCGCAGCATATGGATGCCAAAGGCGAGATCATCGGCCAGCTCGCTGAGCAGCACCACTTCATGGGTGTCGAAGGCATTGGGTTCGGCGGCATAAATGGAGAGGGCGCCGTACATCTCCTCCCCATCAAACAGGGGCAAGGCAATCACCGAGGCATAGCCCCGCTCCAGGGCTTCCTCCCGCCAGGGTCCAAAGTCCGGGTCGCTTCGCAGATCGCGGGAGGTAACGGCCTGGCGCCGGACAATGGCGATTCCGGTCGGCCCCCGGCCGTGGGGTTCATCGGCCCAGGTTGTCGGCACCGCCTGCAGAAAGCCCTCCTCACGGCCGGCGTGGGCCACCGGCCTTATCGTTTTTGCTTGATCGTCCTGGAGATAGCCCACCCAGGCCATCTGGTAACCGCCGGTTTCCACCAGAATCCGGCACACTTCGTCAAGCAGACCGGACTCGTCAACGGCCCGGACCAGCGCCTCATTGCCCCGGCTGATGGTGCGCAAAGCGCGGTTCAACCGTTGCAGCTCCAGGGCGAAACGGCGCAACTCGGTCAGATCCTCTAAAATGTGAATAGAGTGACGATAACTCCCATCGGGCCGGCGAATCCCAAAGGAGCGGGAGACCAAGACCTCACCCTGGGGCAGGGTTACCTCATCGCCACCCTCCTGGGTCAGCTTTTCCGGGAAATCCCGACAGGAGGGCAACGGCTGGGAGAGCTTGGGAAAAAGTTCGTAGTAGGTTCGACCACGCAACTCCTCCAGCGGCAGACCCGCCCGTTGAACGTAAGCGGGGTTGGCGTGGACGATCCGGTGATTGCGATCATGGATGAATATCGGGTCCTGAATGGCATCGAAGGCGTCATTCCAGTCCCGATGGGCCATCTCGACGCGACGCCGGCTCTCTTCCAGCTCAACATTGGCCTGCTCCAGTTCGGCGGTGCGCTGCCGCACCCGCACCTCGAGATGATCGCGAGCCTCCCGCAGGGCCTGTTCCGATTTTTGCAAAGCGCTGGTGCGCTCCTCAACCCGCTGTTCGAGTTCCTGATTGTAGAGGCGTAACTGCTCCTTTTTTTGCCTCAGGCTTGCGGCCATATTGTAGGCCGCCGCGGTCAGTTCGACCAACTCATCCTTGTGCTGAAAAAAATTTATTTTCCGGCCCGGATCGGCAAGCAACTGCTCCCTGGCCTTGGGGGGGGACTCCTCCTGATCGCGAAATATTTCGAGAATCCCGCGCAGGTTGATCACCACCATGCGGTGAAAGAAAAAACTCAGCGCCAATAACACCAAGGCCAAGCCGCTGGCGACCACCAGGAAAATTAAAGCCGCCTTTTGCCGGGCCTCGACCATGGTCGCCGCCACCGGCACCCCCACCGTCACCAGGCCGGCCAATTCACCGGCAGTTTTGCCGAAACCCAAACGACTTCCGTATGTTTCAACCAGGCTCGGCGGGGCCTGCTCCGGCCGGCCATGGCAGAGCAGACATTCCTCTTCGAAGTAGACCGGCCGGAACCGTTTAAACTTGTCCTCGCCATCAATCTTCAACAGCCCCCGCCATTCGGCCTGGTCGGGATACTCGACGAAATAAGCGATCATCCGCCGTTCCAGTTCATCGGCTTCATAGTGGGGATTGCGGGCATTGATCGCCACCCGGCGATAGTTATAATCCCCCACCAGGGGGGCAAAACGCTCCATCACCGCCCGCCCCACATATGAGGTGGACATGGCCTCGGGGAGAAAATAATCCTGGCCAAACCGGCTGTACATAACCGGCCGCAGCTCTTCCCGAACATAGGCCCGGCTGGCCTCCACCGCCGCCATCACAAGCTCCGACTGATCAAAAGCCCTTGCCACCAGCTGCCTTTTCTCGGCCTGATAGATGATCAGGGCCGTTCCCAGACAATTGAGCAGCAGGATCAAGCCGGTGACCAGGAAAAACTTGGTCTGCACGCTCAAGGAATTTTTCAGCATTGGGCCAAGCCCGGTCGACTTGCCCTGGGCATCTTCAGGATTTTTGCCAGCAATGAGTTTGTCATTCATCACCCACTCCTTGGTCATCGCCCTGATTATCAGGCAACTAAAAAGAGAAAAAACGGATCGGAACAGCCCAAGCCTGTTCTCCAAGCCGGGACTGGCAATCATAAAACTGATGATTGATTATCCAGAATCGCCACCTGAGCTGTCAACCTAAATGCTTGTTATTTCAAGATGGGAGGGGGGCGATCAGCAGCAGTTCCACCGGGCAGTGATCCGAACCCGTGATCTCCGGGTGGATGGCCGCCGCCTTCACCCGGTGGCGACTGTCGGCGTCGACGCAGAAATAGTCGATTCTCCAGCCCACGTTGCGTTGGCGGGCGCCGCCCCGGTAGCTCCACCAACTGTAGTGACCACCCTCGGGATGGAACAGCCGGAAGGTGTCGACGAAACCGGCGGTCAGGAACCGATCCATCCAGGCCCTTTCCCCACGGGAAAAACCGGGGCTCTGCTGGTTCTCCTTGGGGCGGGCCAGGTCGATCTCCCGGTGGGCCACGTTGAGATCGCCGCAGACCACCACGGTTTTTTGCCGGGCCAGGTCGGCGGCGAATTCGCTGAAGCGGCGGCAGAAGGCGAGCTTGTAACCCAGCCGGGCCAGTTCGGGCTGGGCGTTGGGCAGGTAGGCGTTGATCAGAAAAAAATCGGCAAACTCCAGGGTCAACACCCGGCCCTCGCCGTCGAACTCCGCAACCTCCATGCCGTAACGGACCGCCAGCGGCTCCCGACGACTGAAGGTGGCCACCCCCGAATAGCCCTTCCGTTGGGCCGGCAACCAGTAGGCATGATAGCCCGGCAACTCCCTTGCTTCCTTGGGCAGTTGTTCGGGGTGGGCCTTGATCTCCTGCAGGGCCAGGATATCGGGGGCCAGTTGCCCCACGATCTCGGCAAAGCCTTTGCCGACGATGGCCCGCAATCCGTTGACGTTCCAGGAGATCAGCCGCAGCTCCGGCCGGGTGCCGGCAACGGCCGGACCGGTGGGCACCCGACGGGGGGTAACCCCGATTTGGGGGCACCACTGCACCACCGGGCAACGGTCGCAGTGGGGGTAGAGGGGCTTGCAGACCGCCTGCCCGAAGGCCACCAGCATGGAGTTGATGGTCAGCCAGTATTGGTCCGGCAGTTTGGCCCGCAGGGCGGTTTCGGTGGCCAGCGGGGTGGCGGTTTGCACATAGCCCCAGATATTCATGATCCGATGGACATGGGTATCGACACAGATCGCCGGCTTGCCGAAGGCCACCACCACCACCAGGTTGGCGGTCTTGCGTCCCACTCCCGGCAGTTTGATCAGTTCTTCCACGCTATCGGGAATCCGACCGCCAAACAGGGTGTTAACGGCCTCGGGCAAGCGGGCCAGGTAAGCGGCCTTGTTGCGAAAAAAACCCACCGGATGGATCAGCCGGGCCAGTTCCCCTTCCGTCAGCCGGCTCAAGGCGGCCAGGTCCGGCGCCTTGGCGAACAGGCGGGCGGCGGCCCCGGCCGTGGTTTCATCCCGGGTGCGGGCCGAAAGGATGGTGGCCGCCAGCACCTTGTACGGGTCGTGAGTCTGGACCGCGATCAGGTCCACCACCGGCACCCGGTAGTTGGGGATCTCCTCGGCCAGGCGGGTCAATATCTTATCAAGCGTGGCGGTGTCCATTTGCCGCCGTTGTAAAAGTATTGGCGGCTCCGGTCAACCTTAAACCGCCGGTACAACCAGCCGGCGCCATTTTTTTTCAACGGGCCGCCGGTTCGCGAATCTGGTAAGCTTACGCCATGGAAAACGCCGCCACCATCTCCGTCATTAAAGCTTTCGCTCGCAAAGGTGAACTGAAAAGGCCGCTGTTCGCCCAAGGCGTCTCGGCCGGCTTTCCCTCCCCGGCCGAAGATTATATCGAAGGCCGGCTCGATCTCAACGAGCTGATGGTGACCCACCCCGCCGCCACCTTCTTCGTCCGGGTGGCGGGGGACTCCATGATCGGAGCCGGCATCCACCATGATGACATCCTGGTGGTGGACCGCTCCCTGGAGCCGGTCAGCGGCAGGGTGGTAATCGCGGCGGTGGACGGTGAACTTACGGTAAAAAGGCTGTTTAAAGGGGAGGGTCGGGTGCGGCTGCTGGCCGAAAACCCCGCCTATCCACCCATCGAACTCAGCGGGGAGGCAACCTGCGAAATCTGGGGCGTGGTCACCTTCGTCATCCATACCCTCTAAAGAAAACCATGGGCCGGATCTTCTCCCTGCTAGACTGCAACAACTTCTACGTCTCCTGCGAGCGCCTCTTCAACCCCCGGCTGGCCGACCGCCCGGTGGTGGTGCTCTCCAACAATGACGGCTGCATCATCGCCCGCTCCAACGAAGCCAAAAAACTGGGGATCGGGATGGGCGAACCCTTCTTCCGCTGCCGCCGGTTGATCGAAGCCCACCGGGTTGAGGTTTTCTCTTCCAACTTTCCCCTTTACGGCGATATCTCCCGCCGGGTGATGGAGTTGCTGGGTCAGCTGGAACCGGAGGTGGAGATCTACTCCATCGACGAGGCCTTTATCCGGCTGCCCGATGGCAATCCGGTGGAATTGCGGGCAAACGGCCGCGCCATAAGGGCCGTCATCGGCCGCCAGGTCGGGATTCCGGTTTCCATCGGATTCGGCCCCACCAAGACCCTGGCCAAGATCGCCAACCGGATCGCCAAAAATGAGCCGGAACATGAAGGGGTGTTTCTGCTGCCGGAACAGGGCCTTGATGAACTCCTGGCCACCGTGGCGGTAAACGATATCTGGGGGATAGGCCCCCGCTCCGCCGCCCGGCTGGCCACCCGCGGCATCCGTACCGCCCTGGCCCTGAAAAATGCCGATGACGGCTGGTTGCGCCGGCATCTCGGCATTACCGGCCTGCGGGTCGCCATGGAGCTGCGCGCGGTTTCCTGTCTGCCCCTGGTCTCGGTCCCGCCGGCCGGCAAATCGATCGCTTCATCCCGTTCCTTCGGCCGGCCGGTAACCGCTTTCTCCGATCTGCGGGAAGCGCTCTGTTCCTACGTTTCCCTGGCCGCCGAAAAGCTGCGGGGCCAACGGCAGAAGAGCGGCGCCCTCCAGGTCTATCTGGCCGCCAATCTTTTCTCCGCCGACCATGGCCGGCAGGTGGACGGCATGGCCGTCAACCTGCCCCAGCCCACCGCTGATACCCCGGAGTTGATCAGCCGGGCCGCCGCCGTTCTGGCCCGGCTTTACCGCCCCGGCCGCTCCTATCGCAAGGTGGGGGTGGTGTTGCTGGATCTCAGCCCGGCCGATCAGACCCAGCCCAATCTCTTTCAACCGCCCCAGCGGGAAAGGGAGGAGTTAATGGGCGCTCTTGATCGGATCAACCGCCGCTGGGGGCGGGACACCATCCACAGCGCCGCCAACGGGCTGGCAAAAACCTGGCAAAACAAGCAGGCCCGCAAATCCCCGGCCTATACCACCTCCTGGCATGAGCTGCCGGTGGTGATCTAAGTCCGGGGGGGAGGTGCCGACTGATTTGCCTTGCTTTGCGGCGGCAAACCCGGAAATAATCGGGGGATGGAAGATGAACTGAAGGGGATCGTCCAGGGGATCACCCACCATAACCCGGCCAACGGCTGGACCGTCCTGCGGGTGCAGCCCTTTGACCAGCGGCTGGAGCCGGTCAAGGTGGTGGTCCACCAGGCCCGGGTTTTCGCCGGGGCCACCATGCGTTTTACCGGGAGCTGGCACGATCACCCCCGGTTCGGCCGTCAGTTCATGGCCCGAGAAGCCTTGGAGCTCAAGCCGGCCACCGCCGCGGCCCTGGAAAAGTACCTGGGGTCCGGCCTGATCAAGGGGGTGGGACCCAAGACCGCCCGCAAAATCGTGCGCCATTTCGGCGAGCAGACCCTTACGGTTTTTGAAAAGGAGATCGAACGGCTTACCGAGGTGCCGGGCATCGCCCAAGGCAAACTGCAAAGCATCAGGACAGCCTGGCAGGAACACCGGGCGATCCGGGAAGTGATGCTTTTTCTCCAAAACCAGGGGATCAGCACCCTGTTCGCGGTCAGGATCTACAAAGAGTACGGTGACCGGGCCATCGAGGTGGTCAGCCGCGACCCCTATCGGCTGGCCGAGGATATTTACGGAATCGGCTTCTTCTCCGCCGACCGGGTGGCCCTGGGAATGGGCTTTGCCGCCGATGGCGATCCCCGATTGATGGCCGCCATCCGCCATATTCTGGCCGCAGGTAGGGAACAGGGCCACTGCTACCTGACCCGGGAGCAGGTGGAACAGGAGGTCAAACAGTTGCTGGAGCTTGAGGTCGGCGACCGGGTCGCCGGCCTGCTGGCAAGGATGGCGGACGAGGGGCGGCTGATGGTGCGGCACCTGGCCGCAGAGGCAACCTCTCCGGCCCGCCCCTGCTACTACTCCAAAACCCTCTACCATGAAGAGCAGGCGGTGGCCGACCGGATTCAGAGCCGGCTCGTTTCGGTACCCTTTGACCGACAACAGGTGACAGCCTGGCTGGAGCGCTACTGCCGGGGCCAAAAGTTGACGCTCTCCCCGGAGCAGCAAGCGGCAGTGGCCGGAATCACCGGACGCCGCTGCGCCATTCTCACCGGGGGGCCCGGTTGCGGCAAAACCACCGCCACCCGGGTTTTGGTCCGATTGTTGGAAGCGATGGGCCGGCGGGTGCTGCTGGCCGCTCCCACCGGCCGGGCCGCCCAGCGGCTGAGCGAGGTGGTGGAGCGCGAGGCCCGGACCATCCATCGGCTGCTGGAATGGGCCGGCAGCGGCTTCAAGCGCCGGGCCGACAACCCCTTGCATTGCGATTTCCTGATTGTCGATGAATGTTCAATGCTCGACATCAGCCTGGCCGCCGCCCTGCTCCAGGCGGTTCCGCCGGAGGGGCAACTGCTGCTGATCGGTGACCCGGACCAGTTGCCCCCGGTGGGAGCCGGCAACGTGCTGCGCGATCTCATCGCCTCGGGTCGGGTCCCCTGTTTTAAACTGAGCAAGGTTTTCCGCCAGGCGGCAACCTCGGCTATTATCCGGTTCGCCCACCAGATCAATCAAGGGGAAATCCCCCGAATCACCTCCCCCTTTCACCAACCGGCCGGCTGGCGGGAGGATAACGACTGCCTCTTTATCGATTCCGACGAAGCCAGCCAGGAACAGTTGCAGTTTCTCCACCGGGTCCGCGGCCATTTCCGGGAAAAGAGCGCCCCGGTGCCATCGGCTGGCGGCGACCCCTATCAGTTCCGGCTGGGCGAGGAGGTGATCCCCTATGAAAGCGAATTGACGGTGCCGGCCAAATTCCGCCACGTCAACCTGGAGCAACTGCTGGCCGCCGCCACCGCGGCCGAGGAGTTGCGGGCCCTGCTCAGTCGGGTCCATCCCTGGTCGTCGCTGCACTATGGCCTGACGGCGGTGGAGGTGGTGGTCAAGCTCTACCGGGAGTGGATTCCCAAGTACCGGGGCGGACAAACCGAGATTCAGATCCTGACCCCCATGACCCGGGGAACCCTGGGCACCCGCAATCTCAATCAGGTGATCCAGGCCCGGATCAATCCCGCCGGGGCGGACAAACCGGAGATCGAAGCGGGCAGCCGCCTCTTCCGCCTGGGCGACCGGGTGATCCACACCCGCAACAACTACGATCTGGAGGTCTTCAACGGCGATATCGGCACCATCAGCGCCATCGACCACGAGGAGCAGACCTGCCGGGTCACCTTCCCCCCCGATGATCGCGGGGTCACCTACCGCCGTGATCAGATGACTGAACTGGAACTGGCTTACGCCATCACCATCCACAAATCCCAGGGCAGCGAGTTCGGGGCGGTGATTATGCCGGTGCTGACCCAGCACTACAAGATGCTCTTCCGCAACCTGGTCTATACCGGCCTGACCCGGGCCAAAAAGCTGGCGGTGCTGGTGGGCAGCCGCCGGGCCCTGGCCCTGGCGGTCAACAATCGGGACACCTCCCGCCGCCAAACCGCCTTGGCGCAACTGTTAAGAAGTGATGGCGACCCGGGAGCTCTCCAACATGGCCAAAGCCAGGGCGGCGGCCCGCTGTGAGGCCCCGCTCCCCCCCAGCTGCTGGCGGACCTGGGCCAGGGCGGCCACCATCTCCGCTCTTCGGCCCTCATCTTCCAGCAAATCCGCCACCGCCCGGCTGATCTTTTCCGGCGTGGCTTCATACTGCAAGAGCTCGGGAATAACCTCCCGCCCCGCCACCAGGTTGACCAGGGTGGCATGGGGCAGATCGATCAGCAAGCGGCCCAGGAGATAGCTGAGGGGGGAAAGTTTGTAGGCAGCCACCATGGGAACTCCCAGGATCGCCAGTTCCAGGGTGACGGTGCCGGAGGCGGCCATCACCACATCACAGCGGGCCATGGTCCGGTGGCGCTGTTCGGTGCTGATCTCGATCTGGAGATCGGCGGCCTGATCAAGGCCGTAACCCTGCAGTTCCCGGGGATCAAGGCCGGGAGCCAGGGGCAGGACGAAACGGGGCGGGGTCGGCAGTTGGGCGGCCAGACGGCGGGCGGCGGCCAGGAAAATCGGCAGCATGGTGGCAAGCTCCCGGCGCCGGCTGCCGGGCAGCAGGCCGATCAACCGGCCGGGCCCGCCATGGGGAGTGGGACTCTCGCTGACCACCTCCGCCAGTTCATCGAGCAGGGGGTGGCCGACAAACTCCACCGCCACTCCCCGGTTCCGATAAAACTCCTGCTCAAAGGGGAGAATCACCGCCATCATATCCACCCGTTGGCGGATGGTCCGCACCCGACCCTGACGCCAGGCCCAGACCTGGGGGCTGATATAGTAAAAAACCGGGATTCCCAGCTTTTTGGCTGTAGCCGCCAGCATCAGGTTGAAATCGGGATAGTCGATCAGAATCAGCAGCTCGGGGCGCTGCTCCCGCAGGAAGGCCCGCAGTTTGGCCAGGGCGGCCCTGATCTCCCCCAGATGGCTCAACACTTCGATCAGCCCCACCACCGCCAGGCGGCTGGACTCATAAACCAGATTCACCCCCTGGGCGGCCAAGGCCCCGCCACCCATGGCACTGATCCTGACCTCCGGCCGCTGGGCCTTGATCGCCTTGACCAGGTTGGCACCGTGCATGTCGCCGGAGGCCTCCCCGGCGACAATCAGGATATGGGGCTGGGAGTTGGCCACGTCCACCCTCACGCCCGGGGAGGCTGGATCAGGTCGCGATATTTGCTGAAATTGTCCTTGATCTGCTGCATGATCTCCTGGGCCACCGCCAGGGCCATCCGTCCCTGGACCCCGGAAACCTTGGGGGTGGTGCGCTCCCGCACGCTGGCGATAAAGTCCCGCAACTCAGCTTCCAGGGCGTCCTGCTCCGGCAAGGCCACCGTGACGATCTCCTCCTGGGGCAGGCCCAACTGGTTCAACTCATCCTTCAACCTGATCATCATCAGTGATTTTTTGCCGTAATCAACCGAGATATAACTTTTGGGCTGAAAGATGCGCAACCGGCGGATATTGTCCTTGGAGATCCGGCTCACCGTGATATTGGCGGTGCAGCCGTTTTCAAAGATGATCCGGGCGTTGGCGATGTCGGTGATCGGGGTCACCACCGGCACCCCCACGGTATGGATGGAGCTGATCGGGGAATCGACAATGCTGAGGATGATATCGATATCGTGGATCATCAGATCCAGAACCACATCGACATCGAGCCCCCGGGGTTTAAACATATGGATGCGGTGGGATTCGATGAACAGCGGCCGGGTCAGCAGACCCTCCAGGGCAACCACCGCCGGATTGTAACGCTCGATATGGCCCACCTGGAGAATCCGGCCCCCGGCCTCGGCCAGGGCGATCAACCGGTCGGCCTCCTCCAGGGTGGTGGTCATCGGCTTTTCCAGCATGATATCCACCCCCTGCTCCAGGCAATCTCGGGCCACCTGATAATGGTGGACGGTGGGCACCACCACGCTCACCGCCTCCACCTGACCCAGCAGTTCACGATAATCGCCGAAGGGCCGGGTTCCGCACTCCCGGGCCACCCGGGCCGCCTGGGCCGGATCCAGATCCACCACCCCCACCAGCTCCGCCTCGGGCATGGCGGCATACTTGGCGGCATGAAATTTGCCCAGATGCCCCACCCCTATCACTCCGACCGCTATTTTCTTCATCATTACAATCCGTTTGCTGATTACTCTTAACTTTTCCCCGGCTTAATACCACGAAGAGCCGACACAATCAACTTGTTGTTTCAATGCCTTATGCTATTATGGGCCTTTGACTGGGCCCGAAGAGCAAAGAGGATGGCGGAGATCAACCAATGCAGGAAACACGTGAAACCTGGCAGAGCAATATCGGCTTTCTGATGGCCGCCATCGGCTCGGCCATCGGCCTGGGCAACATCTGGCGCTTCAGCTACATGGCCCACGAACACGGGGGCGGAGCCTTTCTGGTTCCCTATCTCACCGCCCTGCTGGTGGCCGGAATCCCCATCATGCTGCTGGAGTACGGGATCGGTCACCGGGAAAAAGCCTCCTCCCCCCTGGCCCTGGCCCGGATCCACCGCCGTTTCGAAGGGCTGGGCTGGTGGATGCCGGTGGTGGCCATGTTTGGCATCATGCTCTACTACTCGGTGATCATCGGCTGGTGCGCCAACTATCTAGTCTACTCCTTCACCCTGGCCTGGGGGGACAACCCCCAGGATTTTTTCTTCAACCACTTCCTCCAGCTTTCCGAGTCCGCCGCCGCCTGGGGCGGAATCCGGCCCTCCATCCTGCTGGCCACCGCTTTGGTCTGGCTGGCCTGCTGGCTCATCTGTTTCCGCGATATCCGCCACGGAATCGAAAAGGCGGCCAAGTTATTCATGCCCCTGCTGCTGATCCTCACCGCCATCATGGTGGTCTGGACCTTCACCCTGGAGGGGGCCCGGGAGGGGATCTTCAACCACTATCTCAACCCGGACTGGAGCAAGATCAATTTTCTCAGCGCCGATCCCGAGGCCCGGGTGGCCGCCGGCCGGGTCTGGGCCGCCGCCTTCGGTCAGATCTTCTTCACCCTCTCTTTGGGTTTCGGAATCATGATCACCTACGCCAGCTACCTGCCGGCCAAGGCCAACCTGGCCCGCAACGCGGTGATCACCGCGACGGCCAACTGTGCCTATTCCATTTTCGCCGGCCTGGCGGTTTTCGGGATCGTCGGCTTCATGGCCCACAGCCAGGGGGTGGGTTTTGCCGAGGCAATCAAAGGCGGCCCGCAGCTGGCCTTTGTCGTTTATCCCCAGGCGATCTCACTCCTGCCCGACTTCAACGCCCTCTTCGGGGTGTTGTTCTTTCTGGTGCTGGTCATCGCCGGGCTCACCTCCGGGGTCTCCCTGATCGAGGCCTTCTCCTGCGCCCTGACCGATAAGTTCGACTGGCCCCGCAAACGGGTGGTCAGCGTCCTCTGCCTGCTGGGGCTGCTGGGCAGCCTGATCTTCACCACCCGGGCCGGACTCTACCTGCTGGACATCACCGATCACTTCATCACCAGCTACGGCCTGGTGCTGGGTGGTCTGCTCCAGTGCCTGATCGTCGGCTGGTTCATCGGTCCGGAAAAGTTGCGCCGCCACATCAGCCGCCTGGGCAGCCGGGTTCCAACGGCCTGGAACCTCTTTATCCGCTACCTGACTCCCCTGGCCCTGGGGATCCTGCTGCTGATGGCCCTCTATGGTGATCTTACCGCCAACTACAGCGGCTACGCGACCCGCCATCTCCTGCTCTACGGCCTGGGCTGGTTGCTCTGCTGCCTGGCGGTGGCGATTGTTTTAAGCCGCAAACCCTGGCGGGCGGCCAAACTAAAGCGGCGGCACCGGCCCGGCGAGGATGAACTTCTGGTCTAAATGTTTTTTAAAATTCGCCTGATATCGCTGGGCCTGCTGCTGACAGCGGCGGCGCTCGGCCTGGCTGTGACCCTGCTGCTCGACAGCGAGCAGGTGCGCGAGCGCTTCGCCCAGCAGCTGGCGGAACGGCTGGCCAGCGACATCGACCTGGACAGCCTCAAACTGGTCTGGCACCCCCTGCCCCACCTGCGGATCGCTGGAATCGAACTGACCCATCCCCAGGCCCGCCTGCGGCTGGGGGAAGCCCAGCTCTATCCCCGCTGGCGTTCCCTGGCCCAACTGCGGCTGGAACTGGGTCAAATCGTTCTCGATTCACCGCAGCTGTTTATCGATCCGGCGGCCATCAAAGCTTCACCAAAACCCGCGGATTCCCCGCCGGCCCCGGCCCTCAAGCTGCCCGCCGCCGGTGAACTGCAAATCCGCCGGGGCAGAATCACCATCACCGCGCCAGGGGAGTTGGCCGGGGTAACCATCGCCCCCCTCCAGCTTGAGGAAATCAACGGCCAACTCTTCCTCAACCCGACCGGAATAACCCTGGAACTTGCAAGCCGCCCCTCCTTCGGAGCCTCCCTGGCCCTGCGGGGGTGGTACCAAACCGGCGGCAGCCACCATCTGACCATCGAGGGCAAGGCCCTGCGACTGCACGAAGCGGTGCCCTCACTGGCTCACGGTCAGGTAAACACTCTGGAAACCCTGGCCAATCTGACCCTGGCGGTCGACGGCAAGGGGCTGGAGGAGTTCACCGCCTCCCTCCATGGCCAGTTCCCCTGTTTTCTCCTGTCGCCCGAGGAGGGCAAAGTCCGGCTGGACTGCGGCCTGGCCCACCTGGAATTGACCAGGAAACAGGATGACTGGCAACTGCTGATCCACGACTTTGAGGTCAAGGAACCGGGCATGCACCTGGAGGGGATGGTCAGCCGCCGCTTAACCGCCGCCGCCAACGCCCCGCCCTCGCCCTACTGGGAGATCGATATCCGGGGCCGTGACCTCGATGCCGGGGAGATCCGCACCGCGGTCATGGCCATGCTGGGCCGCTTTCGGGCGGCCCGCGAGTTCCACGATATCGTCCGGGATGGCCAGGCCAGCAGCGCCGCCTTTCATTTCGCCGGTCCGGAGAGTGATCTGGCCGATTTCAGAAACATGACCGTGGCGGTGGAGGTCGCCACGGCGGAGATCATGGTTCCGGAGGTTGACCTGCATCTTTTCAATGCCACCGGCTCGCTGCTGATCGAAAACGGCATTCTGGAGCTGCGGCAGGCCCGGGCGACCCTGGGGGAGAGCCGGGGCTACGACTGTTCCCTCAGCGTCGGTCTCTTCAAGGAACTGCGCCAGTTCAAGCTGGACCTGGCCCTGGAGGCCACCCTGGCCGATCTGCGGGAGGTACTCCCCGGCCTGGTCCGGCAGCCGACCTTCCAGGACGAGGTCCGCCGCTTTCACCATCCCCAGGGGCTGGCCACCGGCCGCCTGACCATTGGTGACACCCTGGATGAGTTCAACGTCCAGGTCAATATCGCGACCCTTGCGGGGCGGACCGAATATGAGCGCCTGCCCTGGCCCCTGGAGGTGGAGAGCGGCCAGGCCCAAATCAGCCGGGAGGAGGTCCACTGGTCGGGGGTGCGGGGCCGGATCGGCCCCCACCGGGTCGACCAGGCGGTCGGGCAGATCGGGGTTGAGGAGACGGCGCCCTTTATCATCCGGGAACTGAGGGGGGAGCTGGCGGCCGGCCCCCTGTTTCAGCACCTGCTGGAGTATCCCCCGCTGCAAAAAGCCCTGGCGGTGGTTTTAGACGAAGTTGATGGCCAGGTCGAACTGCGGCAAGGGCGGGCGGCGGGCAAGCTCTGGCAGCCCGAAGGTTGGGAATACGAACTGGCCCTGGCCCCCCGCGGCCTGGCCTGGCAATCCCCCCTGCTGGCCACCAGAATTATCAACGAAGGGCATGGCACTCTGTTCTTTTCTTCGGCCGGGGTCCGCTTTCAGGATCTCACCGGCATGTTGCGGGGCGACCGGATCGTTCTCGATGGTCGCCTGCAGCACCGCTTGTTGCAGGAGTGGCGCGGCGAATTGCAACTGAAAGGATTGATGACCGGTGAGGGGAGAGGCTGGCTGCGGGAACGGGACTGGCTGCCCTCCTCCCTGTTGCCCTCGGTCCCCCTGGTCCTGGACCCCCTCACTCTGCACTTAACCAGCGAGCTTCCCGGCCGGGAGACCAGGCTGAGCGAGCTTACCGGAGTGCTGCGCGGCGGCCGGGAAGAAGCTCCCGCCACCTTGCGCTTCACCAGCAAACTTCCCCACGGGAAAAGCGGCAAGCTGACCCTGGAAGCGTCCCTGGAGGATGAACTCCACCAGGCCGCGCTCCACTTGGGACTGGGCCCGCCCCCGGCCGGGGAGGATTCCCGGGCCGCCGTGCAAGTGCAATTCCAGGGTGAACTGGCCCCCGATTCCCTGGCTCGTTTTTTCAGCCAACTGCCCTTCAGCCGGGGCCTGTTGCAGGGCCACGGCCAATTCCTCCTGCCGGAGGGGGCCAGGGCCCCCCTCTTCCAGGGCGAGATCAAGGCTGAAGGGGTCCGCTGGCATCCGCCGGTGGCCCCGACAGAAAGCCCGGATCTGGTTGAAGGGATCTCGGCCCTGGAGATCACCACCCTGGCCCTGGAAGGCCGGGAGCTGACCGGCCCCCAGCCGAAGAGCGATCTCCATCTGCGGCAACTGGAACTGTCCCTCTCCCCCCGAGAGCAGCTCAGCCTGGCCGGCCTGATCCGCTCCAACCCGGCCAGCGGCCTGATCCTTGATCTGGATCTGAACTCCACCTTCCTCCGCCGCTCGACCCTGCTCAGCTGGCAAAACCGGCTGCCCCAAGCCGCTCTGCCCGGGCCGCAAAACGGCCGGGAAGAGGGGGCAACCACAACAGCCACCACCTGGCCCGTTAGCGGAGCAATCACCGTCAATCTGGCCAGATTCGATGCCGGTCCCACCCGGGAGCTTTTGCCCCACGAAGTTCCAGCCGACCAACCCTACTTTACCTGGACCCCTTTCCAGGCCAGACTGGCCCTTCACCCCGGTGGTGGTTTGAGCGCGGAAATCTCCCAGGGGATTCTTTGCTGCCTGGAAACCACCGGCACCTGGTACTCGGATCCCGCCCTGGGAGTGGGAGATTTACGAATCAGGACGATCTGCCCGGAGCGTTCCCGTTTTGAAGATATCCTCTCCTGCCTGGGAATCGGTCAGGATATCATCGTCGGCGATTGCCGGGTCGATGCCCGCTTACGCGGTGATTCGACTTTCTGGCAAGAAGGGCGGATCACCATCAACTCGCCCGGGGGAGGGCGGATCCTGCGCCTGAAAGTGCTTGCCCGGATCTTCAGCCTGATCAACCTGACCGACTTCTTTTCCGGCGGCATCACCGGCCTCGATGAGCGGGGGTTTGCTTACCAGGGCCTGGAGTTCGAGGGGCGCATCGAGGATAACATCCTGTATCTGGAAAGGGCGATCGTGAAGGGCGAGGGGCTCAATCTTTTTGTCCGGGGGCAGCTTGATCTTGGCACCAGGCAGGCCAATATGACCGTTATGATCGCCACCTTCAAAACCCTGGATGCCATCATCGGTCGGATCCCTTTCATCGGCCGGGCCCTGGGGGGGCCGGACACGGCCATCATCACCATTCCGGTGGGAGTCCGGGGGGATATCCGCGAACCCGAGATCACGGTGCTGCACCCGGAGGCGGTGGGGGAAGGGATGCTCAACCTGATGCGCAACACCCTGCTGTTGCCCTTCAATATTTTGAGCCCCATCATTCAGGGGGGCAACCGGGAAGAGGAGGAGTAAGCCCCGCCGAAGAGGCTGACCTTATTTTTCCCCCTTACTGAAAAATCGCCGCCACCACCGGCAGGGCTGTTGCTGTTGGGCCACCATCTTCTGGAGCCACTCGATAACCTCCCGGGACGGTTTTTGCACATACTCCATCCCCAGCTGGAACGGCTTCCCCGGCCTGGTCAAGAGTCGGTCAAACCAAACCGGTCGCACCGCCTGCAACAGCTCCGGCAATCCCTCCTCCCGGGCCAGCTCTTCCGAAGCCGCCAGATAGAGGCTCTTCCCCTCATCCTCATGGAATGAGTAAAAGAGATGGTGGCCACCTATCTTGGCCTGGGGTACGGTCAGCCGCAGACCGTGGCGGGAAATGTCGCTGATCAGCCCCATATCCTCCGCCAGCTCCAGCCCACTGTGATTGTCGCGGATAATGATTCGCACCGAAAGTCCAACCTCGATTCGTTGCGAACGCCGTAGCTCCTTACCCATATTCCATCCCCCTTTTAGCTGGCAAATCCACCTCGGCACCACCCCCGACCGCGGCCCTCATGGCTCCCAGCGCGGCAAAATAATGGTAAAGGTGGTCCCCTCCCCCGGCTGACTGCGAGCGTACAACTCTCCATGGTGATTTTCCACGATTTTTTTACAAATCGCCAATCCCATGCCGGTCCCCGGATATTGCCCCCTCAGGTGCAACCGTTGAAAGGGGCGAAAAATCCGATCGAGATATTTTTCATCAAAACCGATGCCGTTGTCCTCCACCAGAAGCCGAACCCGCCCATTACCAAGTTCCTGCCGGGAAACCCGCACCAGGGGTCTGACCCCTTCCTGGTGAAACTTCAAGGCATTACCGATCAAATTCAAAAAGAGGCGGTGGAGCTGATTGCGGTCGGCGTTGACGCTCCCCAGGGAAGCGATCTCCACCCGCCCGTCGCACTCCTTGCGTCGCTGCTCCAAATCTTCCAGCACCTCCCGAAGCAACGCGTTGAGATCCACCGGGGTTAACTTCTGCTCCTGGGAGGCGACCCGGGAGTAGTCGAGCAGATCCTGAATCAGATGGCCCATTCGGGTGGCCGCCTTTTCTATCCGCCGCAAATAATCACGGCCCTTATCGTCCAGTTGCGCCGAGTGCTTGAGCAGCAGCCGGTTGCCGAACGAGACGATGGTCCGCAAGGGCTCCTGGAGATCGTGGGAGGCGATCTGGGCGAAATCACGCAACTCGGCGTTGGAACGCTCCAGCTTCAAGGTGCGCTGGGCGATGGTCTTCTCCTGTTCGCTGAGTACCTTTTCCATGGCCCGCCACTGCTGGCGCAGCCGATTGAGCAGCAGTGTCAGCACGGCGCCCACCACCAGAAAACCCAGCAAATGGCCGAAAAACATCATCATTTTCTGGGAGCGCAGAATGGCGAAATGGGGCTCGGCCGGAAAAGTCAGACTGATGCCGCCGCGCGACTCACCCAGCTGGTAACCATCCCGGGCGTGGCAGGTCAGGCAGGACTCCTCCACCCGCAGGGGGATCATGTAGCGAAAGACCGCGCCCTCGGCGTCGCGTTGCAGATCCAAACGCCAATTTTTGCCCCCTTGCTCCAGGGCATCGAGAGATGCCAGCTCCCAGGGATCGGCGGCATTGAGGGGATTGAGCGGCTGACGACTGAATATATGGATCACCAGTCCGGTCTGGCGGCGGGTGATCTCACCGATCTGGCGGGTCATGTAAGCGGGGTTGATCATGGTCAGCCGCAAACCCTCCTGGCTTACCAGATCACGATGGGGGATCTGGAGATAGGGGTTGGGCTGGTCCTTGGCGGTGATGGGGACATAGACCCCGCCATGTTGGGCGTTCCAGGTTCGGGTGTTCAGGAGCAGCTGGCTGATCCCCTCGGCATAATGGAGGGCCATCTGGTTGGCATGGCTGCGAATGTTAAGATAGTTGAGAACGGCCGAAACCGTGACGACCAGGGCCAGGAGCAGCAGCGGCAGGAAGCGGCAACCCCGGCGAGCCAGGTATTTTTGCAGGGAGCATTCAGTCATTCAGTTGCGATTAGGCTCAGAGTTCGGCCAGCAAATCATCAACCAGATCACTTACCAGTTGACCGTTGGGGGCGTAGGCCACCGGATTGAGCTCCAGCAGTTGCCGCCAGATATTGATCGCTCCGACCCGGTCGTTAAAGTCATGGAGCAGGACCACCCCCAGATTAAAATGGGCGGTCTCATGGCGGGGGTTGATGGCAATCGCCCGTTCAAAAGAGGTGACGGCCTCTTCCGGCTGGCCGTTACGGCGATACATCACCCCCAGATCGGTAACCACATCGGCATTTTCAGGATCCAGGGCCAAGGAGCGGCCATAGGCAGTGATCGCCTGCTGATAACGGTCGGTATCAAAGTAGAGATGCCCCAGCTGGGTCCAGGCCTGGACGTTATCCGGATCAGCCGCCACCGCCCGTTCCAGACTCTCCATCACCCTGGCCTGCTCGGGACTGAGACCGTTGGAGATGGCCCCGGCCTGGCCGGTAGCAAAGCCGGCTGCTCCCGGCAGCTTGTAAACACTGAAAACGATACCGGCCACAAAGCCGATCACCAGACAGGCAAAGGCGGTGAAAAAAAGGGTGTCCCGCTTGACCATTCCCCCGGGAGACTTGCCGGGGAACCCCGGCAACGGGGATCCCATCTCCTCCTCCCCCAATTGAAAGGGTGTTGATTGCGAACTTCCCCGATCAGCCATAACTATTCTCCTTGTTCTTCCCGGTTGCGACAGTATAATCAGACGCAAACTATAATGGATTTTCGACTCAATAGACAAGGGGCGATTGGCGGATGTTCAAAAATAATGGACTGGAGCGAGGTCTGCGGGAGGCGATTGCTTCGTTTCTTGATGAAGATCTGGGGCGGGGAGATATCACCGGCGAAGCCATCTTCCCGGCAACTCAGCAGGGCAGCGCGGTTTTCATCGCCAAGGAAACCATGGTGACCGCCGGCATCGAACAGATCGCCCCCCTGGTTTTCACCTGCCGTAACCCGGAGATTGCCGCCCAGCCCCTGGTCGCCGACGGCACCAGGGTGGACAACGGAGACCTGCTGCTGCGGTTAACCGGCCCGACCCGCGATCTGCTGGCCGCCGAACGGGTGGCTCTCAATCTTTGCCAGCGGCTCTGTGGGATCGCCACCCTCACCGCCCGCTTTGTCGAGCAGGTACAAGACCTGCCGGTGGTCATCCTCGATACCCGCAAGACCACCCCCGGCCTGCGAACCCTGGAGCGAGCCGCGGTAAGAGCCGGGGGGGGGCATAACCACCGCTTCAACCTCAATGACGGGATCCTGATCAAGGACAACCATATCGCCGCTGCGGGCTCAATCTTGAGGGCGGTGGCTAAGGTGCGAGCCGGCAATCCGAACCGGTTGCCGGTGGAGGTGGAGTGTGAAACCCTGGCCCAGGTTGAGGAAGCCCTGGCCGCCCAGGTGGAGATCATCATGCTGGACAACATGGCCCCGGCCATGATGGCCCAGGCGGTGCAGCGGGTCCGGGGGCGGGCCCTGCTCGAGGCCTCCGGCGGCGTCAACCTGGAAAACGTGCGCCGGATCGCCGAGACCGGAGTGGATCGGATCTCCATTGGAGCGCTGACCCACTCCGCCCCGGCCCGGGATATCAGTATGGAAATGGTTTAAACTCAGCCGTTCTTGGCCCCTTCCAGGCCGGAGGCGATCGCCTTGGCCATCTTGTCGGCGAACAGCCCGTCGATATGCTCCTGGGTGAAAACCCCCTCTTTGCGCATCGCCTTGGTGGCATTGCCAAACGCCATCCGGACCTTGCGATCCTCCACCAGCTGGAGGGCCACCTGCAACCGCTGCCCCAGCTCCTCCTTGCTCAACCCCTCGCTTTCGCCGATGGGACCAAGCTTCTTCACCTCAGCGGTGAAATCGGTGATCAACCGGACAAAACGGGGAGCTTCCGCGGCGGAAGCCCACTGCAGATCGAAGCGCTCCGGCTTGAGGCCCACTTCGGCCAGAACCTTTTTGATCAGGAAACTGGCGCCCATTGCATCATAATTACCAACCTGGTAATGGCATTCGCCCAATTGTCAGCCGCCGGTGAAGATGCCGTCGGCCCCTTCGATAAAGCCCCGGAAAACGAAGGCGGGATCAAGGCGACCGGTGCACATCACCCGGATGGTCCGAAGGTTGGGGGGGTACTGGTAGCGGGAAACCCCGGCGCTGTCGGCCGCCGCGTAGCAACACCAGTTGCAGAGAAACCCCAGGATTCGGGGATTGAATTCTTCCTTAGCCATAAAGATTACTCCTTGTTGTCGCCAAAGGCCTTGATTTGAGCGCTGATCTGCTCGTCGGTGAAACCACCCATGGAGATGGCAAACACCGGACAGTGGGAGGCGCAGATGCCGCAGCCCTTACAGGAAGCGGTGATGGTTTCCGCCTTGCGCTTGTTGTTTTCATCCTTGATGATTCTGATCGCCTGGTAGGGGCAAAGCGACTCGCAGAGACCACAACCGATGCAGGCCGACTGCTCCACCGTGGAAACGGTGGGCTCCACGGTGACCAGGCCCTTGACCAGGGGGATCGCCGCCTTGGCCGCCGCCGCCTGGGCCTGGACCACGATCTCATCCACCGGCTTGGGAGAATGGGCCAGGCCGCAGACATAAACCCCGGAAACCGGCAGTTCCACCGGCCGCAGTTTGACATGGGCCTCCAGATAAAACTTATCCTCATTGACCGGCACCTTAAGCAAACGACTCATCTCGGCCGTACCCTCGGGCACGATTCCGGTGCTCAAAACCAGCAGCTCCGGAGCCAGGGTAACATCCTCCCGCAGCAGGGGATCATGGAAGGTGACCTTGGGGGACTTGCCGGCGCTGAGTTTAGGTTTGGCTGCCAGGCTGTAAGGAATAAAGAGAACCCCCTGCTCCCGGGCCTGGCGATAGTAATCCTCGGCGTAGCCGTAGGTGCGCAGATCGCGATACAGGACCACCACCTGGGACTCGGGATTGATCTCCTTGATCTTCAGGGCATTTTTCACCGCGTCGTTGCAGCAGTTCTTGCTGCAGTAGTTGAGGTCATCCCCCCGGCTGCCGGCGCACTGGATCATCACCACCGATTTCGGGGCCCGGTTCTTGGCCTTGCCGGCCAGCCGACTCTCCAGCTCGCTCTGGGTGATCACCTTGGCCGAATAGGTGACCGGACTCTCCAGCACCTTTTCCGGTCGGTGTTCACGGCCGCCGGTGGCGATAATGATCACCCCGTGGTCAACGGTGGTTTCCTTGGGATTCTTGCCCTTGCCGCTGCGCACCACCGAAGAGAAGTTGCCGACAAAACCACCGACCTGAACCAGTTCGCTGTCGGTAAAGATCGCGATGTTTTTCTCTTTTTTGACCCTGGCAACCAGATCTTTAACCACCTGGGCGGTTTGGTCGCCCTGGAGGGTGTAGGAGGCGCTGAGCAGGTGACCACCCAGCTGCCCCTCCCTCTCCACCAGGGTGGTGACAAAGCCCTGCTCGGCCAGGCTCAAGGCCGCGGTCATCCCGGCTATCCCGCCCCCAAGCACCAGGGCCTTGTCGATCACCGGCACCGTCTGCTCGGGGAGCGGCTTGATATGACGGGCCTTGGCGATCCCCATCCGCAGCAGATCCCGGGACTTGGCGGTGGCCGCGGCCGGTTCATTGGCATGAACCCAGGAGCACTGGTCCCGGATATTAACCATCTCGAAGAGACAACGGTTTAAGCCGGCATCCTTCAGGGTTTCCTGGAAGAGCGGCTCATGGGTCCGGGGGGAACAGGCGGCGATCACCACCCGGTTGAGGTTATGCTCCTTGATCTTCTGCTTGAGCACTTCCTGGGCATCCTGGGAGCAGCTGTAGAGGCTCTGGGCGTGATAAACCACCCCTTCCATCCCCTCCACATACTGATCGACATTGGCCACATCCACCACGCTGGAGATATTGACCCCGCAGTGGCAGACAAAAACCCCGATCCTAATCTCATCCTCATCGGCAACCGCCTGCTCATCGGGATAGGTCTTGACCACAAACCCCTTGCCCCGCTGATCCTTGGTCAGGGCCGAGACCAGACCGGCGGCGGCGCTGGACTGGGTTACGCTTTCGGGAATATCCTTGGGGCCCTGGAAGGCGCCGGCCACCACCACCCCGGGCCGGCTGGTCAGCAGGGGGGTGAAGGTTTCGGTCTGGCAAAAATTGTAGCGATTGAGTTCAAAGTCGGCGATCTTGGCCAGCCCCTGGGCATCGGGGGGGGAGTCCAGCCCCACCGAAAGAACCACCATGTCGAAGGCCTCGAAAAAGTGGGCGCCATCCATGGTGGAGTAGGTCAGTTTGAGCTGCTTATTCCAGGGCATCACATCGGCCACCCGGGCCCGGACAAACTTGATCCCCTTGGCCTCGGCCCGGGTGCGGGCGGCGTCAAACCCCTTGCCCTGGGTCCGCATATCCATGTAGTAGATGGTGATCGAAAGCTCCGGCTCGTGCTCCTTGGCCACCATCGCCTCCTTGATCGCGTACATGCAGCAGACCGAGGAGCAGTAGCCGTTGTCGCAACCCAGATCCCGGGAGCCGACACACTGGATAAAGGCGATCTTCTTGGGATGTTGGCGGTCGGAAAGCCGTAGCAGCTCACCTTCGAACGGCCCCGAGGCACAGAGCAGCCGTTCAAACTCCAGGCTGGTCAGGATGTCGGGATGTTTACCGTAGCCATACTTTTCCAGGGCGGCATCGGGGACCCGACCGAAACCGGGGGCCATCACCACCGCGCCCACGTTGACGGTCCGCTCTTCCGGCTGCTGGGAAAAATCGATGGCCCGGCTCTGACAGACCGGCACACAAATCTTACAGGTCCCGTGCTTCAGGTGGAGGCAAGCCTCGGGATCGATGAAGTAGCTGGCCGGCACCGCCTGGGGATAATCGATATGGATCGGCCGGGTCAGGGCCAGGCCCTCGTTGTAACTGTCCACCAGATGGCGGGGGCAGTACTGGGTACACATCCCGCAGGCCGTGCACTTGTCGGGATCGATATAGCGGGGGCGAATCCGCAGCTTGGCGGCAAAGGCCCCGGGCTTACCCGAGAGCTCCAGAAAATCGGTGTTGCTCAAAATCTCGATATTGGGAGACCGACCGGCCTCCACCAGCTTGGGCGCGAGAATTCAGAGCGAACAGTCGTTGGTGGGAAAGGTCTTGTCCAGCATGGCCATGGCCCCGCCAATGGCCGCAGCTTTTTCCACCAGATAGACGTAGTAGCCCAGCTCGGTCAGGTCGAGGGCGGCCTGCACTCCCGCCACCCCGCCGCCCACCACCAGCACGGCTCCCGCCTTTTTATCCATTGCCTTGGTCATCGTAAAAACCCCCAATGATATGAATACGTAACGCTTAAACTCAAGTCAAATAATGGCAGCAAATCAACCGCTGCCATGCCAAAGGGGCAGCTACCCCTCAATCACTTCCACCCGGACCGCGCAGAGCTTGTACTCGGGGGTCCGGGAGAGCCGGTCAAGGGCATCCAGAGTCAGATAGTTGACCGGGGTTTCGACAAAGTTATAAGGGGCTGAGATGGTCCCCTCCTGGGTGCGTTCGGTGATCTTGGCCCGAATCAGCACCGAACCGCGCCGGGAGGTGACCCTGAGCCGGTCCCGATCTTTGATCCCCATCCGCTCCGCGTCGGCGGGATGAACCTCGGCCAGGGCCTCGGGCGCGATCACGTCGATCTCCTTGGTCTTGCCGGTCATGCTGCTGAAATTATAGCGGGCATACTCGCGGATGGTGGTAAAGAGCATGGGATACTCCCCATCCACCGGCTCGGTGGGCGGAATGTATTTTTCCGGCACAAAGAGGCCCCGGCCCCGGGTAAACTGGCCGATGTGCAACACCGGAGTGCCGGGATGGGCTTCATCGGGCACCGGCCACTGCAGTCCAACCTGGTCCAGGCGCTGGTAGGTGATTCCCCGGTACTGGGGCAACAGCTTGCGAACCTCCTCAAAGATCTCCTCGGCACTGTTGTAATGCATCTCATAGCCCATCCGGGCGGCCAGTTCCGAGAAGATCTGCCAGTCGGGCCTGGCTTCGCCCGGGGGTTCCACCGCCTTGCGTACCCGTTGCACCCGCCGTTCGGTACAGGTAAAGGTTCCGTCCTTTTCGGCGAAACAGGCGGCCGGCAGCACCACGTCGGCCAGCTTGGCGGTATCGGTGAGGAAAAGATCCTGGACCACCAGGAAATCGACCTCCTTCAGGGCTTCCTGGACGTGGGCGATATTGGTATCGGCCAGGGCCGGATCTTCGCCGAAGACGTAAAGGGCCCGAATATCTCCCTTGAGAATATTCTCCCAGACCTCGGTGGCCGGTTTGCCCGGCCGGCGGGGCAGCTTGATCTTCCAGATCTTCTCGTACTGATCGAAAAGTTCGTCGTTGTTCAAACCGCCGTAGCCGGGCAGGGTGTTGAACAGGGCCCCCATATCACAAGCACCCTGCACATTGTTCTGGCCTCGCAACGGGTTGCAGCCGCCGCCGGGGAATCCCACCTTGCCGCAAAGCATGGCCAGGTTGGCGATGGATTTGACCCGATCGGTGCCGGTGGCGTAATGGGTGATCCCCATGCCGTGGTAAGTGGCGTGACGGCCGGGAGCGGCATACATCCGGGCCGCCTTGCGAATATCCTCGGCCGGCACCCGGCAGATCCCGGCCACCTCCTCGGGAGGATATTTGGCCACCAGTTCCTTCAGCTCGGCAAAATCCTCGGTTCGCTCCTCGACATACTTTTTATCCCACAGCTCCTCCTCGATGATCACCTGCATCATCGAGTTGAGCAGGGCGACATCGGTCCCCGGCTGGATCGACAGCCAAAGATCGGCCCGTTCGGCAAATTTGGTCCGGCGAGGATCGATCACGACCAGCTTGGCCCCCCGATCCCGGGCCTGATGGATCCGCAAGCCGATGGTGGGATGGCTGGTATCGGGGTTGCTGCCGATCATCAGGAAGAGATCGGTCTCCTTAATGTCGGCGATGGAATTGGTCATCGCCCCGCTGCCGAATGTGATGGCCAGACTGGCCACGGTGGGAGCGTGTCAGAGGCGGGCGCAGTGATCGATATTGTTGGTTCCGATCGCCGTCCGCATAAATTTTTGCATCAGAAAGTTTTCTTCGTTGGTGGCCCGGGCACAGGAAAAACCGGCCACCGCGTCGGCCCCGTACATCGCCTTGATATCGAAGAAACGCTTGGCGGTATAGCTCAACGCCTCATCCCAGGAGCACTCCACCAGCTGCCCGCCCCGACGGATCAGGGGCTTGGTCAGCCGATCCCGGTGCTGCACGAAATGGAAGCCGAACCGACCCTTAACACAGAGCGCCCCGTAGTTGGGGGCCAGGTCAGGATCGGCGGTGACCTCGATGATCGTGTCGCCCTTGACCTTGAGGTTCATCTGGCAGCCGGCTCCGCAATAGGGGCAGGTGGTGCGGACCAGGCGGACCTCCTCGCCGGTGATCGGCACAATCTGGTCCTTCTTGTTCAAGGCGCCGGTGGAGCAGTTGTCAACACACTTGCCACAAGAGATGCAGTGCTCCATGAAGGTCAGACTGATCCCCTGGGCCCGGCCCTTCTCATCGAAGGATTCGGCGCTCAGATCAAGGGCTCGATACTCGCAGGAGTTGGCGCACTTGCGGCAATAGATACATTTATTGAGGTCAACGGTGATGGTGGGATGGTCGTCCCGCCGGGAATAGATCGGTTTGGTGCCCATCCCGGTCTTGTTGGGATCGACCCCATGGCTGATGGCCAGCTCCTTGAGGTCACAACGATCAAAGGCGTTACAGCCGCAGGAGAGGCAGCGTTTGGCCTCGTTAAGGGCCATCTGCTCGGAAAAGCCCAGGCGGACCTCGTTGAAGTCCTGGGTCGCCCGCTCCGGGGGACGTTCCGGCATCTTCTCCCGCAGCTTGACCCGCACCCCTTCAAAGTTACTGAGGCTGACATTGTCGAAGCTCTTGCCCCGGCTGAAGTTGAAACGGCTCTCTGGGCTCTCCTTGCCCAAGCCCAGCAGCTGCAGGTGGATGTTCTCCGCCGCCCGCCGGGCCGCCACCACCGACTGAATCACCGACCGGGGACCGTTGGTGGCATCACCGGCGGCATAGATCCCCTCCAGGTTGGTCAGGAAGTTGCGGGGATTGGATTTGATATTGTTCTTGGGGGTCAACTCCAGGCGCTCTTCCAGTTCGCTTCCCCCAAGGGCACCGGCCACGGCGGACTGGCCCACCGCCACCACCACGGTATCAACCGCCATCCGGATATTGGAGCCGACAATCGCCTCGGGGAAACGAATTCCCTTCTCATCGGGCTCGCCCAGCTTCATCCGGATCAGGTCCACATCAAGGGCGCCATCACCCCGGTTGCCGGCTTCACTGATCTTGACGGGGGAGGCCATCAACAGGAACTGCACCCCCTCGGCCTCGGCTTCCCGGATATTGCGCTGGTTGGCCGGCATTTCGGTCTGGGCCCGGGGATAAACCACGGTCACCTCATCGACCCCGCAACGCAACAGGGAGCGGGCGGCCTCCATGGCGGTATTGTTGCCGCCGATCACCGCCGCCCGTTTACCGTAATTACCAACAGCACCCTCGTTAACTTCCCGCAGCAGCTTCAGGGCCGGAATAACCTTGGGTAAGGAGCCGCCCTCGATATCCAGCGGCTCATCAAAGTTGGCCCCAACTCCCAGCAGAATGGCCTCAAAGCCCTGATCCTTCAAACTTTGCAGGGTAAAATCACGGCCCCAGCGCTGGCTGAGCTTTACCGAAACTCCCAGGCGGAGAATGGTGTTGATCTCATAATCAAGCACATTGTCGGGAATCTTGTAACGGGGCAAGCCGTAGCGCAACATACCGCCCAGCTTGGGGGCCGCCTCCAGCACCGTCACCTCATGACCCTTCAAGGCCAGATAATAGGCGGCGGTGAGCCCGGTGGGGCCACCACCCACCACCGCCACCCGTTTGCCGGTGGGGGGGGCCGGCTTAAGCTTGAGATCGACCCGGTTGGTCATGCACCAGTCGGCGACAAAGCGTTTGAGATGGTTGATCGATACCGGCTCATCCACCAGAATGCGGCGGCAACGGGTTTCACAGAAACGGGGACAGATCCGGCCCACCGAGAAGGGAAAGGGGTTGCGCTCCATCACCAGGCGAACCGCCTCCTCATACTGTCCCTTGGCCACATGGGCGATATAACCCTGGACATTGATCTGCCCGGGACAGGTCAGATTACAGGGAGCCTTGCAGTCACCGAAATGGGTCTCGGCCAGGATCGCCAGCCGCTCTTTGCGGTGCTCCACCAGGGCCTTGCTCTCGGTGACCACCTGCATTCCGGCGGCCACTGGGGTGGTGCAGGCCCGCAGGGGCTGGTCACTGCCCGCCACCTCCACCAGACACAGCTCGCAAGGACGCTCCGAGGTCTTGCCCTCGACATGACAGAGGGTGGGGATATGGATCCCGGCCCGCCGGGCGGCCGCGAGAATGGTCATCCCCTCATCGGCGCTCACTGCCTGGTTGTTGATTTGCAGGTTGATCTCTTTCATGACTATGCGGCTTTCCACTCCTTCAAGAAAGCGGGCAGGTGCCCGGCTTCACGGGGCCCGATGACGATCTTCCACTCGGGCAGCTCCTCCTCCAGTTCCCCCTTCAGGGAAGCAAGATAGCCGGGAATAATCAGTTCCCGATGCTTCACCTTCTCCAGGATCCCCGATTTCTTGATAAACTGGGCGATCATGTCAGCCCCGAATTTACCTGCCGCCCAGGCGGTCAGCACACTCAGACCCTCGGTATCCTTGATCAACAGCCAGGATGGAACCTTGCTGCCTTCAATTTCGCCGGAAACAATAAAGTAGGTCAGCGAGAAATTGCAGGTGATCAGAACCGGTGAATTCTCACCGGGGCCGTTAACCGGATAGACATCCTCCTGGACCACCATCGGCCGCTGCGGATCGGTGAAGATATTGAGCCGTTCCAGCAGAAGTGGGAACAGGGTGTCGCCCTGGAGGTCGGAGAGGACCACAATCCCGGCATACTTGGCGATCAATACCGAGGCGACCATCGTCTCCAGCATGGGGTCGTCGGTGATCTCGCAGGGGAAGGTGATGGTGGCAAAACCCAGGGGCTTGAACTTGCTCTTGACCGCCGCCCGCCGAGCCGCAACGTTATCCTCGAATGCAGCCCGAACCGTCCGGGCCCCGGTGTCGATCACCAGATCCTTCAGGCCCGCCGCCAGCAGTTTTTCGCTGATGGCCACGGTGTCATCGACGTTCTGACCCTTAACCCCCACCGGGCAACCGCACTCCTGGGCAACCTTGGCCATTGCATCGGCGTTGGCCAGGGTGGCGCCAAAGAGCAGGGGTTTGCGCTCACCGCACTCCTGGGCGGCGGCGGCCAGATTATCGGGGCTGTCGCTGATCAGAATCAGCTTGGCATCCTCGGCCCCGGCCAGGACTTTCTTCACCAGGGCGGTGAAAGCGCCGGCATCGTTCTTGGCGTCCTTGATCGCCACCAGATCGGCCTTGAGCATCACTCCAACCCGCTCATAACGCAGCGACTTGAAGCGCTCCAACCGTCCGTCCACGGCGGCATCGTCCATCTCGGTGGTCACCAGGACCGCGATCCCGGTGGGGTTCTCGAAACGTTTCTCATGGCGGAACTGACAGGTCTCGCCACCGGTGGTGAAAATGTGATCGCCACCACCGAATTTTACAGTGCGGATGGGAGGGGCCGAGGCCTCGCCGATCTGCTCCTTGACCTCGTCGCTGACGTAGGGGCACTCAGCGATTTCGGTCTGCCCGGCTGCCACCTTCATGGCAAAGGCCAGGCAGGTGGGGATACCGCATTCCCCGCAATTTTTCTTGGGGAGCATCTTGAGGATTTGAATTCCCGTCAAAGCCATTTGTCCGTTCCTCCTCGATCAACAGAAAAACTCTAAATTGAGAGTAAGTTATCGTTAAAAAGCAAAATTACGATATTAAGCTACACCACCGCTTCCATCTCAAGGGCCGGATGGCCAACCTTCTTGAGAAACTCGAGAATCTCCTCTTCGGTGGTCCCGTTCTCCTCGGTGGCGATCTTGTCGTAAAAATCGGGCATCCCCACCGCCTGGCAGCGCTCGATCAGCTTATCCTTCAACTCCTCCTTGAGCATCTTGGGCAGCCAGACCAGACGAGAGAGGCCGCCCTCGGCCAGGAAGAGCTTGGGGCTGGTGAGGTAGTGCTTGGAGACCCCCATGAAGCCGGGGGTCTGGGCTCCACCGCCGGCCATTCCCGCCAGGGTGGTGAACTTCATGCCCGAAGGGGTCATCCCCATATAATCGCGGTTGACCACCATGATCCCGTTGCACTGGGGCAGCATGGCGGCGATGGCCTCGAAGCAGCCGCAAGCGGTCATGGGGCTGTTCATCAGGGAGTAACAGGCCAGTTCGGTCACCGCCCCCCGGGAGGCCTGACCGACAAACTCATTGATCCCCTGGAAAATCCCCAGAGCCTGGTCCAGGCAGTCACCCTTGGCAATGGGCTGGTTGGGTCCGGTGGGGTTGATCTGATAGGAGGCTTTGCCGTCCAGCCAGTTGTAGGCCCCGCACATCCCGATCCGTTCCGGGGTGATGATGCAGACATGGCTGGGAGCAAAAGACTGGCAGAGGGTGCAGGAGTAAAAGACCTCCTCGGTCTCGTCGGTCATACTGCCCAGCCGCTCATCCCGGGAGGCGTAGACGCTTTTGGCCAGCTCCATCACCTCGCTCACCTTTTCAGGGGTGGTGTAGATTTTGACCTGGATCTTGTCGACAATGGCCCCGAACTCCTGGTGGAGCTTGCCGTGCAACACCTTGCCGATATGGGTGAGGGAAAAGCCCTTCTCGACGGCGGCCTTGCCGATCCGCAGCCACATGATATCCCGCTGGCCCATATGCATCAGGCCCTGGATGTAGTTGATCAGATGGTGAAACTGGCGCTCTAAAATCGGCTCGTAGTCGGACTGCATCTCACGGCCGGCCACCTCCACCAGAATCGCCAGGGGCAGATTATGGCCCTGCTCGATCTCCTGAATATCCGGGCCTTCCACGGTGACCTTGCCATCCTCGATCTCGGACATATCCTTGGAGATCAGCACTTCGACCCCAGGGGTGCGACCACCGCCGCACTCCATGAAGAGGTCATCCTTTCTGATTCGCTCGCCTTCGAAGGCGGGACCGAAGGACATGGGGATATCGATCTTGGTGACGCTGACCTTGAGCCCCCGCACCTCGATGGCCTTCTGCACGATCTCCTCGTGGGGCACCTGACTGACCACGTGCTCGTAAGTGCAGATCCCGGTGGGCAGCACCTGGGGAATATCATAATCGGAGATGGTGGGAAAACCCCAGTTGATGGCCCCGGCGGCGTTGGCATACCACTCGTCGCTGACCTCGCCGAAGGCCATGACAAAGGCAAAAGTCCGATCCTTGTTGTAGATCAGGTTGCCCTTGTAGTCGCCGGGTTTGATGCCGCCAAACGCCATGGCCACTCGACAGGCAAAGCCGATGGCGAAAACCGCCGTGGTGTAGCTCTTGCCAAACGGGACCAGCCGGGTGTTCCAGCCGATCTGCACCCCGCTCTTGATCAGCTGCTCCGGCATGCTGAGTCCACCGGTCTGGTCATGCATGAAGATATAGAGGTTCTTCTCCTGCAACTCCAAGGCGATCTTGCTGGCCATCTCCGGGTCGGCTGGGGTTCCCATGATGGCGGCAAACCCCGGGGCCGAGCCGTCGACAAACTCCACCCCGCGCTTCCGGAAGACCACGTCGTCGGCCGCCCCCAGCCAGATATTGTCGGCCAGGGGATCTTCGGTCTTGGTATAGAAGTTGGGCTCCTCCAGGTAGCGGATCACCTCGAACATCTCCTCGGCAAAGAAGGTGGCCATGCCGGCGTCAAGGGCCGGAGCCAGATAGGGAAGCCAGAGGTTATCGCTGACCATCTCCGGCAAAAGCTTGCGGCACTCCTGGAAGATCTCCTTCATGTCGCCGATCCGTTCCACCTTGGCTCCCAGCATGCTGTAAATGGTGGGCAGGTAGTAAGCGGTGTTGGGGAAGGCGACCTCCTGCTCGGCGCCATATTTCTTCAGGGCCGCCTCATAACGCTCCTCGGCCATATCGACGATCTTGTGGGCCCCCCGGATGGCGGCGGAACAGATGATCTTGGACATTGCTATTCTCCTTCAGATTTTTTTCCGTTATCTCGTCTGTTTTGCCGTTTAACCCATCAGGCCCTTAATCAGGGACCTGGTCAGGGCGATGGCCCTGGGGTGGCGCATGATCAACACTTCACCGCCGGCCATCAGCATACAGGAGGCGGTGATCGCCTCCATCAGCACCCCGCGGCTCTCCTGATCGCCAAGCAGCTCATCACTGGGCAGACGACACTCCTTGGCCTTCCAGACCTCGCGGCCCAGGTTGCAGATAAACGGCACCTGCAACTTCTCATCCTTCTGGGTCAGGGCGGCCAAACGGATCCGCTCCATGACCGAATAGGTGTACTCGATACCGTAGCCGAGGGCGCCGATGGAGGGATCGATCAACACCGTATCCAGGGGCACCCCGAGATTCTCCAGCAGGATATTGAGCTGTTTGGCCAGGTTGACGTCGATGGGAGAGGAAGCCACCATGGGATGCTGGAAGGCCATGGCGGTGGCGCCCAGGGAACGGTAGTTCTTGTCCTCCAAAGGAGCCAGACAAACCTTCTTGTCGCCGATGATGGCGGTGAGCTCACGCAGGGTCTCGGTGTCCTTCTCGGAATTGCCGCAACCCCAGACGATGATCGGAACATCCACCGCGCTGATCACCTCGGAAGCAATCTTGGCCGCTTCCGAAGCGGGGCGGTTCTTGCCGTTGGGGTCGGTGCCCACCAGGGAGATGCAGAGGGCTTCGGCCTGGTAGTCGTTGACACATTTCTGGGCCCAGGCCACCGGATTGTCCATCACCCCCTCGAAATGGCGGGTCAGAGTGGCCGGCCACTCTTCGGGCTTGATATCGAGGATATCCATGGCGATCAAGGGCTTATTTTCCATCTTCCCTTCAAAGAGATGGAACGGCAGGGCGTTGACCCCCCCCACGGTGACGGTCTTGTCGCCATTGCCCAGCTTCACCTGGCGGATCGCCCCGGAGTAAGCCTGGGTGTACGAATCCTGGGGTACCTTGCCGGCCCGCTCACTCAAAGTGGTCTTCTCTCCGGCCAGTTCGCCAACACTGAGATCAGCGGCGGCCGGGGGCGCGGGGGCGGGTTTGGCTGCTTCGGGCTTGGGCGCGGCGGCCTTTTTGGCCTCTTCCGCTGCCTTGGCCTCCGCCGCCTGCTTGGCTTCCGCGGCGGCCTTGGCTTCGGCAGCGGCCTTGGCTTCGGCAACTTTTTTAGCCTCCTCAGCCGCCTTGGCCTCCGCCGCGGCTTTGGCTGCCGCCGCCTGCTTGGCCTCTTCCGCCGCCTTGGCCTCCGCCGCCGCCTTTTGGGCGGCCTGGTCGGGCGCCGGTTGCGCCGGAGCGGCCGCAGTCGCCGGAGCGGTCGGGGCCGGGGCCGCCGAGGCGGACACCGGTTCACGCTTCAGAACCGCTTCAGCCCCGGCAAACTGAGCCAGAGCCTCAAACTGATCATCCGACAGGTTGAAGGCCTTTTTCAGGGCCGCAAGTCCCATGCGCACGGACTCCAGCGCAATTTGACGTTCTCTTTCGTTCATCTCATCTTCTCCCGCTTCCGCTGATTGAGCATCGGTTTGGTCAATGGTTGCATGGCCGGGGGCAGCACCGGCGGCCGTGGCTTCGGCCCTGAGCCGGGCCGCTTCTTCCCGGGCGGCGGCCACAATCTTCTCCGCTTCCTGGCGGGCAGCGGCCAACTCGGCCTCTCCGGCTCCAACCATGGCGGCCTCCGGGCCCCGGTCGCTGACCTGGATCGGTGCGGCGGCAGGTGCCGCAACCCCCGTCGCGGGTTCCTCCGCCACCTGGGGTCGTTTATCCAGTCCGGCCCGTTTAACGATCTCAGCGGTGGCCGCTTCCCACTCGATGGCCATGACATGGACCCCGGCCACCCCTTTGATCTCCCGGCACTGCTGAATGATCTCGACGCAGATGTCGATCCCTTCCTCTTCCTGGTTTTTGGCCCCCTGGAGGCGCTTGATCACCTCGTCGGTGACATCCAGGCCCGGCACAAATTTCTTCATATAACGGGCCATCCCCAAAGAGCGGGGCGGGGTTACCCCGGCCAGGATAAAGACCTTCTCATCCAGGCCGAGGTCGCGGACCGCCGCCATGAATTTGGCGAAGCGCTCCACGTTATAGATAATCTGGGTCTGGACGAAGTCGGCTCCGTTACCGACCTTCTTGGCCAATCGCGCGGCCCGGGCAGCCTCGTTGGGCCCGGCAAAGGGGTTGGCGGCACAGCCCAGGAACAGGCGCGGTTCATGGCTCTTGATCGCCTCGCCGCACTGAAACTTCTTCTGGTCCCGCAGATCCCGCATCATCCCCAACAGCTGAATGGAGTCCATGTCGAAGACTCCCTTGGCGCCGGGATGGTTGCCGAATTTCTGGTGATCGCCGGTGAGGCAGAGCAGATTTTTCAAACCCAGGGCGGCAGCCCCCAAAATATCGCTCTGCATGCCGATCCGGTTACGGTCGCGACAGGTCATCTGGATAACCGGCTCCACCCCTTCCGACTGAGTGATCAGGCCGGCGCCGATACTGGACATCCGCACGATGGCGGTCTGGCAGTCGGTGATATTGACCGCGTCCACCCTGCCCTTGAGCAGGCGCGCCTTCTCCCTTACCACTTCCGGGTTGCCGCTCTTGGGCGGCCCCAATTCCCCGGTCACGGCAAAGGCCCCGGATCGCAGCACCTGCTCCAGGCGGCTGCCGGATTTCATCGCTGTTTCCATAGCGTCAAATCATCCTTAGCAAAGTAATTAGCAATTTATCAGGCGGCAGGACCGTGACAGCCCGCCCCCGGCACCCCGGCGGTGAGATCACGGCGCATGGCCATATCGAAGAGTACCCGCTCGGCCTTCTTGTTGATGCCCAGGGCGTCACGCTTGGCTTCGATCTTGGCAACCATCAGCTCGGCCAGTTTCTGGGGATCGGATTCCACGTTCCAGTGGGCGCCCAGCGGCCCCATCAGACCCTCCAGCAGATACTTATTGAACCGCTTGGCGCCGGTGGTGGGCAGATCCTGGAAGACCACCTGGGCGCCACTGGCCACAAAGTACTGACCAATGGCCACCGCCTTCTCGCTCATCCACAAGGGGGCGGTACCGATGGCAGGCAGATCGGAGATATCATCGCCCAGCCCCCCCTCACGCACCATCTGGGTGGCGGCGATCAGGATCCGGCTGTTATCGACACAAGAACCCATATGCAGTACCGGTGGCATTCCCACGGTCTCACAAATTTCAGCCAGGCTCTCGCCGCAGAAGCGGGCGGCCTCGGGATTGACCAGACCGGCACGGCCCAGGGAGGTGGCGGCGCAACCGGTGGCCAGCACCAGGATATTGTTCTTGAGCAGATGGCGGACGATCAACTCATGGGTGTCATCGGCCAGGCGGAAGTTGTCACAGCCAACGATGGCGGCCACCCCCCGGATCCGGCCGTTGATGATGTTATCGTTGAGCGGCCGGTAGCTGGCCCGGAAACGGCCGCCCAGCATGTAGTTGATGGTTTCGTGACTGAAGCCCACAACCACATCCAGCTTCTTCTCCTCGGGGATAAAGAACTGGCCGCGCTTTTTGAAATTCTTGATGGCGTGGGTCAGAATCCGCTTGGCGGAATTGAGGGCCTCATGCTCGTCAAACTGGATATGGACAGCACCAGGCATCTTGGCCCGGTAGTTGGTGGTGATGATATCGGTGTGCAGGCTTTTGACCACCTGCCCCAAGGATTCCATCACGCACTGGACATCAACCACCATCGCCTCCACCGCCCCGGTGGCCAAGGCGATCTCCTGCTGGACAAAGCCGGCGGCCACCGGGATCCCCCGGCGCATCAGGATCTCGTTGCCGGTACAGCAAACCCCGGCCAGGTTGATCCCCTTGGCACCCTGCTTCTTGGCCAACTCCAGCATCTCCGGGTCCTGGGCCGCGATACAGAGCGCTTCGGCCAGCAACGGCTCATGGCCATGAACGGTGACGTTGACCTGGTCGGGCTTAAGTACCCCCAGATCGACGATGGAGCGACGGGGCACCGGGGTGCCGAACATGATGTCGGTCAACTCGGTGGAGAGCATGGAGGAGCCCCAGCCGTCGGAGAGGGCGCAACGGGAGGCCTGGAGCATGATATTTTCATAATCCTGATCCACACCCATATGGGTGCGGTGCATCATCTCCACCACCTCGCGGTCGATGCCGCGGGGGACGATCTCCAGCTTCTTCCAGATCGCCTGCCGTTTTTCGGTGGCCCGTTTGGTCATGGCCAGGGGCTCATCGCTCTGGCTGCCGAATTCGGCCAGGGCCTTTTCCCCCAGCTCCAGAGCGATCTCATTGACCTCACGATCCTCGGTGGCAATACCAAAGACGGCGGCCAGGGATTTCAACTTGGCCACATCCTTGATCTGATGCGGCCCCTCGCCCCTGGCGGTTTCGATAAAGCCCTTCACCATCTCCCGGGCATGATCGGTATGGGCGGCGGAACCGGCCGCCACCACCCGGGCGAAGTTACGGGCGGCCACGGTATCGGCGGTGGCGCCGCAAATCCCCACCATATCCTCGATGCCGTCGATTATCTGGCAGGGTCCCATGTTACAGTTACGGCAGCAGGTCCCGCCGGAACCAAAGAGGCAGGCGGACATCCCCCGCTTCTGGACCCGATCATAGGCGGTGATCACGTTCTGGGCCGGGGCCTGGGCCATGACTTCCTTGGTGGACGCACAGGTGATCTCGGTGCAGCCCTCACATCCATTTCTCTTGATAGCCATTATGGTCCCTCTTGTTACGAGTGGGGTTACAGGGTTTGCCGAGCGGCTTGCACGGTGTTCTTCATCAACATGGTGATGGTCATCGGACCTACACCGCCGGGCACCGGGGTGATAAAGGAGGCCTTTTCCTTGACCGCCTCGAAATCGACATCGCCGGCCAGAATCGCCTTGCCGGACTCGCTCTTGCCGATCCGATTGACCCCGACGTCGATAATCACCACGCCATCCTTGACCATGTCGGCGGTGATCATCTTGGGTACCCCGACGGCGGCGATGATGATATCGGCCCGCCGGGTGTGGGCGGCAATATCCTTGGTGCGGGTATGGCAGAGGGTGATGGTGGCATTACCCGCCTCCCGCTTCTGGAGCATCAGGTTGGCGATGGGTTTGCCGACGATATTGCTGCGGCCCACCACCACCACCTCGGCCCCGCTGGTTTCCACCCCGCTGCGTTTGAGCAGCTCAAGGATGCCGTGGGGGGTGCAGGGGAGAAAGCACTGCTCGCCCAAAACCATCTTGCCCACGTTGACCGGATGGAAACCATCCACGTCCTTGTCGGGGTCGATGGCGTAAAGGACCTTGGCCTCGTCGATATGTTTGGGCAGGGGCAGCTGAACCAGAATGCCGTTGATCTTGGGATCTTTATTACACTTCTCCACCAGCTGCAGCAGGTCGGTCTCGGGGGTATCGGCCGGCAGGGTGATCTGCTCGGAATAGATCCCCAGCTCCTTGGCTGTTTTGTTTTTGGCGGCCACGTAGGACTGGGAAGCGGGGTCCTCGCCCACCAGGATGGTAACCAGGCCCGGGGTAACCCCCTTATTGACAAGCTCGGCCACCTCTGCCTTCAATTCTTCCCGAATGGCCTTGGCCACTTCGGTTCCGCTGATGATCTTGGCGCTCATGGTGTAAGTTTTCCTCCTGGTTTTGCGTTTTTTTGGTAGCTATATCTCGTAGGCACGCCCCGCAACGACCGCTTGCGGAACAGACCTGTTTTTTCCTGGGACCAGGTAGTAAGCCCCCTACGCCGGGCACGGTTTTCCCCTTTCGTGTTCCGGGCTTAAAACCCGAAAAGCGCGCTACTGTGCCGTACTGTCACAACCAGGGATAATAAAACAGCGAACCGGAACTAAAAGTTTTAACGAATTTCCATTACCTTTTCAAGCTGTTTCCGCCCTGCCCCGCCAAGTAACACGAAAAAAATGAACGTATGCTCATTTTGTGGCCGACAGATACCACTTTGGTCAACAACTAGGAGTGACGGGGCCGCCCCTCGGCCAGCTTGACGATGATATTATTGGCCTGGCCAAGGCGGCCAACCAGGGTTTTGAAGAGGTGTCGGCCCACATCCGGATATTTACCGATCACCTCCAGCAGCTTGTCCCCGGGAAACCGCTTAACCTTGCAGCGCCCCTTGGCCATGATCGAGGCGCTCCGGGGCTCGCCGGAGATGGCGCTCATCTCACCGAAATATTCACCGGGCTCGACAATCTCGGCAATTTTCTTGCCGTCACGGACCACCAGCAGGGAACCGGTGACCAGTTTGAAGAAGTCCTTATCGGTGTTGTTCTGGCGGATAATCAGGTCCCCATCCTGGTACTCCTCGATATCGGGATGGACCAGATAGGCGGGCAGGCTCTCCTCGGTGATCACGGTGCGGCGCAGCACCTCCTCGATGCTGGTTACCCCCTCCCGGATCTTCTGGAGGCCGGCCTCGCGCAGGGTGGTCATCCCCTCCTGCACCGCGATCTTGCGCAGCTGATCTTCCGGAACCTCGGCGGTGATCGCCTTGGCCACCTCGTCGGTAACCTCCATCAGCTCAAAAAAACCGACCCGCCCCTTGTAGCCGCCCCCGTTACAGGCCGGGCACCCTTTGGGACCATAAATTTTCAGAGTGGGAATCTCCTCTTCGTCGAATCCCATCTTGATCAGTTCCTGCTTGTCCATGGCGGCGATATCCACCGGCTCCTTGCATTTGGGGCAAAGCCGCCGGCCCAGGCGCTGGGAAAGGACCATGGTGATGGCCGAGCCCAGCATGTAGGCCGGCACCCCGATATCGATCAGGCGGCCGATGGTGGCGGGACAGTCGTTGGTATGGAGGGTGGAGAAAACCAGATGGCCGGTCATCGCCGCCTTGATGGCGATTTCGGCGGTCTCCATGTCTCGGATCTCGCCCACCATGATGATATCGGGATCCTGGCGAAGAAAGGCCTTCAGCGCCGCGGCGAAGGTCATCCCCACCTCGGTGATCACGTTGACCTGATTGATCCCCTTGAAGTTGAACTCCACCGGATCTTCGGCGGTGAGGATCTTGGTGTCCTCACTGTTCAGCGAGTTAAGGATGGAGTAGAGGGTTACGGTTTTGCCGCTGCCGGTGGGACCGGTGACCAGCAGCAAACCCTGGGGCCGGTAGATGCAGCGCTTGAGCATCTCGAAGGTTTTCTGCTCGAAACCCAGCTTGGTCAGGTCCACATTGAGGCTGGCCTTGTCGAGGATCCGCAGAACGATGGACTCGCCAAACAGGGTGGGCAGACTGGAGACCCGGAAGTCAACGGCCCGGGTCCGCCCCAGCTTGATCCGGATCCGACCGTCCTGGGGCACCCGGCGTTCGGTGATATCGAGCTGGGCCATGATCTTGATCCGCGAATTAAGCGCGTTCTTGATCGACAGCGGCAGGTTCATCGATTTGTAGAGGGAACCGTCGAGACGATAGCGAACCTGGAGATTTTTCTCGTAGGGTTCGATATGGATATCGCTGACCCCGTCGTTGACCGCCTTGACCAGAATACCGTTAACCAACTTGATGATCGGGGCATCGGAGGCGGAATACTGATCCCCCCCGTCCTCCTGTTCAAAGCTGGTCAGCTCCATCCCCTCGGCGGCCTCCGAGGCCAGGGCGCCGAAGTCTTCAATATGGGTGATCGCCACCTCTTCTTCCGCCGGCCCCGTCCCCTGTTGGGCCAGCAGCTTTTCCCGCTCCTCGTCGCTGATCTTGTAATGTTTGCGGTAAGCCTCGATGATATCGGCTTCGGTGGCGACACAAACCGAGAGCGGCATGCGGACCTCGGCCTGCAGGTTTTCCACGGCCCCGGTGTCGGTGGGCTCGGCCATGGCGACCAGGAGGTTTTTACCAATGATGCGCAGGGGAAAAGCCAGATACCTGGCGGCCACCTCAAAGGGCATTTTGGCCAGGGCATCGGCCTTGGGGGGTTCGCGGGAGATCACCACCGGCTGGTAGTTGTGCAACCGGCTTAAAAAATTAAGGACGGTGTTTTCCTCGATATAGCCCAGCTTGAGCAAAATCGAACTGAGCCTGCCCCCCGATTTTTTCTGCATACCCAGGGCTTCGTCAAGCTGGTTACTGCTGATCTGCCCTTCCTTGCGCAGCAGTTCGCCAATCTTGACCTTCCCGGCCCCGGATTGATCCTTCACCGAAGCCCGGAGTGTCGATTTTTGGGGTGCCTGCGCCATAAAAAGAAAACCCTGAACGTTAAATAAAGAAAACTGCAACACAACCGTTTGAAGTTAGACAGATTAACAGAAATAAGCTCTGTAACGCAAGGATATTCCAGAGATAACCCGGTCGCGTTGAAAACGGAAAGGGGTGATCGGACCGCCACGCGGACCGATCACCCCTGAGTAGACCAAAAAACTGGCAAGGGGTGACTAGAAGACGCCCTTTACCTTACCGGTATTCACATCCACGTCGATCCGGCGATAGGCGGGATCGGAGGCGGTGCCGGGCATCAGGCTGATGGTGCCGGCCACCGGAACCACGAAGCCGGCCCCCTTGTAGGTGAGGATATCCCGCACCGGCAGGGTCCAGCCCTTGGGCACGCCCTTGAGGGTCGGGTCGTGGGAGAGCGAGAGGTGGCTCTTGACCATGCAGGTGCCCATCTCCTTCATCTCCGGGTCGGCCTCCATCCGCTTGAGCTTGGTCTGGGCCTCGGCGGAGTAGCTGACCCCGTCGGCACCGTAAACTTCCTTGGCGATCAGCTCGATCCGCTTGGAAAGCGGGGTTTCGAGGTCGTAGAGGAAGCGGAAATCGTTCTCTTCCTCACAGGCGTCCACCACCGCGTCGGCAAATTCCAGGGCGCCGTCGCCGCCCTTTTCCCAGTGCCGGGAGAGCGCCACCCGGGCCCCGGCCGCTTCGCAGAGCCGGCGCACCGCCTTGATCTCGTTGTCGGTGTCGGTGTAGAAGGCGTTGATACAGACCACAGGGTTGATCCCGGCCTTCTTGACCGTCTCGATGTGATGGAGCAGGTTCTTGCAACCCTCTTCCACCCAGCCCACGTTCTCCTTGCCGTACTCTTCCGGCATCGGCCGACCCGGGACCGGAATCGGGGCCCCGCCGTGGCACTTCAGCGCCCGAATGGTGGCCACCACCACCGCGCAATGGGGCTTGAGCCCGGAGTAACGGCATTTGAGGTTCCAGAATTTCTCAAAGCCGATATCGGCCCCGAAACCACTCTCGGTAACGTTGTAGTCAGCCAGCTTCAAAGCCACCCGGTCGGCGATCACCGAGCTCTGGCCGATGGCGATATTGGCGAAAGGCCCGGCATGAACCACCACCGGCTGACCCTCCAGGGTCTGCATCAGGTTGGGGTTGAGCGCCTCCACCATCCAGGCGGTCATGGCCCCGGCCACATCCAGGTCGGTGGTGGTGATGGGACGGTCCTGCTTGTCGTAGGCCACCACGATCTTGCCGATCCGCTCGCGCATGTCCTTGAGATCCTTGGCCACCGAGAGGATGGCCATGATCTCGGAGCTCACCGCGATGGCAAAGCTGCTCTGCATGGTGAAGCCATCCATCTTGCCGCCCTGGCCGATGGTGATATTACGCAAAGCCTGGGCGCAGTAGTCGATGATCCAGTTGAACTCCACCTTCTTGGGGTGGATATCAAGTCTTCTGAGGCCCCGCTTGGCCAATTGCTCGTCGGTGTAGTTGGCCTCGTGCTGCATCCGCGAAGTCAGGGCCACCATCCCTAAGTTGTGGGCGTTCATGATGGCGTTGATGTCACCGGTCAGCCCCAGGGAGAAGGGGGTCAGCGGGATACACTGGGCCAGGCCGCCACCGGCCGCCGAACCCTTGATGTTCATGGTGGGGCCGCCGGAAGGCTGGCGAATAGCCCCGATCACGCTCTTGTTACGCTTACCCAGGCCCTGGACCAGACCCATGGCGCAGGTGGATTTGCCCTCACCCAGGGGGGTGGGGGTGATGGCGGTCACATCAACATACTTGCCGTCGGGTTTGTCCTTGCAGCGCTCAAGAATCTTGCGGTAGTCGAGCTTGGCCACGTAATGGCCGTGGGGCAGTAGTTCCGCTTTGTCCAGGCCCAGCTTCTCGCCCAGCTCATACACGGTTTTCATGCGGCTTTCCGCCTCTTCAGCGATTTCCCAGTCCGCGTGCTTGGTTGGATCAAGCGCCATTGGTACCCTCCTTAACAGAATGAAATTTGGTATGAAAAAAGTTGGCCGGAACTATTCCGGAACCGTCTAGAACCGTGTTACTCCCCTTGGATCCCCGCGAAGATGACCGGATAACGCCGTTGCATCTCAATCAGCAGCGGATTCATCACTTCCCGCATGGAGGGTTCCGCCGCCCGGGTGGTACGCAGGCGGAAAATATGCAACCACTCCAGCAGGTTGGCATAAACAATGATTTCAGTTTTACAGGAGTTGGGCAGAACGGTGCGGGCCGCCTGGGGGGAGGCGGTGGTCAGCAGCTGCAGGTAGATCCGTTCGGTCTCGGCCATGGCCCGCTCCCAGAGAAGATACTCCTCGCTCCCCTCCTCAAAGAAGAGCGGTTTGATAAAGGTCACCTCATTGCCGAACTTATCCTGGGAGTAGCGGCAATAACGTTGGCTTTCCTGGAGAAAGGAGCAGGGCCGATGGCGGACGATCTCGTGGGTCACCGCCCGGTTGGTGGTAAAACGGACCGCCAGATGGCGGTGCTTGGCCAACAGGTCGGCGGGGAATTGCTCCACCTCGGCCAAGGAGATTTTTTCCACCTCCACCCCGGTCTGGGCCAGAAAGCCCCGGCGGCCGGCCAGATCAAAAAAAAACAGCGGATAACGACCGGCGAGAAAGGTGGTAACTCCCTTGATCAGTTTGACGTTGGGGTGGGACTGGAACAGCTCGCGGAAGGCCCGGACCGTGCCGCTGAGCAGCAGGTTCTTCTCCCGTTTGTCGGGCCGGTCCAACTGCAGAAATTTGGGCTGGATCGCCAGAAACTGGTCGATGATCGCCTCGGTTTCACAGCGTACCCGCAGGGAAAGGGCCGCCATCTCCATCACCGAGTTGTGACCATGCTCCATCACCTTACGAATAAAGGGCTCGGTGGAATCGGTATTGATCTTCTCCTCGCTCTTGTAGCAGAGCCGGCCACAAAACTCGATCCGCCGAGCCATACTCTGCCGGTCAAGCTCGTCAAGGATGGTAAACGATGCCGGGACGATTCGCATAACCCTATCCCTCCAGTCTCAGGAGCAGGAGCAGGGGCAGCTGGCCCCGCCCACCGCTCCCTGGTGGCTGGATTGCCAGAACGGCGACATCTCCCGCAGTTTGGCGATAATGCCGGGCAGCTTCTCGACAACGAAATCCACTTCCGCTTCGGTATTGTAGACACTGAGGCTGAGCCGCACCGACCCGTGGGCGGCGGTAAAGGGCACCCCCATGGCCCGCATCACGTGGGAAGGCTCCAGGGAGCCGGAGGTGCAGGCCGAACCGGAGGAGGCGCAAATGCCGTACTGGTCGAGATGGAGCAGAATCGCCTCCCCTTCCACATATTCGAAGCTGATGTTGGTGGTGTTGGGCAGCCGCTTTTGGGGATGACCATTGAGCAGGGAACTGGGGATTTGGGCCAGCAACCCCTGCTCCAGCTTGTCCCGCAGGGCCCGCACCCGGCTGTTCTCTTCCTCCATCCGGCCGGCGGCCAGTTCACAGGCCTGGCCCAGCCCGATAATGGCAGCCACGTTTTCGGTCCCTCCCCGGCGCCCCTTCTCCTGATGCCCCCCGATGATCAGCGGGGCGAACGGAGCGCCCTTGCGGACATACAGCACTCCGATCCCCTTGGGCGCGTGGAGCTTGTGGCCGGAGATGGAGAGAAAATCAATGGCCGACTCGGCCAGATTGATTGGAATTTTACCCACCGCCTGGACCGCGTCGGTATGAAAGAGGATACCCCGGCTTTTGGCGATCCTGGCCATCTCCTCCACCGGGAAGATCACCCCGGTTTCGTTGTTGGCCCACATCACGCTGACCACCGCGGTATCGTCGGCCAGGGCCGCCTCGTACTGCTCCAGGTCCAGCATCCCCTCCCGATCCACCGGCAACTGGGTAACCCGATGTTTGTGGCCGGTGAGGCGGTCGAGATGCTCGCAAAGATTCTTCACCGCCGGATGTTCCACCCGGGTGGTGACGATATGGCGTTTTTCGGGATTGGCCTGCAAGGCGGCCAGAATGGCGGTGGAGTCGCTTTCGGTGCCGCAACTGGTGAAGATCAGCTCCTCGGGCTGGGCCCCGATCAGCTCGGCCACCTGGCCGCGGGCGGCCGCCACCTGGCGACCCACCTGCCCGCCAAATTTGTGCATGGAGGAGGGGTTGCCGTAAAGATCGGAGAAATAGGGCAACATCGCCGCCAATACCTCGGGGGCCACCCGGGTGGTGGCGTTGTTGTCCATGTAGATCACCGGCTGTTCGCCTTGCCGTGCGCTGGTCATTTTAGCGGGCCTCCTCGACGATCAGGCTGTCGAGCACCTGTTCGCGCAATTTTTTCTCGACATACTCCTTGAGGGTGGTCTGGGACTTTTTGCAGGTGCCGCAAGCCCCACGCAGGGCGACGGTCACGAAATCACCGTCGAGATCGATCAGTTCGATATCGCCGCCATCCTTGCGCAAGGCCGGTCGGATCTCCCGGTCAAACAACTCCTCAATCAGCTTGATCTTCTGGATATTGGTCAGGCCCCGCTTGCGCTGATCGGGGATGATCTCCTGCACCTCGTGCCGCTCCTCGCGCAGAATCTCCTCCAACCGCTCCACGCAGCGGCCGCAACCGCCGCCGGCCTTGGTGAAGTTGGTGATCTCCTCCACCGTTTTCAGCTTGCTCTCCTTGATGGCCCGGCGAATCTCCAGGTCGGTGACCCCAAAGCATTCGCAAACCACCTCCCCTTGAGCCATGGGGATCGGCACCCCTCGGTAGTTGGCAATCGCCGCCTCCAGGGCTTCACGGCCCATCACCGAGCAGTGCATCTTCTCCTTGGGCAGACCGCCGAGAAAGTCGGCGATATCCTCATTACTGATTTTGGCCGCCTCCTCCAGGGTCAACCCCTTGATCATCTCGGTCAGGGCCGAGGAGGAGGCGATGGCGCTGGCGCAGCCGAAGGTTTTGAACTTGGCGTCGGCGATTCGCTGATCGGGGCCGAGCTTGAAAAAGAGCTTAAGGGCATCACCACAGGCCAGGGAACCAACCTCGCCGACCCCATCGGCATCGGGAATCTCCCCCACATTCCGGGGGTTCATAAAATGGTCTCTAACCTTGTCCGTATATTCCCACATGGGGATCTCCTCAAGAAAAAATCTACGCAGATCGGGGAAAAGCACGCAAAAGCGCCAGGGCGGTATTTCGGCAAACCCGAGCAGGATAATTTGTCCCGCCTTAAAAATCAACGTAAACGTTCCATCTTCCTCAGGAGATCCCTCCCCAGTAGCCGCCAACCGCCCACCGGCGGCCGACGGCTACTGGCGCAGCACCTCGGCGCTGACCCCCACCTTGCCGTAGTTGCTGGCCCCACACTCGTTTTTCCCCAGATCCATAATATTGGCTTCCTCGGGGCTGACCTTGAGCCAGCCGCCGTTGACCCGGCGGATCTCGGCATAAACCCCGGGCTGGGGGCGCATGTTCTCCTGAATAAATTCGGCAAACTTCTTCTCGTTGGGCTGGCGAAAGGCGGCCACCTGGCGACGCAAATCCCCCAGCCTCCCCCGGATCAGCAACTCCTGATCGGCTTCCTCCCAGGTGGTGTAGTGGCCGGGCAGGACCACGATCTCATCATCGAGATGGCGCAGGCGAAGCATCAGGGAGAGATAAAGTTCACGGGCCCACTGTTCCCACTTGCCACCCAGGTCCGGCCTCCCGGAGGTGTTGATGAAAATGGTGTCGCCACTCAGCAGGTATTGACCGGCGATCAGGTAGCAGGTGCTGCCCATGGTGTGCCCGGGGGTATGCAGGGCTTTAACCTCCGGGCCACCCTCAGCGAAACCGAAGGTATCGTTATTCTCCACCGCTCCATAGGAAAAATCAGCCCCTTCGAAATCGGTGCGGTTGGCGCCGTTTAAGCAGCCGGTTTTCTCCACCAGGGCCGGCCCGCCGGAGATATAGTCGGCCTGGCGGTGGGTTTCGAAGGTACGGATAATGGTGGCCCCGTGGCTGGCGGCCAATTCGATATAGGCCTCGATATTGCGGGAGGGATCGAAAACCATCGCCTCCCGGCCGCTGACCAGCAGATAGCTGCAGGAGGCCTTGCCGGGCCGGTTAAGCTGATAAAGATGGTAGGGATCACTCGCGGGATTGACCCGGCGGGACACCAGCAAATTACCCCAACCGACAATACCCTGTTCCAGGTAGCCCACATCGGCAAAACCGTTGTCAACCAGGATATCGGCCACATATTTGGCCGAACCCTCCTTGGCGCAGACAATCAGGATCTTCTCCCCGGCTGGAATCTGGGCCAGGCTATCCCGCACGTTTTCCATGAAATGGAAGTAGGGGATATTGATGTAGGGAAAGAATCGTGGCCCTTCCACGCTCCAGTTGGCGAAATCCTTCTCGTTGCGTACGTCGAGGAGGACAAAATCAGGTCCCTGGCTGATCCGGTCAAAAAGTTCCGCGGCGCTGAAAAGATAAGGCTTGTTGGTACTCATCGCTTCTCTCCTGTGAAAAAATGTTTCCCATACTGCCGAACCATGATTTGCCCTGGGCCCGGCTCTAAAGTAAAAATCTAATTACCACGTGGACGACAAGTAGTAAAAATATTTATTTGCGTTTAGTTTGGATTTTCAAGAAGAGCCTGGAGGGTGAAAATGGGCATGGATGGCGGCTGCCAGCTCGGGACCGACCCCGGGCACGGCCGCCAGTTGGGCCGGAGTGGCGGCGTTAACCCCGGCCAGGCTGCCCAGGGCTTTAAACAAGGCCTCTTTGCGGGCCGGGCCGATGCCGGGAATCCGGTCAAGGTCGGAGAGTAGTTGTTGTTGGCCGCGCAGCTTACGGTGAAAGGTGATGCCGTAACGATGGGCTTCGTCGCGCAACCGCATGAACAGCAGCAACACCGGCGAGTGGGCCGGCAGGTTGAGGGGATTTTTGCGGCCGGGGATAAAGATTCTTTCACCAGTTCCCCCGCGATCCTTGGCGATGGAGGCCAGGGCGGGGTGGTCTTCGGCCAGGCCCAGTTCGCCGGCCACCGCCTGGGCCACCCCCAGCTGCCCCTTGCCGCCATCCAGCAACAGCAGATCGGGCAGGGTACCCTCCTCCCGGCTCCGACCCAGGTGCCGCAGCAGCACCTCGCGCATCATGGCATAGTCGTCGGGAGTATCCTTGGTCCTGATCTTAAAACGGCGATAACGGGCGGGCTCCTTCTCCCCGACCCTGAAGGAGATCAGCGATCCCACCGCCTCCCGGCCGCCCAGGTTGGAGATATCAAGGCACTCAAGCCGCTGGGGCGGTCGAACCAGCCCGAGGGCGGCGGCAATCATCCCGGCCAGCCGCTCCTCTTGCTGGTGGCGACTGGCCTGCTCAGCCAGCGCCTGGGCGGCGTTGTCCCCGGCCAGCTCCACCAGGGCCCTTTTATCCCCCCGCTGGGGCACCGGCAACCGCACCGGCCCGCCCCGTTTTTCACTCAACCATTCGGCCAGGGCCGTGACCCCGTCGGGCACAAAGGGGAGCAGAATGCTGGGGGGAATTTGGCGCTCGGCCGGGCCATAGAAACGGCGCAGCAGTTCGGCCAGCACCTCGGGATCATCGCCCAGGGGTTGATCGAGGAAAAACTCCCGTTTGTCGGCCAGGGCCCCCTCCCGGATCAGCAGCAGGGCCACCGCCACCCTCCCCTCCCGGCGAACAAAGCCAAAAACATCCCGGTCGGCCGCTTCCCGGCTCAAAACCACCTGTTTCTCCAAGGTCTGACCCAGGGCGCGGACCTGATCCCGCAGGGCGGCGGCCTCCTCGAAGCGAAGAGCCGCGGCCGCCGCCCGCATCGCCCCCTCCAGCTCGCGGATCAAATCCCGCTTGCGTCCCTCGAGAATGGTCAGTACCCGGCTTACCCGCTCCCGGTATTGTTCCGGGGTGATGGCACCAATGCAGGGAGCGGGGCAACGCCCCATCTGATAATTCAGACAGGCCCGCTGCCCCAAGCGGAATTGTTTGCTTTTGCAACGCCGGAGCGGGAAAAGGGTGTTAAGCAGGCGGATGGTTTCCCACATCGCCGCGGGGGAGGCGTAGGGTCCGAAGTAGCGGGCCCCGTCCCGGTTGACCCGCCGGGTCATCAGCAGCCGGGGCCACTCTTCGTTGACCGTGACCTTGATCGAGGGGTAGTTTTTGTCATCCCGCAGGATCACGTTGTAGCGGGGCCGATGCTGCTTGATCAGGCCCGCCTCCAGGATCAGGGCCTCCTTTTCGGTGCGGGTGAGCATGGTGTCCACCCTCGCCACCCTGGCCAGCATCGCCGCGGTCTTGCCGGCCCCGGCCCGGTCGATCCTGGTGTAGGAGGAGAGCCGTTTGCGCAGGCTGACCGCCTTGCCGACATAGAGGACCTCACCCGAGGCCTCCCGCATCAGGTAAACCCCCGGCCCGTCGGCCGCGCCCTTGATCATCTCCGCGCTGAACATCTCCGGCTAGATGGTGACCTCAAACCGGCAGACCCGGTCCCCGGTACACCAGCAATCGGTTTCCCGCACCCGGCATTTTTGTCCCAGGTGGGCGGAAAAGAGCCCGGCGATCAACCCTTCGTCAAAGGTGCAGACCGACTCGTGGGTGATGGGGAGACCGGAACAGTCGAGATCCTCGGAGATGGTCAGCACGAAAAGACCGGCGGCCTGATCGACCCGCTCCACCCGCAGCAGGCCGATCTCCAGCTCCTCCAGCAACTCGGCCAGTTCATCGACAAACTGATCAAAACCGGCGGTCTGAGTCAGATAGTGATCATAAAGCGCCCGACCCGCCTGGAGGCCGGCCTGGTAAAAGATGCGATTGGCCGTCTCCGGCCCAAACTCCCTGATCAGGAGATCCCGCAGGGAAAACTGCATCATCCGATAGGCCAGCACGCTGGTTCGGTTACCGAAGGTCGGCCTGCCCCAGGCGATATCACCCAGGTGAGACCATTTGAATTGCAGTAACTGCCGCTGCTCTTCAGACATGGCCCTGTTCTCCATCGTAAAGTTTGTCGACGTCGCAAAAAGCCGCGACGACGACGGGGTACGCTTCGTAACTTGTTGTTTTCGCATGGCCGACCAACGCGTTTAGCGGTTTTTTGCCAGGCCATCAAGTTTGGGGGAAACGCAAAGCGCCAGCCACCGCCCAGGGGCCGGCGGGTTCTCGACACCCAGCACAACCAGAAACTGTCGCAACTCCTCCGGGGTACAGTTAAGGGAGGAGGTTCTAACCCCGGCCATGGTTTCCCCAACCTCGTTTTCGAGAAAACCGACCAGGGCCGCGCCAATCTCCCGGCGCAACTCCCCGGCGGGCTCAAGCCGGCAGCGGCGGCAGAATTTACCCAGCCGCTGCCAGTTCCAGATGGCCCGCCGCACCCCCCGATAAATGGCAAGGTCACGATTTTCCGGGGTAAGATCGCGCAGGATTATCTCCCGGTAGCGGGCCACCACCCCGGCCTGCAAGCCGGCCAGCTCCTCCCGGTTCAGATCGGTCAGACCGGGCCCCTGGGGGTCCTCCCGCAGGTAATAGAGCGAGTTATAATAGGCAATCTCGGGAATCTCCCCGGAATTGCGCACAATCAACTCCTCATCGGCCAGCAGGGCCCGACGCTCCATGCCCGGATCAGGGACGATGCTGGTGCTGCGGTTCACTCATCCTCCGCCGTTGGGCCCGGCGCCGGCGAATCATGATGGTGTCGTCGGCCCGGTCCAGATAGGCCCGGCGCAGGGCGGCCTCGAAATCACCCAGCTCACCGCCCCGCTGCCGCCTGATCTCCTCGGCTTTCTCCCGGGCGGCAAAGGCCATCTTGCTGACCCGGCTCATGGTTCCCGGCAGGTCGGAACCGATCAAATAAACCGCCTGCTCAACCTCAACCAGGGGCTTAACCTCCTCCTCGGCCCCAAAATCGGCGGCATAGATCGCCATGGGGCCCCGGTCGATATTCAGGGCCAGGCTGAGGGCGGCACAGCCCAGGGAGCAGGTGGCATCCACCAAAAGATCTTCATAGTGAATCAGATGGCGACTGTGATGCCAGCGGCGGCGATCCATCCCGCAGTAGGGACAGTTGGGGTATTTAACCAACTCATCGCTCAACGGCTCGGGATCGGGTTTGGTCTTGGGGATAAACTGCAGCGGCGTGCCGTTGGTGGAGTTGCCGCAGGAGCAGGCGGAATTTTCCCCGCTCACTTGAGCGGCCTGGCAGGGGCGAGCCTCCGCCCGGCCCCCGCTGAGCAAAACGGTCCCGGCCAGGGCGCCAGCCCCCATGATTTTAAGCAGCTGTCGTCTGTTCACGGTGGTTACGGTGCTGTCCATCGCTCTCCTCTTAGAATTTTGGCCTTGTCGAACCGAGGTCGACCAAGCGCTTCAACTTTCGGCGATAACATCGGGGGCCTTGCCGGCCAACCATTTGATCAGGTTATTAAGCTTGCGCTCCACATCGCGCTCCATGGTCCCGGGATGAAAGTAGAGGGCCATATGGTAAGCCAGGGAGGTGGGGTGGAAGGTGTCTTCCGCCTCCAAACGGACAATCCGGCCAAACAGGCCGCTGATCAGTGAAGTGTCGCTCTCCAGTCCATTGGGATCCAACAGTTTCAGCTCCACCTCGCAAACCTTGAACAGCCCGATTACCGGATCGAACCGTACGCCGGCGATGGCCGCCCCGGTGCGGCTCAAATCAATGAGCTGGCCGGAAAAAACCTTTTGGCCCACCTGCAAACTGGCCACGTGGGCCGGCATGGCGTAACGCTTTTCCCGGCGCCGATTGAGGATATTGATCGAGGCCCGGATCTTGGTCTCCAGTTCGTTGACCGAGAAGGGCTTGACGATATACTGGGTGACCCCCAGCTGGATGGCCATGATGATGAAGTCACGACCGGCGTTGGTGGTCATCATGATGAAAGGGGTCGCCGCCAGCTTGGGATCGTTGCGCACTTGATAGAGCAACTCCTCGCCGTTCATGTTGGGCATGTTCCAGTCGGAGATGATGATATCGATCTCCTCCTCACCCAGAACCTGCAGGGCGACCCGGCCATCCTCGGCCATGAAGATGTCGCTGGTGCCGAAGATCAGTTTCAGGGATTGCCGCACCAGGTCGCGGATGGTGGCACTGTCATCGACCACCAGAAAAGACAGTTTTTTCAACTTAACCCTCCCTTTGCAACCCCAAAGACCCTATCCGTCTGTTTGGAAAAGAAAAAACAATGACTAGCTTGCCGAAAGAATACCCTGCCGTCAAGTTAATACCGCATTGAAAGTATCGGCTCCAGCGAAATACAGCAAAAAATTCTATCTAAGAAAACGGCGTTTGCTTATAATGCTTTCTTGATATATTCAACAGTTGCCGACAAACCGCCCCGCGGCCAAAACCGGAGAACTAAGCGTGTGAAGGACAAAAACGACCCGGCAATTGCCGGCCAAAACGATCATCCCCAGGAGCTGGGCTTTCTGCTGGCCGCCATCTTCTGGACTTTGATGATCGCCATCTTGGCCACCTGGCAGCAGAGCAGCGACCGGCAGGCCGCCCTGGAAAACGCCCAGGCCACCGCCCGGCAGAGCTTCGCCAAGGATCTGCTGATCCGCCGCTGGGCCACCGAACACGGCGGGGTTTATGTCCCGGTCACTCCCGCCTCTCCACCCAACCCCTATCTGTCCCATCTGCCCGAACGGGATATCACCACCCCCTCGGGCCGCTCCCTGACCCTGCTGAATCCCGCCTATATCATTCGGCAAATCCATCAATTTGCCCGCGCCTCAAGCAATCATGGTCACGGTCATATTACCAGCCTGGAGCCGATCAGACCGGAAAACGCCCCCGATAACTGGGAAAAATCGGCCCTGGCAAAGTTGGCCGGCGGCGAACCGGAGTGGTCGAGCCTGGAATGGCTCGAGGGGGAAACCTATCTCCGCCTGATGCGGCCCATAATCATGGAGCCGGCCTGTCTCCAGTGCCATCCGGAGCAGCCGGTGGGTTCAATTCGGGGCGGGATAGCGGTATCGATCCCCTGGGCGCCGTTCCAGGCGACCCTCGCTCAAAAACGGACCATGATCTGGCTGGGCCATGGGGCCATCTGGCTGCTGGGGCTGGCCGGCCTGGGCTTTGCCCGCCACCATCTGCTCCGCCACCTATGCCTGATCCGGCAAAGTGAACAGCGCCAGCGCCAAAGCGAAGAGCGCTACCGCCTGTTGACCGAAGGAACCCTGGCGATCCCCTGGGAGTTTGACCTTGGCGCCGACCGCTGGACCTACATCGCCCCCCAGGTCGCCAAGGTACTGGGCTACTCTCCGGAAGAGTGGCGTGATCTCCGGTTCTGGGAGGAACATATCCATCCGGAAGACCGGCGGCGGGTCCTCGAGCATTGGCGGTCCTGCGCCGAACAGGGCCGGGATCGGCAGTTCGAGTACCGTTTCCTGAAAAAGGATGGCCATATCGCCTGGCTGAAAACGTTGACCACGGTGGAGATGAGCGCCGGTCGGCCGATCCGGATCCGCGGAGTGATGCTTGATCTGACCGAACACCGCATCATGGAAGAAAAGCTCCGCCAGGCTTCCAAGATGGAGGCGGTTGGCACCCTGGCGGCAGGAGTAGCCCACGATTTCAACAACATACTCACTTCGCTGATCAGCTTTACCACCCTGGTCAAACGGCGTCACCTGGATGATGAGATCAGCCGGGACTATCTCCAGGAGATCCTTGACGGCGCCAACCGGGCGGCGGAACTCACCCGCAGCCTGCTGGCCTATAGCCGCAAGCTGGAGATCCAGCTCAAACCGGAAGACCTCAACGATATCGTCGATAAAAATCGCAAGATGCTCCGCAGATTGATCCGGGAAAACATCGAGATCGCGACGGAACTGACCGAGAGCGAACTGCCGGTGCTGGCGGACCGAACCCTGATTGAACAGGTGTTGATGAACCTGGCCGGCAACGCCCAGGACGCCATGCCCATGGGCGGCACCCTGACCATCGGCACCGGTCGCATCGATTCTCTGAGCCAGGTAAACCAGCCGGCTTCATCGGCCATTCCCCTGCCCTGCGCCATCTTAACCGTGTCCGATAGCGGCATCGGCATCGATCCGGACAAACTCGAGCGGATCTTCGACCCCTTTTTCACCACCAAGGCGGTGGGTCGGGGCACCGGCCTGGGCCTGGCCCAGGTTTACGGGATCGTGCAACAGCACAACGGTACGATCACCGTGGACAGCGAACCGGATGGGGGCAGCGTGTTCACCATCTTTCTTCCCCTCCACACCTCCCGATCGGAAGCGGACGATCGGACGAAGATCGGCGCAAGCCCTTCGACCACCGGCAAAACCCTGACCATCCTGCTGGTGGAGGATGAACCCCAGGTGAGAAAAGTTTTGCAACGGCTGCTGACCAGCCAGGGCCATCGGGTTCTGGAAGCCGCCCAGGGGGAGGAGGCTCTGCAACTCCTGCGGCGGCAGCCCCAAGGCATTGATCTGGTGATCATGGATGTGATCATGCCAGGGATGAGCGGTCGGGAGACCTACCGGGAGATGCGGGCCATTCGAGCCGATATCAAGGTGCTGTTCATCAGCGGCTACCCCGGTGACGTCATCACCGTCCAGAATATCCGGGACGAGCAGCTCGAACTTTTGGCCAAACCCCTGGTCCCCCAGGAACTGATGCAAAAAATCAAAGAGATGACCAACAAGTGATGACGATCTCCATCGAACTTATTTTTAACCTGGCCCTGCTGGTGGCCTTAAGTATCATCTCCGGGTTTATCGCCCAGCGCTGGCCGCAAACCAGTCGCCGCGGACTCCTGTTGCAGGGGCTGCTTTTCGGCGGCGCCGCCGTGGTCGGAATGCTCAACCCCCTGGTGCTGGGGCCAGGGCTGATCTTTGACGGCCGTTCGGTAATGATCAGCCTCTGCGGTCTGTTTTACGGCCCCTGGGCCGCCGGGGTGGCCGGCCTGCTGACCATCGTCGCCCGACTGGAGATGGGGGGCGCCGGGGCCTTCACCGGGGTGATGACCACCATCACCGCCCTGGTGGCGGGGCTGCTGGCCCACTACCGGCTCACCCCCAACCGGCGACCCCTCACCACCAGTGAGCTCTATCTTTTCGGACTGGCCCTCCATCTGGCCGTGCTGCTGGTAATGTATCTAACCTTCCCCGCGGAGATCGCGCTGGACATCCTTAAAAGGGTGGGGTTGCCGATTATCCTGCTTTACCCCCTGGCCACCATTCTGGTGGGCAAGATTCTGGTGGACCAGGCGGCCTTAAGGACCAGCGAGCAAAACTACCGGCGACTTTTTGAGGATCACGCCGCTATTAAAATGCTGATCGATCCCGATACCGGGGCGATCATCACCGCCAACCACGCCGCCGCCGCCTTCTATGGGTGGTCCCGGGAACAGCTCCAAACAATGAACATCAAGCAGATCAACATTCTGCCCCCGGAACAGATCGAAGAGGAGATCAAAAAGGTCAGGGCCAACAGCCGGGTTCACTTTGAATTCAAGCATCGCCGGGCCGACGGTTCGCTCCGCGACGTGGCGGTATTCAGCAGTAAAACCACCATGAGCGGCCGGGAGTTGCTCCACTCCATCGTCATGGATATTACTGAACAGAAAGAGGCGGAAAGGGAGCAGCAGAAGCTGCGGGCCCAACTTCTTCAAGCCCGCCAACTGGAGGCGGTGGGTCGGCTGGCCGGGGGAGTGGCCCACGAGTTCAACAACATGATGACCGTGGTCCTCAGCCGGGCCCAGATGGCCATGGACCACGCCCGACATAATCCCCAACTGGAGGAGGATCTGAGCGAGATCAGCAAGGCCGCCGAACGCTCCGCCGCTTTGACCCGGCAGTTGCTGGCCTTTGCCCGCAAGCAGTTGATCATCCCCCAGACCTTGAACCTCAACACGGTGGTGGAGAACATCAAGCCGCTGCTGACCAATCTGCTCGGCGAAGAGATTGAGCTGCAATGGCACCCGGAACCCCATCTGTGGCCCCTCAAACTTGACCCCCACCAGACTGAACAGTTGCTGCTCAACCTGGTGGAAAATGCCCGGGACGCCCTGGGCGAAAGCGGGGTGATCAACATCGCCACCGCCAACACCACCCTGCGACCGAGTGATTGCGCCGAACGCCCCTGGCTGGTGCCCGGCGAATATGTTTTACTTGCCGTCAGTGATAATGGCCGGGGGATGGATCGGGAAACCCGGGCGCATATATTCGATCCCTTTTTCACCACCAAGGAGTTCGGTCAGGGGCCCGGCTTGGGCCTGGCCACCGTTTATGGTATCGTCAAACAGAACCGAGGATTTATCGATCTGGAGAGCGAACCGGACCGGGGGACCACCTTTACCGTCTATCTCCCCCGGCACCACGAGGAAGAGCCCGCAGATGAACGGCAAAGTTCTGATCATTGACGATGAGATCCCCATCCGCAAGGCCTTCACCGCCCTGCTGGAGGAACGGGGGCTGACAACCACCGCGGTGGAAAGCGGGTCCGAGGCTTTGGCCCTGCTGGCCGCGGCCGGGGCCGATTTCGATATCGTCCTGCTGGACTTTGCCATGCCAGAGATGGACGGACTGGCGGTACTCCGGGAGATCCACCACCGCCACCCGGAAATAGTGGTGATCATGATCACCGGCTATACCGAGGTTGCCTTGGTGGTGGAGGCGATCAAACTGGGGGCGTACGACTATCTGCTCAAACCCCCCGATCCCGACCATCTGCTGCTCACCATCGAACGGGCCCTGGAGAAGGGGCGCCTGCAAAGGGAGGTGCGGCAACTTGACCGCAGCCTGGACTCCTCCCTGGAGATGCAGTTGGGCCGGAGCGAGGCAATCAGACGGGTGATCGAGGAGATCCGGCAAGTGGCCGCCTCCGATTTTTCCCTGATCATCGAAGGGGAAACCGGCACCGGCAAGACCTTCATCGCCTCCCTGATCCACAATCTGAGCCACCGGGCCGCCGGGCCCTTTATCGCCCTGGACATGGGCTCCATCCCGGAAAGTCTCCTGGAAAGCGAGCTGTTCGGCCATGAAAAAGGGGCTTTCACCGGGGCCGAGCGCCGGAAAAAGGGTTATTTCGAGCTGGCCCGGGGGGGCACCCTGCTGCTTGACGAGTTGCAGAACCTCAGTCTCCAGGCCCAGGGCAAGATCCTGCAGGTGGTGGAGGAAAAAAGTTATTACCCGGTGGGGGGGAGCCGGCCGCTGACCACCGACCTGCGGATCATCGGGGCCACCAACTCCGACCTAAGCCGAGCCGTGGCGGAACGAACCTTCCGCCAGGACCTCTACTACCGGCTCAACGAATACCACATCACCCTGCCCCCCCTGCGCCAACGCCCCGAGGATATCCCCCTGCTGGCCGCCCGCCTGCTGACCGACGCCGCCACGGAAATGAACCGGGGGTTTACCGGCCTGGATGAGAGCGCCCTGGCCCTGCTGGCCGAGCACCCCTGGCCGGGCAACGTGCGGGAGCTGAAAAACGTACTGCGCCGGGCGGCCCTCCAGAGCGACAACCTGGAGCTGAACGCGGAGATGATCGCCTGGGCCCTGGCCAACGGCCGGAAAGATTCGGCAACCGCCCCGGAGCGACCAAGTGGTCAAGCCGCCAGCGCCCCCATCAGCCTGGAGGCGGCGGAGCGGGAAGCCATCGACCGGGCCTTGGCCCATACCGGCGGCAACCGGACCAAAACCGCCGCCATCCTGGGAATCACCCACAAAACCCTGCTGACCAAGATCAGAAAATACGGCCTCTCCTAAGCGGCTTCCGACCGAGGGCTGTCCAGGACCTGGCGCACCTTGACCGCCAGCTCCTGTTCGGCAAACGGCTTGGGGATGAAGCTTACTCCCTCATCGAGCACCCCCCGGTGGGCGATAACGTCGGCGGTATAACCGGACATGTAGAGCACCTTGAGCTCGGGATACTGCCCCAGCAGCTTTTCGGCCAACTCACGACCGTTCATCCCGGGCATCACCACATCGGTGATCAGCAACTCGATGCCGCCGGCATGGCCGTTGACCAACGCCAACGCCTCCCTGGGACTGCCGGCCGCCAACACCCGATAACCCAGCTTCTCCAGCATCTTCTGCCCCATCCGCAAGATCGCCCGTTCATCCTCGACCAGCAGCACCGTTTCGCCCTGGGCCCGGGGGGACTCGATGGCGCCGGCGGAGGCCAGCTCGTCGGCATCACCGGGATGCCGGGGCAGATAGATCTTAAAAGTGGTCCCCTTGCCCGGCTCACTGTAAACGTTGATAAACCCTTCGTTTTGCTTGACGATACCGTAAACGGTGGCCAAGCCCAGACCGGTACCCTCCCCCACCCCCTTGGTGCTGAAAAAGGGCTCGAAGATATGCTCCCGCACCGACCTCTCCATTCCGCAGCCATCGTCGCTCACCATCAACAGGGCAAAATCGCCGGGGATGGCCTCCTGGTGGTGGGCGCAATAGTTTTCATCAAAGGTGATATTTCTGCTCTCGATGGTGATTTTACCCACCCCGGCAATGGCGTCCCGGGCATTAACGCAAAGATTGGCCAACAACTGATCGAGCTGGGAAGGGTCGATCTTGATCGGCCAGACCCCGGCCCCGGGCAGCCAGGCCAACTCGATATCCTCTCCGATCAACCGCCGCAGCATCTTGAGGGTGGAGCCGACCCGCTCATTGAGCCCCAGCACCTCGGGGGCAATGATCTGACGGCGGGCAAAGGCCAGCAGTTGCCGGGTGATGTTGGCGGAGCGTTCGGCGGCACTACGAATCTCATGGAGATCGCCACAAAGCCGGTCATTGGGGTCGATGTCGGCAATGGCCATCTCGGTATAGCCCATGATCACGCTGAGCATGTTGTTGAAATCATGCGCCACCCCCCCGGCCAACTGGCCCACCGACTCCATCTTGCGGGCCTGGAGCAGTTGCTCCTGGAGCTTCTCCTGCTCCCTGGCCGCCCTGACCCGCTCGGTTACCTCCCAGACCATGGACGCCATCAGCCCTTTGCCGAGGATCGGAACATTGCGGGCCGTGATATAGGTGGTCTCCCGGCCCCGGCGAGTAATGGGCACATCCTCCCAGAGCATCCGCTCCGGGTCACCGCCGGCACAGTCGGTCAGCACCCTTTGCTTGATCTTCTCCCTGAACTGGGGATCCTCATAAACACTCTCCCAGAAATCGCCGCTGATCAAAGCTTCCCTGGTCGTCCGATAAAACCGGGGAAAGTTGTCGTTCATGTAAGCAAACTTCACCGCTGGATCGACGGAATTAACCGCGATGCCCACCGGCAGATGATCCATGACCATCCGCACAAACGACTCGCTTTCCCGCAACTCCGCAGTCCGTTTGGCCACCTGCTTGCGCAACGACCAGGACCAGAGGAAAAAGATCAGGACAAGAAGCAACAGGGGGCCGGCCACCATGGCGAGATAACGCATGATTTCCAGGGGCAAGGGGGCAAAATCCTCATACACCCCCATCCACTGCTGGTGAATTCGGCGATACTCGCCGGTGTCGGCCAGCACCTTCAGCCCTTCGCTGAGCTGGGCCAGCAGGGCCTGGTTACCTTTGGCCACCGCGTAACAGTAGCCGGAGGAGAGCAGGGGCTGGTGGCCGACCAGCAGATTGCCCCAACCCTGCCTGTTGATCCAGTAGTGGGCGCTGAGACGGGAAACCAGGGCGCAATCATGGCGGCCGAGGGCCAATTCCCGCAGGGCCTGCTCCGGCCCGTCAACCACGGTAAGCCACTCGCCGAGCCCGTTCTCCAGGGCAAAGTCGTGCATGATATCGCCCGCCTGCACCACGAGCCGCTTGCCCACCAGTTCGGCCAGATTGGCCGGCGGCGCGCTCTCACCACTCCTGACCACCGCCACCCCATCCTTGATCAGATGGGGTTGGGTGAAATCAAAGCTGCGGTTCCGGGCAGGAGAGTAGAACATCCCCTGCAGGGCGTCAATCTCGCCCATGGCCAGGGCCCGGCGGATCTCCGCCCACGGTCCCAGACGGATTTCAACGTTGAGCCCCATCTCCCGGGCGATGGCCCGGGTGAGATCGACATTGTAGCCGGCCGGCCGGCCATGCTCATCCAGGTACTCAAAGGGGGGATAGTTGTGATCGCCTCCGATCACCACGGGACGATGACTTGGCAGCTCCAGGGCGGCGAACCATTTGGCATGCAGAGTCCGGAAAGTGCCGTCGGCCATGACCAAGGCCAGACCTTCGTTGAGCAGGGCCAGGGTTTCATGGTCTCCCTTTTTGACGGCAAAACAGAAATCCTGGCGGAACTCTTCCAGGGGCCGGTTGATGACCCGGAGATTGGTAAGACCGGTTTCCTGAATCAAGCGCAGGGCCACCAGCCGCTGGGTCACCACGGCGTCATGGCGCCCCTGGGACAACTCCCGCAGGGCCTCCTCGAAAGAGAGGGTGGTGTGGATCGTGATCCCCCGCTCTTCCCGCCGCAAAAACTCCTCGGCATTGTCCCCCTTCATCACGGCGACCTGTTTGCCCCGCAGGTCATCGAGAGCGCCTATCCCCTGGGTGTCCGCCCGGACCACGATGGCCCCATGCATAGAAATGTAGGGAAAGGTGAAATCGAAAATATCTTCCCGTTCCGGGGTACGGCCCACCAGGGGCAGGGCCTGGACCTCACCCTGGGCCAGCCAGCCCCGCACCTCGGACCAGGGCCCGGTGCGAAAGGTGACCTCCCGGCCCATGGCCGCAAGCGCCGCCCGCAGCAACTCCACCGAAAAACCGCTGGGCCGTCCCTCCTCATCCAACACACAAAAGGGGGGAAATTCAATTTCGCTGCCGCCGCGGATCGGCTCCCGGGCCATCACCGCCCCTGGCTGGACAAAGGTCCAGGCCAGGACCATCACCATCAAGAGCAGACCTTGTCCGGCCAAATTCCTGCCCCAAAAGAGCGGCGGGCGTTTTGACAATCCCCCGTTGGACATCACTTTTTCCCGGTTAACACATTATTTTTTAATGGGGTCCCACTTCGTGGTTCCCTATCCGAAAGGTTTATAAAAATATGGGGTCGCCTGTCAAGGCTTACGGAAAAAAATTGCCCAAGACTTTAAGAGAGCTCAACCGACGACCAAGCTCACCATCCCTGTAATTATTACTCTGTAAAAATTCCCATCCTGTAATTACGCCCCCCGGTCCGGCACCAGTACAAATTAGATTTATCACGCTATTTCAAGGCAATCATCAGTTGGCATCAACCTTGCTATGGGGAATGGCCGACCCACGGCTTGCCCCGGGCTTTGGCCCGCTGATTCAACCAAACAGGAGTAACCCATGAACAATGTGGACGAGAGCAGAACAATCCTGGTGGTGGACGACGATTCTCAGGTTTTGAAAGCGGTGAAGGCGGTCCTCCAGGGCGAAGGCTACCAGGTCGACGTCTGCCATGATGGCCTCGAGGCGCTAAAGGCCTTCCCCGCCAAGGAGTATGAAGCGGTCCTCTCCGACATCAAGATGCCGGGCATGGACGGAATTGCCCTTTTGGAAAAGCTGCGGCAATTGGACCAGGAAGTTCCGGTCATTCTCCACACCGGCTATGCCGAACTGGACACCGCCATGACCGCCGTCCAGCAGTCGGCCTTCGATTACCTGGTCAAACCCGTCGATCCTGACAGATTGAGCAAGACCATCGGCCAGGCGGTGCTGTTCCGCAATCACAACCGGCTGAAAAAAAATTACCAGAGTCGGCTGGAGTCCGAGGTGGAGGCGGCCACCGTCGGCCTGTTCAAGATGGTGGAGGAGTTGCGGGAGGCCCGGGACGAAGCCTTGGTGGCCTCCCGGCTCAAGTCGGAATTTGTCGCCAACATGAGCCATGAGATCCGCACCCCCCTCAACGGGATAATCGGCGCCACCGGCCTGCTGCTGCTGGACCCGGAAACCAAACCGGCGGCCCGGGAGTATCTGACCATGATTGAGGAGAGCGCCCTGACCCTGAACAACTTGCTCAACAATCTGTTGGAGCTATCGATCCTCGATGCCGGTCGGGTTCGGCTGCAGGAGAGGGCTTTCAGCCTGGAGCAACTGCTCCGGGAACTAAAGGAGGAGTATGGACAGCCCGCCAGAGCCAAGGGACTGGATCTGGTCGTCACCTGCACCGGTTGCGGCCCGGAGCGGCTGCACGGCGACGATGCCCGGCTCAAGCAGATCTTTAACCTGCTGCTGGACAACGCTCTTAAATTCACTGAACAGGGCTCGATTTCAATGTCGGTCAGCCGCCGAACCCCGGTTCCGGGCCAAACCGAGCTGGCCTGCAAAATTTTCGATACCGGCTGCGGGATTCCCGCCGACAAGATCGCCTGTATTTTCGATAAATTCCGCCAGGCCGACGGCTCCTGCACCCGCAAGCACGGAGGAGCTGGCCTGGGACTGGCCATCGCCCAACGGCTGGTCAGGCTGCTGGGCGGCGAGATCGCCGTCAAGAGTACGGTTGGCCAGGGCACCATGTTGACCTTTACCATCAACTTAAAACAGCCACCGGCCGGGTCCGAAGCCTGAACGGTCGAATAACGAGGAGGAGGAAGCCCCCATGGCAGAGGAAAAACTAAATGGCGAAATCAGGGATGAGTGGGACGAGGATAACGAGGATACCCAAAAGGATAAGTACCTCACCTTCCATCTCAACGGAGAGGATTACGGGATCGAGATCCGTTTCGTTACCGAGATCATCGGCATCCAGAAGATCACCCGGGTGCCGGACATGCCCCACTTTCTCAGGGGGGTAATCAACCTCCGGGGCAAGGTGATCCCGGTGATGGACGTCAGGCTCCGTTTCGGGATGCCGGAACAGGAGTATGACGAGCGAACCTGTATCGTGGTGGTCAACATCAACGAAACCGCCATCGGCCTGGTGGTGGACAAGGTCCAGGAGGTGGTGGACATCCCCGCCAACCAGGTGGAGCCACCCCCGGAGATGAGCCGGGGCAAGTCCAGCCCCTTTCTCCAGGGAATGGGCAAGATCGGCGATGAGGTCAAGATTCTCCTCAACGTGGAGCAGCTGCTCTATGACGAGGCATTGCAAAACATTAAAGCCGCGACCGGCAAAAAGGAAGGAGAAGCATCATGAAGATCGACCGGCAAAAATGGTTCAAATTGAGTCTGAAGCAAAAGATGATGATCCCCCTGTTGGCCTCGGTGCTGATCTCGGCCCTGCTGGCCATGCCCCTGGTCCATCGGGAGCTGGAGCGGCTGAAAACCGGGATTATCGAAGTAGCTGTCCAGGACAAGCAGGAGGAGATTGAACGGGCCATCGACCGGGCGGCCATGGAAGCCCTGGAGAAAGCCTCGATCTTCACCCGCCTGCCGGAGGTACTGACCGCTTACGAGATTGCCCACCAGGGTAATTTCGATGCCGAGGACGATCCCCACGCCCAACAGGCCCGGGAGCTGCTGCGTCGGGAGTTGCAGGCGGCGGTCAGGGGTTTTGCCGACGCCGCCGGGGTGCCGATGCAACTCCACTTTCATCTGCCCAATGGCCGCAGCCTGGCGCGGATGTGGCGGGAGCGCCAGATCCAACGTAACGGGGTGTGGGTGGATATCTCCGACGATATCTCCGGTTTCCGGCCCACGGTCCTGGATACCAACCGCAGCGGTCAGGCGGTACGGGGAATTGAGGTGGGCCAGGGCGGTTTTGTCATCCGCGGAGTGGCCCCCATCAAATCCACCACCGGCCGCCAGCTGGGTTCGGTGGAGATGCTGGCCGATTTCGAGCAGTTGTTCCAGGCCGCCGCCGGCAGCGGCCAGCACCTGTTGCTCTACATGAATTCCGATCTGCTTGCCGTGGCCGGTCGCCTCCGGGATGCCCAAAAATATCCCATCCTGGGCAATCAATACGTGCTGGTTTCCGGCACCCCGGAAGGACGAATCGAACAGCTTATCACCCTCGACCTGCTGGATAAGGGCCGGCAGGCCCAGGAGATCCATCAGGCCGACAACCTGGCCCTGGCCGCCTTTCCGGTCAACGATTACCGGGGCAACCAGATCGGGATCATGGTTCTGGCCAGCGACACCTCCTCGATTGAGGCCGGGATCCGTAACGTCCTGGTGATTCTGGGAGCGATTGCCGCCCTGATCATGTTCCTGATCGTGGGGATCAACTATCTCACCACCCGAGCCATCACCCAGCCCATCGGTAAAACCGTGGAGATGCTCAAAGAGATGGGCCGGGGTCGGCTCGACAGGCGTTTGCATCTTGCCAGCAATGACGAGATCGGCCAGATGGCCAAGACCATGGATCAGTTCGCCGACGATCTGCAGCACCAGGTGGTGGCGGCCCTGCAGAGCCTGGCCCGGGGGGATCTGACCTTCGAGGTCAAGCCCTATGACGACCGGGACGTGATCGGCAACGCCCTGCTCAAGACCCGGGATGATCTCAACCGGATCGTGGGCGAGATCCTGGCCGCCACCGAGCAGATCGCCGCCGGCGCCGGCCAGGTGTCCAGCTCCAGCCAGTCCCTCTCCCAGGGCGCCACCGAATCGGCCGCTTCCCTGGAGGAGATCACCAGCTCCATGACCGAGATGGCCTCCCAAACCAAACTCAATGCCGAAAACTCCACCCAGGCCAACCAGCTGGCCGACGAGGCCCGCGACCGGGCCGAAACCGGCAACGAGCAGATGGAGAAGATGATGCTGGCCATGGGTGAGATCAACCAGGCCGGTCAGAATATTTCCAAGATCATCAAGGTGATCGACGAGATCGCCTTCCAGACCAACCTCCTGGCCCTGAATGCCGCCGTGGAAGCGGCTCGGGCCGGACGCCACGGCAAGGGCTTCGCGGTGGTGGCGGAAGAGGTGCGCAACCTGGCGGCCCGCAGCGCCAAGGCGGCCAAGGAGACCGCCGAGCTGATCGAGGGTTCGGTGGCCAAGACCGAAAACGGCACCGAGATCGCCAGCAAGACCGCCGAATCGCTGAACGCCATCGTTGCCGCCATCACCAAGGCCACCGATCTGGTGGGCGAGATCGCCGCCGCCAGCAACGAACAGGCCCAGGGAATCTCCCAGGTCAACGAGGGGTTGGGCCAGATCGATCAGGTAACCCAGACCAACACCGCCAACGCCGAGGAGGGCGCGGCGGCGGCCGAGGAACTCTCCAGCCAGGCCGAACATCTGCGCGGCCTGGTGGCCGCCTTCACCGTCAAGGGCGGCAGCGTAACCAGAAAACAGCAGCAACTGCCGGCCGCCCCCGCGACCAGAAGCAGCGCCAGCGAGTTCAAGGGCTGGGACCGGAACGAATATACTCCCGGCAAAAAGCTCCGGCCCAGCGAGGTAATCGCCCTTGATGACCGGGAATTCGGCAAATATTAACCGGGATAAGCAGGTGGGGGAGGCTCAACTCCCCCCACGGTCAGGGAGGAGACGGTCGCGGCCGGAACCGCCCCCAGGCTCGTCTTCAACAGGGAGAAATTCTCCGAATGAACAATGGTCTCACCATCAGCGACCGGGAGTTTCGCTTGATTCGCACCCTGGTTTACGAGCGTTTCGGGATCAATCTGACCGACCAGAAACGGGCCCTGGTGGTGGGACGTTTACAGAAACTGTTGCGTGACGGCGGGTTCAGCTCCTTCGATCATTATCACGAGGCCGTGACGGCGGATAAAAGCGGCACGGCCCTCGATCAACTGGTCAACCGGATCTCGACCAACTACACCTATTTCAACCGGGAACAGGCCCATTTCCAGTTTTTCACCCAGACGGTGCTGCCCGACCTGGTTGCCCGCCAGCGAACTCGCAACCACCGCGACCTGCGAATCTGGAGCGCCGGCTGCTCTTCGGGGGAGGAGCCCTATATGCTGACCATGCTGATGATGGAGCATCTCGGCAGCGATTATGACTCCTGGAGCGCCGGGGTGCTGGCCACCGATATCTCCGATCAGGCCCTGGGCAGGGCCCGCCGGGGAATTTACGAGGAAGAGCAGGTGGCCAAGGTGCCGGCCGCCATCAAGCAAAAATATTTCCAGCGCCTGGGGGACGATAGGTGGCAGGTGATGGAAAAGTTGCGGCAGCAGGTGACCTTCCGGCGCTTCAATCTGATGAACCGCCAGTTCCCCTTTAAAAAACCGTTCCAGGTCATCTTCTGCCGCAACGTGATGATCTATTTCGATACCCCGACCCGGCAAGCCCTGGTCAGACGCTACCACCGGCACCTGGAGCCCGGCGGCTACCTCTTTATCGGTCACTCCGAATCCCTGGGCCGGCAACAAGAGGATTTTCAGTACATCATGCCCGCCGTCTACCGGCGCAACAGGGACGGAAACAACCATGACCGCTCTTAACCGCAAAATCCGGGTGTTGGTGATTGATGACTCCTCGCTGGTCCGGACCATCCTGAGCCAGGGCCTGGCCCAGGACCCCGGCATCGAGGTGGTGGGTTCAGCCCCCGATCCCTTTGTGGCCCGGGACAAGATCGTGACCCTGCAGCCCGATGTCCTGACCCTGGATGTGGAGATGCCGCGAATGGACGGGGTGGAATTCCTGCGCCGGCTGATGCCCCAGTATCCCCTGCCGGTGGTGATGGTCAGCGCCCTGACCAAAAAGGGGCAACGGATCACCCTGGACGCCCTGGAAGCCGGGGCGGTGGATTTCGTGACCAAGCCCAGCACCGACGTGGCCCGAGGCTTGAGCTCCATGCTGATGGAGCTGCGCACCAAGATCAAGATAGCCTCCGGGGCCAATGTCGCCCACTGGAAGGAGCGGCGGGCCACCCTGTTTGCCGGTAAAGCTTTGGCCGCGCCCAGGGCGTTGGCCGAGTCCACCGACAAGATCATCGCCATCGGGGCCTCCACCGGCGGCACCGAGGCGGTCCGGGCGGTAATCAGCCGCTATCCCGCCAACACTCCGGGAGTGTTGATCGTGCAGCATATGCCGGCAGGGTTTACCCGGCTGTTTGCCGACCGCCTCAATGAACTTTGCCCCATGCAGGTCAAGGAAGCGGCCAGCGGCGACCGGATCATGACCGGCCGGATCTTGATCGCCCCTGGTGAACGGCAATTGTGGGTGCGGCGCTCCGGCGGAATCTACGAAGTTGAGTGCCGCCCCGGCGAAAAGGTTTCCGGCCACTGCCCCTCGGTGGATGTGATGATGCACTCGGTGGCCGAGGCGGCGGGCCCCAACGCGGTGGGGATCATGCTCACCGGCATGGGCCGGGACGGGGCCGCCGGCATGCTGGCCATGCGCCGGGCCGGAGCCCGCAATATCGCCCAGGATGAGAAAAGTTCGGTGGTTTTCGGGATGCCCAAAGAGGCCTTTGCCAATGGGGGAGCCGAAAAGCTGGTTCCCCTGGAAGAGATTGCTCAAACTTCCCTCAACATGCTGGCTTAAGAGGATAAACCATGGAAAGTCAACTCAGCGCCGATCAAGTGGAGATCATTCAGGAGTTCATCCAGGAGTGCACCGATCTGTTGGACAATCTTGAACCGACCATCGTCGCCTTTAACGAGTTCACTCAACACAGCGATTTCTCCCCCACCGAAGAGAAGATGCCGATCCTCCACGAGGTTTTCCGGCTCTTCCATTCGATCAAGGGCAGCGCCGGGTTTTTGAATTTCGACCATATGTCCACCACCGCCCACGCCGCCGAAAATCTGCTGGATAAGATCAGAAAGGGAGAGCTGGCCATGAGCGGCGACCATGTTGATCTGCTCTGCCGGACCTGTGACTTTATGCGGGCCACCCTGGACCAGGTGGCCAGTCAGCTCAACGACCAGAACATGGCCCAGGAGGCCGAGGAGTTGACCAAACGGCTTAAAAGTTCCCTGGCCGGAGCCCAATCCCCCGCCAGCGCCACCCTGGCCGAACCTGCCGGCTCCACGAAACCCGCCAAGCCGGACAGCGACCAGTTCGATTCGGCGATGACCCCGGAGATGATCGCCGCCTTTGTCCAGGAGGCCGTCGAGCAGTTGCAGGAGGTGGAGGAGGGTTTGCTGGCCTGGAGCCGGAATGGCGACTCCAACTCCCTCATCGGCGAACTGTTCCGCAAGATCCACAGTTTCAAGGGGAACTGCGGCTTTGTCGGGCTGGCCGATCTGGAACGCCTGAGCCATGGCATCGAAACCGTGCTCGACACGGCCCGGGCCGGAGCCTGCCCGGCCAAGGTCCGGCCCGCCGACACCCTGCTCAATCTGATCGATATCCTCAAAGGGGCTTTGGCCGATATCGCCGCTGGCGGCAAGGGTCGGATCGACGGCCTGGATCTCTACCTGGAACTGCTCGAAGATCTCCTCCCCGCCCACCGGAAAGGCAACGGCACCCCCCCGGCGGCTCCCCGCCTGGGGGAGATCCTCCAGGAGCAAGGAGTGGTCAGCGCCGAGACCATCAACCAGGCCCTCAAAACCCAGGGTCGGCCCTTGGGAGAGATCATGGTGGAGATGGGCGCGGTTACCGCCGAGGAGGTGGACCGGGCCCTGGAAGCCCAGAAACAAGCGGCGGCGCGGGCGGAAACGCAACCGGCCTGTCCCGGAGGCATTGCCAAACGCCAGGACCTGCGGGTCGATGTGGAAAAGATCGACAATCTGATCAACCTGATCGGGGAACTGGTGATTGCCGAAAACATGCTGGTCCACAGCCCCGATATCGAAGATCTGGAGCTGGAAAATTTCACCAAGGCCTCCCAGCAGATGAGCAAGATCGTCAAGGAGCTGCAGGAGGTGGCCATGTCGATCCGGATGATTCCGGTGGCTGGCCTTTTCAATCGGATGACCAGACTGGTCCACGATCTCTCCCGCAAATCGGGGAAAAAGGTGAACCTGGTCACCGGCGGCACCGAAACCGAGGTGGACAAGACGGTGATCGAGAAGATCACCGATCCCCTGGTCCACCTGATCCGCAACTCCATGGATCACGGGCTGGAAAACCCGGAAGAGCGACGAACGGCGGGCAAGGAGGAGAGCGGCACCCTGCGGCTGACCGCCAGCCATGAAGAGGGTGAGGTGCTGATCCGGATCGAGGATGACGGCCGGGGGCTCAACCGGGACAAAATTTTGCAAAAGGCGAGCCAGAAGGGGCTGCTGGAAGGCGATGGCGCCGGTCTCAGCGACCAGGAGGTGGCGGCGATGATCTTCCTGCCCGGGTTCTCCACGGCCGAACGGGTAACCGATGTTTCCGGCCGGGGGGTGGGAATGGATGTGGTAAAACAGAATCTTCAGCAGATCAACGGCAAGATCGACATCGAGAGCAGCCCCGGCCAGGGTACCCTGATCACTCTGCGAATCCCCTTGACCATGGCCATTATCGACGGGATGATGGTCCGGGTCGGAGAGAGCCGCTATATAATCCCGATTCTCGCCATCCGGGAATCGTTTCGCCCCAGCCCGGGGGCCATCACCATGACCCCCGACGGCGGCGAGATGGTCCGGGTGCGGGACCGGCTCTTTCCGGTGTTGCGGCTCAATCGTCTCCACCGGGTGGCCGGAGCCCGCCAGCGCCTGGATGAGGGAATTCTGATTCTGCTGGAAAACCAGGGCCGCAATGTCTCCCTTTTTGTGGATGAAATTCTGGGCCAGCAGCAGACGGTAATCAAGGGCCTTTCGGGATATATCGGCGTAATCGGTCAGGTCCGCTGCGTTTCCGGCTGCACCATTCTCGGCAACGGCGAGGTCTGTCTGATCCTGGATGCCGGCAACCTGACCGAAATCGATCCGGTCGCCATCTAAACAGGGAGCGGGGTAATGAAAATTTTGATCGTGGAAGATGATTTTATCAGCCGGACGGTGCTGCAGGAGATTCTGGCACCCTTCGGGATCTGTCACCAGGCGGTGGATGGCCGGGAGGCCCTAGCTGCCCATCGCCGGGCCTTGAACGAAGGGACCCCCTACAACCTGATCTGCCTTGACATCATGATGCCAAACCTGGACGGCCAGGAGACCCTGCGCCAGATTCGCGAGCTGGAGAAAGAGCGGGGCATCGGGGGCAGCGACATGGTCAAGGTGATCATGACCACCGCTCTCGACGATCCCAAAAGCATCATGACCGCCCTGGTCAAGGGTTCCTGCGAAGGCTATCTGGTCAAGCCGATCAGGCGTGACACCCTGCTGGCCAAATTGCGCGAACTCGGAATGATCCAGGAGTAGGTTGGGGCCATGACCAGCAGCAACAAGGTGGTCGGGGTGGGCGAATTCGCCGTTTCCGCCAACCCGGGTGAGAAGATCAAGACCTTCGCCCTGGGTTCCTGCGTGGCGGTTATTTTTCTCCACCGGCCCAGCCGTTCGGTGGGGCTGATCCATGTCGCCCTGCCCGACTCCGCAATCAGCCCCGATATCGCGGCCAAACGCCCCGGCTACTTTGCCGACACCGGCATTTCGGCCATTCTCAAGGATATGGCCACTCTGACCGGCACCGGAACCGGCAACGGCCTGGCCCGGGGGATGGTGGTCAAGATGGCCGGCGGGGCCAACGTGATGGACAGCAACAATACCTTCAACATCGGCAAACGCAACATCCTGGCCCTGAAGAAGATTCTCTGGCCCCTGGGAATGGGACCGACGGCCGAGGATGTGGGCGGCGGCTTCAGCCGGACGGTGACGGTGGGGGTGGCCAGCGGCCGGGTCATGATCAGCTGCGCCGGCAAGGGAGAATGGGAATTATGAATCGGCAGGAAAAAGAACAGGCCGTGGCCCGACAGATCGCCGAACTGCCCCTGCTCTCCAGCTCGGCCACCCAGCTACTGGCCCTTGGCGGCACCGCCGATCACGGTCTGGCCGAGATCGTCAGGATCGTCAAGCACGACGCGATCCTGACCTCCCGGGTACTCAAGGTGGTCAACTCCGCCGCCTATGCCCGCGCGGTGGAGATTCACGCCATCGATCACGCCGTCTCCCTGCTCGGCGAGGATATGGTGGTAGCGACAGCCCTGCATGAGGCCGCCGGGCTGTTGCTGGCCAAGAGATTGACGGGCTATGCCGCCGAGGCGGGGGAACTCTGGCGCCACAACCTCAAAACCGCCCTGGCCGCCAAATTGCTGGCCCCCAGGGCCAGGTCCCCGGTCAATGGCGAACTGGCCTTCACCTGCGGCCTGCTCCATGATTTGGGCAAGGTGGTGATCTCCGACTACCTGGAGCAGACCGCCGGCAAGATCCGTCAGGCCATCGAGCAGGGCCGGTTTCCTGACTACCTGGCGGCAGAACGGGCCATTCTGGGGATCGACCACGCCGAGGCCGGCTACAAAATCTGCCGCCGCTGGCAACTGCCTACTCCCCTGGCCGAATCCTGCCGCCACCATCATCAGCCGGCGGCGGCCGCCGAAAACTGGCAAGGGCTGCTGTACGTGGTCCACCTGGCCGACATCGTCGCCATGCTTTCCGGGGTCGGCACCGGAGCCGACACCCTGCAATACCGGCTGGATGGCGACTACGAGCGCCATCTCGAACTGGATGAAGCCGGCCTGAACGGCATCATGCTGGCGGTGGAACGGGAATTCGCCCAGGTTTGGGAAATCTTCTGCTGAGGGGAAAAATGAGAATAGCCATTGTGGATGATTCGTCCACGGCCAGGATGTTTATTCGACGCTGCCTGGAGATCGCCGGTTTTGGTGAAGCGGAGATCATCGAGGCCGAAAACGGCCGCGAAGCCCTGGAAAAGATCCGCCAAACTCCGGTGGACTTGCTGCTCACCGACCTGACCATGCCGGTGATGGACGGCCTGACCCTGCTAAGATGGCTCAAGGGCAACCCCAAACTGGCCGAACTGCCGGTGCTGGTGATCACCAGTGCCGGCAACCCGGCCCGCAAAAAGGAGCTGGTGGACCTGGGGGTGATGGGAGTGATCGACAAACCGGTTTCCCCGGCCAAACTGAGCCAGATCCTGCAACCGCTGCTCTCTTCCGAACAGGTGGTGGACAATCGCCCCTTCACCGAGGAGCATGATGATGACTGAACAAAGATCGGGCGACCGTGACGACTGGCTGGCCAGGATGCCGCAAGTAGCGGCGGAGGTCATGGAAAACACCGCCTTCAGCGAGGTGCGCCAGGCCCCCGACGAACCACGTTATGACCAGCAAGCGGGAGCGGTTTCCCTGGAGGTTCTGGAACCAACCGGGGGCCAATTTTCCCTCTTGATCGACCGGGGGTTGCTGACCAGCCTGACCCGGCTGGTTTACGCCTTACCGGACGAGGAGATTACCCCCGCCATGGCGGATGATCTGCTGGCGGAGCTGCTCAACACCATCGCCGGCCGCTTTCTGGCCGAAGTCCTGCCGCCGGAACAGGGGTTCAGCCTGGGAATCCCCAGAATAGAACCCGGTCCGGGGCCCGCCCCCCCTTGCCCCGCCCTGCGCTGGGACTTAACCGTGGACAACCTGCCCTTCACCCTGCTGTTTTGCCACTCATCGCCTTAACAAAAAAGGTTGTCAGCGGTTGGTGCCGTTGCTAAGTTGTCCGCCGTTACCCAACGCCCCCGGCGGGCAATTTAACGCGGTCCAATCCGGAGAATTTCTGATGCCGAAATATTTTGTCCTCGACACCAATGTCCTGCTGCACAACGCCGATTCCATCAGCTCTTTTGCCGACAACACGGTGGTGCTGCCCATGTCGGTCATCGAGGAACTGGACCGCTTCAAATCCCACAGCGATGAACTGGGCCGCAACGCCCGGCGGGTCATCCGCCAGCTTGACCGGCTGCGGGAAAAAGGGGCGCCTGGCCCATGGGGTGCCGTTGGAAACCGGCGGGATGGTGAAGATCTATCCCGAAAAGGGACAGGTGACGGATCCGGGCCTGGATCTGGCCGTGGCGGACAACCGCATTCTGGCGGTGGCCTACACCCTGCTGCAACAGGGCCACAAGGTGATTTTCGTCTCCAAGGATATCAATGCCCGCCTGAAGGCCGATGCCCTGGGGATTGAAGTGATGGACTTCGAGAAGCAGAAGGTCGCAGCAGGAACCCGAGTCCTTGCGACTGAAGGTGGATCGGCTGCTGCGCGACCATACCGTGGAGTTGGAGGCGCTCACCTATATCCGGGGCCGCTCCATTTCCCGGCAGTTCGTGATTATCGATGAGGCCCAGAACCTGACGCCCCACGAGATCAAGACCATTGTCAGCCGGGCTGACGAGGGAACCAAGATGGTGCTGACCGGCGATCCCTACCAGATCGACAACCCCTATCTCGATTCAAGCAGCAACGGTTTGACCTACGCCGTGGAGCGGTTGAAGGCGCTGCCGCTGCATGGCCATATCACCCTCAAACGCAGCGAGCGCAGCGATCTGGCCGCCGCCGCCGCCGATTACCTGTAACCGCCCCACCCTGGCCATGGCCCCGGCCGGGGTGGCTACCCGAGCAGCGCCGCCATTTCCGGCGGGATGGGACAGGAAAACTCCAGGGGGCGCTGATCGGCGGGATGGCGCATTTGCAATCCGGCACTGTGCAGGGCCTGGCGGGGTAGCCGCAAGTGGCGATGGTCGGCGGGGGTCAGGCCATCGGTCAGGAAGCGGAGGAAAAACTCTTCATCCGGGCCGTAGATCTTGTCGCCCACCACCGGAAAGCCCAAACTGCAAAGGGTGGCGCGAATCTGGTGGCAACGGCCGGTCAGCGGCCGGACTTCAAGCAGGCTGATTTTCCGCTGCAAAGCCAGGCGCCGGAAATGGGTGGCACAGGGCACGGCCCCGGCGGGTGCCGGCTGCCCCTGGGGGAAAAAGCGGCTTTTCTTGCGAATCCGGCTGGCCGGGTCCGGGGCCAGAAAGCCCACGGCCACCTGTTCACCGGGGGGGAATTCGCCCTCCACCAGAACCAGGTAATTTTTCCCAACCTGCTGCTCCCGCCACTGCCGGGCGCACTCCCGGGCCGCCGCCCGGTTCTTGGCCACCAGCACCAGACCGGAGGTTTCCCGGTCCAGCCGGTTGACCAAAAGCGGCTGGACCAACCCTCCCCGCTCCCGCAGCAGCCACCAGAGGGTATGGCGAAAATAACGCCCACCGGGATGACAAGGCAACGGGGCCGGCTTGTTCACCACCAGCAGATCATCATCCTCATAAACCACGCTGAAGTCCGCCGCCACCGGCGGCTCCGCCAACTCCGCCCCCTGGTAGGAAACCTGGTCGGCGGCAACAAGGATCCGCTCCGGGGCCACCGGCTCGCCGTTCACCCGCAGGCGACCGGCGGCCAATTCCCGCCGCCACTGCTCCCGGGTCAGATAGGTAAACCGCCCGGCGACAAAATCCAGCACAGACCCCCCGGCCTGGCCGGCTTCGACCCGCACCGCGCAAACTCTTTCCGGCCCAGTCGGCTTCAATAAATCGGTTTTCGGCATAGTTCAAGCTTGGATAGTAAGAGGCGGTACTCTCCGCTTTTGCGGAGCCATCAGTTTTTGTGCGGCAATAACCTCCCGTGAAATCCGGATGACACTCGTCTTACGTTATCTTCACCGACCAAGCAATAGGAGAAAAGCCCCAGGGTAACCGCACAACAAGATCGACCAGTTCTTCTCCCTCGGCACCCTGCGCAAACGGGCCTGCGTCCGCAAGCCCCAAAATTCAGCAGGCGACCTGTCCTTTCGGACAGGTTACAACGGGCTGATTTGGTGATAGAAAAGCAGTAAAGAGCCAACCGTTGATCAGGCTGGGAGCCTAAAACAATTGGGAGCTGGGACCATGAACCGCAAAATTATGCTGCAAATGCTGATACTGGTTTCATTGTTTTTACTTGCGGGTTGCTCCGGGGGTGGGAGTTCGGGGCCGGTGGCGGTGGGCGACGCGCCCGGCGACAACCCAACTGACCCGCCGCCGACCGGCGGGACGGAGCCCCCGGTTTACGAGGGACTCGCCGGTTTCGACTTTACCCTGCAGGAGGGGGACTATTGGGAATATCTCTGGAGTTCCCAACGCTCTGCAAATGATGATGGGGTCTTTCGCCTCACCCTGGGCGCCCCCGTCATCCTGGACGGCAGGACGGCCTTCCCGGTGACGGTGACGGGAAAGCCGGTGGGGCGGGCCGGCGATCTGACCCATATCGCGGTCGAGAACAACCAGGTGCTGACCTCGATCGACGGGGCGACTTTTCAGGTGAATTTCGATGCCGGCGACGCCGGTGGGCAGATGGGTTTATTAGGTTACCTTGGGGAAGCTGATTGGTATGCCGCCTACGCCACGTCCACCGAGACGGTCGCCGACGGGACCTCGGTATACAGGCTCGGCGCGGCGGTTGACAACCCATTGTGCCAGACCATCGCCGGGGTAACGATCTGCGGCACGGAAGCTTCTTACATAGAAAAATATGAATATTACAAGCCGGGGATTGGGGCCGTCGCTTATCACTCCTACGAATCCTACACCTATACCGGCGGCGGCTACACCAGCACCCACAGATTTCGGACCACGATTAATATCGTCAACAGCTCGTTGAGCGCGCCCGACGGCTTCAAGCCGGTCAGCCCCTGGCGGTGGCAAGCGGCGAATCCGGTGGCATTCAGCGGTTACAACTCAGGCGCCACGCTGCTGGATGGCCGCATCTACATGATCGGCGACGACAGCAAGCTTTACCACTATGACCTTGCCAGCCGCCAGTGGGGCGAAGGTGCCCCGCCTCCAGAGGGCTGCTATACTGCCGTCGCCCAGCCTTACGCTTCGCGGATTTACTGGTTTGGCGGGTTTACCTGGGGGGCGGAAATCTATGGCGCGGTTTGCAGTTTTGACCCCGAAACCGGCTTTTGGGCCCAGGAGGATGCCTTTAGCTTTGTCGGCTTGGGAGGGCATCGCACGAAACAGCACGGGGCGGCCCTCCTGCCCAGCGGCGGGGTGGATCGCTACGCGGTTTTCCTGGCCAACTTCGATAAGAATGTCTATTTTTATGACTTCTGGGAGGGGGAGCATGCGCTGTGGTCGCCTTCGGCTTATCCGGGGGCGGAATCTTACCGGTCGCTGGCGGTTCACGATGAAAAACTGTACGTCTTTGGGGGAACCCCCGATAGCCTCAACATGGTGAATTACAAGATAGATCCCTACCAGGAAATGCCCACCTGGATCCGGTTGGCCGACACGCCCCTGGGGAGTGCCTCCGGCAAACCCGTGGTTCTCGATGGCAAGATTTACCTCATCCTTTCCCAAAACCAGATGTACGATCCCCTGACCGATTCCTGGACCATCCAGTCCGCCCCCTTTTTTGAGGCGCAGGCCGCTGTTGCCTACGACAATAAGATTTACGTTGTGACCAGCAACAGCGTCCTGGCATATGATCCGTCCGCCGAACCGTAAGGGTGGTGGTGATGGAAATTCCGGCTGGATGACCACTGACTTTTTCCCCCTTGCGTCGGCGGCAGTGAGCGGCCTGCACCGAAACGATGTGCTTTTGGTCCACCGGCATGCTATGGTTTAGCAGGCAGTCGCGCCAGGCGTTTGACCTCCCCCGTTAGTGGGAGGGGCGGTGCCCTGCAAGTGTTGGCCAATCTGGCCCGGCATCCGATTTGCCGGGTAACCACCAGGGTGGGGGACCCGATGTACAACCCATTACGAACTCAACCGGAAGAACGGACGGTTCGTCGACGACCGGCGCCGGCCGCTGCCGAGGTGGCCGGCGCCGCTGCCGGGCTGCCCCGTTATTTGCGCGAGGCGACTCCGGACGCCGGGGTGGCCGATGCCGGAGGGGGGCCGACCGATGCCGCCGTGCCGCTGCCGGCGGGGGTGCCGGCGGCCGAAGCGGTCCCGGCCACGCCGCCCACCGGCCCCGATGCCTGCGCTACTCCGGCGGAGGAGGAGCGCAAGGAGCGTTTCCGCAACCGTAAATTTTCGGTCATAAACTACCGCCCCTCGGCGGGCTACGGCAAGTTTGATGCCTTCTACTGGCCGCGCCTGTCACGAATGGCGGCGGTGGTACGGATGAAATTCAACTACGTGCAGGCCGTCGACACCCCCAGTCCGCTGACTCTGCTGGGGATGTGGCGGGCCGGGCAGAATATCCGCCGCTTCTTCTGGAGCGACGCCGAGAAGCGCCAGTTCGCCCGCGATTATGTGCAGCGGGTCGCCCACCGCTGGTCGTTCGCCCACGCTTTCCGCTCGAGTAAACCCTGCTGGCCCTTTGTCGCCTGGCCCTACGTGACCCCCCTGGCGGTGGGCCTGGAGTCGCTGGCCCATTTCAGCATCACGGTACAGAAGTCGTCGGGGCCGGGCATCGACTACGCTTCCGGGGTGGCGGCCCGCAATCCCGGCACCGCCGGCTGGCGGGGCAGCGGCACCTTTCGCTCCTCCGATGTCCGGGAGGCGGCCAGCTTCAATTCGGTGCATGTCGCCCGTTCGGAACGGCGGCGTCTGGAGCGGGCGGTCACGGCGGCGACCGCGTCACCGGTGCTGTTCGCCAAAAACAGTGATCTGCTGCAGCCCCCCTATCTGGCCCGAGTGCGCACCCTGGCGGCGGCCATGATGGCCAAAAACCCGTCCGATCCGGCGGTGCCGATGGTCTGCGCCGGTTTTGCCAGTGCCGAGGGGAGGGCGGAACACAACCAGCGGCTGTCGCAGCGGCGGGCCGAGGCGGTGGGCGACGAGCTGCGGCGGGCCGGGGTACCGCAGCCGGTGGTGGTCAGCGCCCGTGGGGCGGTCGGTGATCCCAACGACGCCGCCAATCGCAAGGTTGAAATCGCTCCCTCCACCACCTTTGAAACCAGCTATGCCGCCAACCGCTACTCGGTGGCCGAGCACGAGTTCGGCCACGCTTTGGGGCTGCCGGACGAATACGTCAACCGGACCAGTGGGGTGCTGGGCGACAAACAGACCGCCTTCGCCAACCTGGCCCAGGCCGCCGGGGTGGCGCCACCGGATCGCTGGGGGGAGAGAACCTCCAGCCTGATGTCGGCCGGGGTCGATGTGTTGCCCCGCCACTATCTGACCATCTGGGAGGCTCTGGGCCATATGACCACCCCGGATATCACCCGCGACCAATGGCGCATCGGCTGATGCCGCCGCTTTCCATCGAGTATCGCCGCCTTGGCCTGTTGCCCACCTGCCTGGGCAATGAGGCGCTCCGGGTGAGTGGCGATGGCGAGATCCGGCACCGCAAAAACCACCGGGAATGCGAGACGGATCAGTTGTGGAGCGAACCGTGGCGGCTGATTGGTCGATTGGAGCAGGAACATTTGGCCGATTTGTGGCAAGCGGTGGCGGCCACGGAATCGCTGGCCCCGCTGACCGCCCTCGCGGAGGACGAGGAGGACGAGGAGGATGGTGGTTACGAGGAACTGCTTATCGTCGAGAAGGAGAGCACTCGTCGCTATCTAATGCGCGACTTTGCCCGGCGACCCGTCCTGGCCGAGGTGGCGCGAAGGCTGTGGGACGCCCTGGCCCGGGCAAAAATGGTTGCCGGCAGCACCAGTGTCCAGGCGGCAGACGGGAATGGCGTCTGACCCCATTCCCCCTTCCCATCATTTTTGCAAACTCTTGGTCACATCGATGAGCAGACTCGCGGTGAGCCGCGAGCGCTCGATCATGCCGACGAAACGCTGCACTTCGTCCACCGCCGGCAGCCGTTCGACGCCAAGGGTTTCCATGCGCTGCAGGGCCTGGAATTTATCGGTGCCGGTGGGGATTGCGTCGTTAGCCGCAACAAACCCAGGCAACTGCGCCAGCTTCTTGGTATCAGTCTGGTTCAACCAACGCGCCAGGTCATCTGCGCGATAAGGGGCATTGGAATTCTGCAACAGTTCGGTAAGCGCGCGGGCGTCAACGATGCCGAAAAAACGCCCATCGGGATGTTCGATGATGAGATATTTGAAGAAGGGCTGGCGCGAGAGTGCCGCAAAATATTCCTCGATGGCCGGCCCCCAGTAGCCGCCATGTCCAAGGCGAAACAGCAGGCCTTCGGTGCGCCGTTCAATCAATTGTGGAATCTTGCTCACCGCCTCTTTGGGATCGAGGCGCACCGGCTCGGCAGGCACTCCGGTCAAAGGTTCCACCTGCTGGTCGATGCTGACTTCGCCGGCCTTGACAAAGGCGGATTCTATCTTGAGTCCGCCCTCACCGATTTCGAGGGTCTGCAACTTGCCGGTGACCAGCAAAAAGACCACCACCGGTACAACCGCCACCACAATGTCGGAGGGCTTAACCTCAAAGCGGCTGTTTTTTGCCCGCAGCAACACCAGTGCAGCAAGAATGGCCAGAAAACTACCGACTGACAGGATGATGGCGGCGTCCATGGCAGACTCCCCTCAGGCACCAGATAGGTGATAGTAATTTCCTTTCGGCCGCCCTGACAGAAAAACGAATCATCGATGACAACCCCATGCAACTTGCCCCTCAAAAACCGACACTTCATCGTCAATAAAGGCTGCCGATCGGCATGTCAAGAAAAATAGTAAGCCGCCCGGCGACAAAATCCAGCCCCAGCCCCTACCCCTTCCGAAACGCCACGCGGATGCAACCAGGGTGGCCGCACAAACTTGACCTCCGTTTTATAATCACCTAGATTGTACCGTGCCGCAACAAATGCGAGCATCGGTCAAGATCCGCAATTACCTGCAAATAAAAACGAGCAAGGAAAAGGACATATTATTATGAAGATAGTTGGAGTTTCGGCCAGCGCCAGAAAAAACAAATCCACCCGTTTTCTCCTGGAGCAATGTCTTGATGAGCTAAAGGAGAGTGCCGCGGCCCAGGGCAAGGGCAAGGGCCTGGAGGTAGAGGTCATTGACCTGGCGGCGCTGCGTTTTCATGGCTGCCTGGCCTGCGACACCTGCAAAAAGGGGGTTAAATGCAGCCAACAGGACGATTTTCAGGAGCTTATCCCCAAGCTCGCCGCCCCCGAGGTGGCAGGAATCATCGTGGCCACCCCGGTTTATATGGGCTGTATGTCGAGTCAGGCCAAAGCCTTTCTTGACCGCACAGTGCTCTTCAGGCGCAACGGTTTCATGTTTAAAAACAAGCTGGGCGGCGTCATCGCGGTGGGAGGTTCGCGCAATGGCGGCCAAGAGTTGACCATCCAGGCGGTACACGCGGCCATGATGATCCACGACATGATCATTGTCGGAGATGGCGATCATTTCGGCGGCACCGGCTGGGCCAACCATTCCGATGGCCACCAGGGCGATACCACTGGTATTGCCACCGCCAGAAATCTTGGCCGGCGCATGGCCGAGGTGGCAGCCCTGATGCGGGAGTAGGCCACCCCTGCCAAATATGACAGACTAACCCCGTGGACGGGGAATGGCATCGACCCATCCCCCGTCCATGCCCCCAACCGGTCCTCTCATTTTTTGGCCTTCAGCAGATCCCCAAGGGAGGCAAAGGGGGTTGAACTGGCCACCCCTTCCGGCTTTTCCCCCGGTCGGATGGCGCCATAGGAGTCGGCAACGCTCTGACGATCATGCTGGTTGTCATGGCAGTAGATGCACAACAGCTCCCAGTTGCTGCCGTCGGGCGGGTTATTGTCGTGGTTGTGATCCTTGTGGTGGACGGTGAGGTCGCGCAATTTCTTGCCGCTGAACTCGCGACCGCAGGCCCCGCAGACCCAGGGATAGAGCTTGAGCGCCTGCTCCCGATAACTCTGGGCTCGTTTCTCCCTTTCCCGCTGGGCCTCGGTCAGGGCCGCCGGCTTGTCTGCTCTTTTCACGAACGCCTCCCGGTGGGAATCAAGTTCCCCGTAGGTTATGGAACCGATCAATACTTAATTGCACATTATAACAACCGCTTTATGATAAGCGTATCGCTTTTAAAATATGTCGAGGACGACATGGAAAAATCTCTCTCTATGATTACCGAGCCCAAGAGCCAAGGCCAAAGCCCTGACTTGCAAACCATTGTCATTGAAACTGAAATGATCAGACTGGGTCAGTTTCTGAAAATGGCCGCCCTGGTCAGCACCGGCGGAGAGGCCAAACTACGCATTCAACAGGGCGAGGTAAAGGTCAACGGGGTGGTGGAAAATCAACGGGGAAAGCAGTTGCGGGATGGTTTCGTGGTGGAAATCGGCGGGAAGGCCTACCGGATCAGCTCAACCGCGGCAGCATGCTCTGAGAAAGCGGGGCAACAGAATCCTTGACGCAAGAGGATCGGCTTTGCTAGCCTGTTTGCATGGGGGAGTGGCCGATGTTTCTTTTTTTTACCATCCATCCCCAGCGACCTGACGCAGCCGAAACCCCGACGAGGTCGGACATTTTGACCAACACCTTGGTTTGTGAAAGCAACCCCGTCTTGGAGCGCACCAGCCCGTTCTCATATGCGTGCCGTGCGTGTGGCCGTTGCTGTCACAATAAACGTATTCAAACAAACCCCTACGAAATCCTGCGATTGGCGCGCAACCGGTCGATATCGACCGGCGAATTTATTCACACCTTTCTCGAAGTCAACGGTCCTTACCTGCGGATTCGGGATGACGCCGCATGCGTTTTTCTCGCGGATGGCGGTTGCGCGGTGCACCCAGACCGGCCCTTGGCGTGCCGCACCTATCCGCTGGGTCGCTGGGTCGACAGCCGCGGGCGGGAGACGTTCCGGGAACTGAAATCCTCCCCCCAATGCGAAGGAGTGTACGGAGAGTCCGGAACGGTGGACGCCTTCTTGGGCGAACAGGGCGCGCAGCCGTACATGGATGCGGCAAACAGATACCAGGCCCTCTTCTACCGGATCTTTGAAACCTTGCAGCGGATTATCAGGAATGACGCCGACCTGCCCGAGCAGACCCGCAACGCCATCGCCGCCGGAGGGGCAGGGCAACGCCCGGATATCATGAAGTGGCTCGACGTGGATGGGATGGTTGCCGCCGCCTGCCAGAAACGGGGAACCTCCGTTCCCTTGGAGATGGATCAACTCGTGACCCTGCACATCGCAACCATGGAAGAGTTGGCGATCCCGCCAAAAGGAGAAGAGGGATGAAGAAAAAAACAGCAGAGAAAAAGCACTCAACGACCCTTAATCTTGCCGTTGCGACTTTAACCCTCGGAATGACCTTGGGCATTGGCACCGACAGCGTGTTCGCGCTGGAAAACGAGAAGGTTATTACCGACTCCGGGAACCGTGGTGCCGTCGGCACATTCCCCAAGGTGGAGCGGCCTGGAACGACTTTCCCGAAGGTGGAGCGGCCTGGAACGGCTTTCCCGAAGGTGGAGCGACCCGGAACGGCTTTCCCGAAGGTGGAGGCGCCCGGAACGGCTTTCCCTAAGGTGGAGCGACCTGGAACGGCTTTCCCGAAGGTGGAGAAACCCGGAACGGCTTTCCCTAAGGTGGAGAGACCTGGCGCGGAATTTCCCAAAAGGGATCTCCCCACCTATGACACCCACAAGTAACCCGACTCGCCCACTTAACCGCGCCCAAGGAGGATGCGTCCTAGGCCTGGTGGCGGTTGGACGCGTCCTTGCCTTCCGGGAGATTGGTCATGAAAAAAATCATCGCTCTGCTTTGTGTCGCTGTGGTGACGCTTGTCCTGCCGGATACCGGCCCGGCTGAGCCACGGGAAAATTCAGATCTCACCCGGCCCGGTCTCGCGATCCGCTCCGTAATCACCAACCTGGCTCAGCCCGGGGGCGCTTTCCAGCTGAGCAACTTTATCAGCACTCCGGCCAAAGATGGCGCCATGGCCGCCTGGCGGGTGGATCTCAAGGTGACCAAGGCGATCGCCGCCGACACTTACGCGTTGCAATCACATTTTGTCGATAATCGCGGGGAAAGGCTGCTCGCCGGCGAGGATATTGTGCTGCCGGCCGGCACCGCGGGCAAGGTTTTCACCCTTACCCGCTCCTATGAAGCGCAGCCGGCAATCGCCGGGGTGGTTTTGACCCTGGTTGACCGGGCGCAGGGGATGACCATGGTTGAGCACTCTTATCCACTGACTGCCGCTGCCCCCTCGCCCGCGGGAGCTTCACGGGGGTTCGCCAAACCGGGTGTCCCGCAGCAGGTTGCCGGCAGCGCCCCGCCCCTTGACCTGGAACTGCGCTACAGCCTGCGAGCCTTCAGCGAAAAAAGCTCCAGTAAGGTTTGCCTCAAAAACGAGTCGGCCCTCGCCGTAAAGGTTGATCCCGCCTGGTTGATCTACGATTTTGCCGTCGGGGTTGACGGCAAATACCCGGCCTCTTTCTCCGGCCGAAACCTTGAGCCCGGCGGTGAGGTTTGTGCCGAACTCTCCGAGCGGATAATTGCCTGCCCGACCTTGCAGCATATTGACCTGACGATGCATCTAAACGGCAATCCTTTCCACGAGAGGATTTTCACCTATGAGCTTTTGCTGCAACCGATTGACGTTAGCCCGGAAGTGAGCTTTCAGACCCGCTGGGCGGCTGATATTGACGACAGGGATGCCAACGTCAATGTTTACGTCGTCTATGACGGTAATTTTGTTCGGCCGGAAGGCGTGGTCATCCTCAAGGGGGAAGCCGAGATCGACGGCAGCAGCCGTTTTCCGGTGAACATCACCATGTCCCAGGGAGAGCGATCCCTCGGGGGCTGGGGGCAGATCAACAGCACCAGAAAACGGAGGCCCCAGAGCTTCTGCATCAACCTGCTTGAAATAATTACCGACGACTCCCTGCTCTGCGGTGGAGTCGGGGTCAACCTTTTCAGGCACAAAGGCGGTGATTTTCTTTTTGAGAAAAACTGTATGTAACCCGACCAGAATATTGACTGCCAGCGTCCTGATTTTTCGCTGTTGAAAAAAGGCAGCGACTCCTGGAAACTTTTCATGACCTCAACAGCGCGCTGTTGTTTTTCGGGCAGGTCGGCACCCCGAATCCGGTCGGTTTTACCTTGACAGTCCTGGAATTCTGCCGCTAGAAGAAGAAAAACCGGCCGGAAGAAAAGCCCATAACCAGGCTCCCGCCCTAACCGCTGCCATCGGCCGGCGACCGAGATCAATGATAACCCAGCCTACCCAACAATGACCACCGAATTTAGAAAACTTCCCTGGGCTAACGGCCCCGCCGGCCAGCCCCGCCGGGTGGGGATTGAGATCGAAATGGCCGGGGTGGACCTGGGCACCATGGCCGAAGCGGTTCAGACCGAGTTCGGCGGCCGGGTGGAACGCCTCAACCCCTTTCTCAGCCGGGTCCGGGTGCCGGAATTCGATGATTTCGTCATCGAACTGGACGCCCGGGTCCTGCAGGACCGCCGCTACCGGGAGCATCTGCGCGCCTTAGGCATCGAACTGGACGACGAGGACCGCGAAACTTTAGAGCAATGGCTGGCCGACGCCGCCGGGATCCTGGTGCCCCACGAGATCGTGGCCCCCCCCCTGCCGCTGAGCGCCCTGCCCCGCCTGGACCGGGTGCGGGCCGACCTCCAGCAAAAAGGCGCCAAGGGCACCCAGTCTTCCCTGCTGTACGCCTTTGGTCTGCAGATCAATATCGAAGCCCACAGCCTTGGCGCGGAGTGGCTTACCGCCATCCTGCGGGCCTTTGTCCTGCTGAACGAGGCCCTGCTCAAGGCCGGCAACATCGACTTAACCCGCCAGCTTTCCCCCTATATCCGCCCCTTTCCCGGCAGCTACATACGCCTGATCCTGCAACCGGATTACCAGCCGACCATGGCGCGGTTGATCGACGACTACCTGGAATACAACCCCACCCGCAATCGGCCCCTGGACATGCTGCCGCTGTTTGCCGAAATCGACCGGGAGCGGGTCTGGGCGGCGCCGGTGGAGCATGAGCTGATCAAGCCCCGGCCGGCCCTGCATTACCGGCTGCCCAACTGCGAGATCGACGACCCCGCCTGGAGCCTGGCCCAACCCTTCAACGGTTGGGCCGAGGTGGAACACCTGGCGGCCAACCGGCAACAACTGCAAGCCGCCGCCGCCCAATACCTGCAACGCCCGGCCCAGGCCCTGGGGCAATTCACCGACCAGTGGACGGAACGGATCCGTGGCTGGTTCTGAGCCAGCCAAAAGCAGAACGCCGACGCCACGGTTTCGCCCCACGGTGGCCGTCACCGGGCCGGATCGCGGCGGCTGGCCGGCCTGGTTTTTCACCGCCTGGGCGGTGCGCCGGGCCGGGGGCCGCCCCTTCCGGGTACGTCCCGGCAAACCACAAAGAGGACGCCCTTTCGACGCCCTGCTCGTCGGCGGCGGCGCCGATGTGGACCCGGAACTCTACGACAACGGCGAGGAAGGGCCCGCGCCCCAAGAGATCAAAGGGGCGGAAAAACGCTTCAACCAACGCCTGTTCGGCTACTTTTTCTACCCCCTGCTGTGGGTTTTGCGGCTGATCTTTCAGTCCCACGGCGGCACCCTGGATAATGACCGGGATTTGCTGGAAAAAAACCTGATCAGCCAGGCCCTGGCGACAGGCAAGCCGATCCTGGGCATCTGTCGCGGCATGCAACTGCTCAACGTGGTGCGGGGCGGGACCCTGAACCGGGACCTCAGCGGTTTCTACGCCGAAACCCCGAAAGTACGAAGCCTGCTGCCGGTAAAAAAGGTCCATTTGCAAGAAGATTCACAACTGGCGCGGATTTTTGTCGCCACCACGGTGCAGGTCAACGCCCTGCACGACCAGGCGGTGGCCACCCTTGGCCACCAACTGCGGGTCGTCGGCCGGGAGAGCAACGGGGTCATTCAGGCCATCGAGGCCACCGACCGCTGGTGCATCGGCGTTCAGTGGCATCCGGAATATTTGCCCCAGAAAAATGTTCAGCAGCGCCTTTTCCGGGCCTTGATCAAAGCGAGCAGAAAATCTTGCCGTTCGGGCGGAGACACTGTTTTGCCCTAAGGAGAAAAAATCCGATGAAAGTTGCAGACTGGCTGGATCAGCAGGAAGCCGCAGGCGTTGATCTCTCGCAAATCGCCTTGCCCAAGGAGATGGCCTTCGACCAGGATGCCGATGAAACCATCTATTTCAAAGAGATCAAGCCCTGTGGGATGTTGTGCAAAAAGAACCACCCCTTTGCCACGGTCCAACGCTTCGGCCACTGGTACCACGCCAGAGGCCAGGACAGGAGGGCCGGCATCCATTCAACTGCAATGAGGTGGCACCTCTTTACCAGAGATAGGGCGCTTGCCCTCCGGATCGCCCAAGAGCGCCTGGAATAAAGGCTCCCCCGCCCGGAGTCTCCCGGCTGGGGCGAACTTGCAAGGAGGCTGGAGGAATCGGTTATGTTCTTAATCAAAGTGGCGGGCCTGGATATTACCGTTATTAAACCAAACCGCCATGGCCCGGCCGGCGCCATTCATGGCGATTTGCGGGCCAGCGGGGCCTGGGGAACTACTCCCGATATTGCGCGGTGCGTTGTCCCAGGAGGTGCCGTTAAAATAGCTGACCACAATAAGCTTTTCGCTGCCGGATGACAGGTGCCAGATCGCCATGGCGTTGCCGGAGCCATCCATGGCGATCTGGGGATAGCGCGCGTCGTAAATCTCCAAGGGATCTAATGAGATCCGCGTGGCCGTACCCCAGGAGGTGCCGTCAAAAAAGTTGGCCCCGATGAAATAACGGCCGTTGTCGGCAAGTTGTTCCCAAACAGCGATGGCCTGGCCCGCGGCATCCATAACCACCCGGGGATTAGAGGCGTTGCCCTCTAATGAAAAATCGATAGCCGTGGCCTCTGTCCCCCAGGCCGTGCCGTTAAAATAGCGAGCCCGGACGGTTTCGCGCGTGCCATTCGATAGCCGCCAGATCGCCATGGCCTGGCCGGAGCCATTCATGGCGATCTGCGGCGCGTGGGCGTCATAGAGATTAATGTTTTCAATCAGCGCGGCCGTGCCCCAGGCAGCACCGTCAAAAGAGTTGGCCCAGATGTTGGTAAAACCGCCGCCCACCCCCTGCTGCCAGACCGCCATGGCCTGGCCGCCGCCTGCCCTGGCGATCCGGGGATAATAGGCAAAATTGCCCGCGCTACAAGTGCCAATGGGCGCTCCGTCGGTCTCCCAATCAGCACCGTTGAATTGTTTGGCATAAATACAGGTACTGTCGCCGCCTCCTTGGGCGACATATTGGTGCCAGACCGCGATGGGATGGCTCGCGGCACCCATGGCAACGTCGGGTGAATGCGCCGAGGCTCCGTAGACCTGTTGGGCATCACTCCAGGCAGCGCCGTTAAAATAGTTGGCCCAGATGTAATATTTGTTGTCGGTATCGAGTTGGTGATAGATGGCCACGGCGTTACCGGAACCATCCATGGCAACTCGCGGCTGCTCCGCCCAATTGCCGGATTGATAGGTGCTCAGACGCTCGGGCTCTCCCCAGGAGCTGCCGTTGAAATAGTTGGCCCGAATATGTTTGTAATCGCCGTCGGTTCCGTGCCAGACCGCCACGACCTTGCCGGCGTCATCCATGGCGATTTGCGGCAAGGCAGCACTGTCTGTGGTGAAGCCAATATTCTGGACGGTACCCCAGTCGGGCGTGCGGGGGGGGGGGGGAGTCGGTGTGCTGTCGCCACCACCTCCGCCACAGGAGGCGATCACCACTGGCAATAGAACCGTACTCAAAAGCACGGCGAAGCGTCTTCTGTGCTGGAGGTCGGGCTTCATCTCTTTTGATCCTTTTATATGATAGGAAAACGCTCTTTCAAGCCCTGCCCCAAAACGGGCATACAGGAGATACCCGCAGACCCACCGGCAAAAACATTCATACTCATATGCAATAGCGGTTGCCGACCGGCCTGTCAACAAAGAAACAGTTTGCCGGCCCTTGGCGTCAAGGACCGGCAAGGTCAAACCTTGGGTGGCATAAACGTAAAAAAATCTCAACCCGGGTTATCGCCCCGCCGTTGGCGCTGGCGGAAGAAGATCCGCAGGGGTACCTGGTCCAGGCCCAGGGCATCGCGGAAGCGATTGACCAGGAAACGGGAGTAGGAGAAGTGGATCCCCTTGGGGTCGTTGGCAAAGATGATCAAAGTGGGCGGCCGGCTGCTGATCTGGGTGACATAGTAGAGTTTGAGGCGCCGCCCCTTATGCATGGCCGGAGGATGGGCCGCCACCGCTTCGCTGAGAATTTTGTTGAGGCGGGGGGTGGAGAACTCGCGGCTGTACTGCTCGTGGACTTTGTCCAACAGGGGAAAGAGCTTGCCGATGCCGATCCCGGTGAGGGCCGAAACCTTGTGCACCGGGGCATAACCGGCAAAATGGACCGCCCGCTCCACCTCGGCCAGCAGATGCTCCTGGCGCTTGCGGTCGCTCTTCAGCAGATCCCACTTATTAAGCAGGACCAGGCAGGCCCGGCCCCGCTCCAGCCCGTAACCGATGACCTTGGTATCCTGCTCGGTCACCCCCTCTTCGGCGTCGATCAGGATCAGGGCCAGATCGCAACGTTCCAGGGTGTGCAAGGCCCGAACCACGCTGAATTTTTCCACCCGCTCCCGAACCTTGCCCTTGCGCCGGATTCCGGCGGTATCGATCAGCAGATAGTTTTTATCCCCCTTGGTCAGCATGGTATCCACCGAATCCCGGGTGGTGCCGGGCAGATCGGAAACCACCATCCGCTCCTCCCCCAGCAGCCGGTTGACCAGCGATGATTTGCCCACATTGGGCCGGCCGATGAAGGCAATCTTGATGGTGTCCGGCGGCGGCGCCGATTCGGCGGCCTGATCCGGGGGCAGCTCCGCCACCACCTGGTCGAGAACGTCACTCAAGCCCAGGCCGTGGGCGGCGGAGAGGGGCCAGAGCTGATCCACCCCCAGTTCGTAAAAGGGGGGCAGCAGGCGGGCGGCCTGATCCGGAGCGTCGATCTTGTTGACCAGATAGAGAACCCTCTTGCCGGAGCGGCGGAGAATATCCACCACATCCCGATCTTCGGGCATCACCCCCTCCCGGCCATCCAGCAGGAAAAGGACCATGTCGGCCTCGGCCACCGCCAGCCTGGTCTGCTCCTGGATCAGGGGGTTGATCCTGGACTCTTGATCGCTTTCGATCCCGCCGGTGTCGATCAGCATGAAGGTGCGCTCGTTCCAGGTCACCTTTTCATAATGGCGGTCCCGGGTCACCCCGGGGGTGGGATCGACAATCGCCTTGCGGCTGCCGGCAATCCGATTGAAGAGGCTGGACTTACCCACGTTGGGCCGCCCAATCAGCGCCACCAGCGGCAGGGTATTATTCGTGGTCATGACCTTTCTGTTCCAGGTTGATTTTTTCGGGCAAGGTGGCCGCCAGCTGCCGCAGAAGCGGGAAACGGTGGCCCTCGGGCATCTCGTTGAGTAGCGAAACCAGTTGCCCGGCGGCGGGCCGCAGATAGTTCCGAAAGAATTGTTTGCCCCGCCGCCGGGTTAGAAAGGCAAAGGCCCCCAGAACCTGGAGATTACGCTGGAGGGCCAAAAAATACCAACCCCGCCGGAAATTTTCCCGGTCCAGATCCGGCAGCAGTTCCGCAACCCTTGCCAGGTAGAAATCGAAAAGGGCGGCCCGCAGATCAGGAGCCAGGGCGGCGTAGGGATCGTTGAGCAGGGCGGCCAGATCGTAGGCCAACGGCCCCAGGCGGGCCCCCTGATAATCAATGATCCGAATCCGGTCGCCCTGGAGCATCAGGTTGCGGCACTGGTAGTCCCGATGGAGGACAAAGTCGGCGGGTTGCCCGGCGGCCAGTTCGGCCAGCAGTTCAAATTCGGCGGCCAGTGGGGCGGACAGCTCTCCCCAGCCCAGCCAATCGCGACCCAGGGCCTGGTAAAAATAGCCGGACTCCCGCTCCCGCATCAGGCGCCGGTCGTAGCGGCGGGTATCCCAGCAGGCGTCCACGGGAAAACCGGGCCGGGCTTTAACCTGCAGGAGCAGCAGGGCCTCGATGGCCCGGCGGTAATAAGCGGCGATCTCCCGGGCCGCCGGCCGCGCCCGCAACCAGTGATGGAGCAGAAGATCCCCCAGATCTTCCAGCAGCAGAGCGCCGCTGGCCGGATCAAAGCCATGAATCCGCGGCACCGGCACCCCGGCTCGCCCCAGATGGCGACCGATCGCTTCGGCGGCGGCGGCTTCGGCCAGCCCCTGGGCATCGGCGTTCCCCGGCAGCACCAGCAGCAGGGTGGTGGTGTCGGCCCCGCGGCAACGATAGAAACGCCGATCGGAACCATCCCCGGCCAGGACCTCCACCGTCGCCGGCCCCTCCCCCGCCCCGGTCAACCGCCGCCAAAGCTCTCCGATCACCTCAGCGCTCAATCCTTCACCCCGCCATCCTTCCGGCCCCGGCGCCGTCCCACCCCTTTAAAGGGAATCCACAATGGCATTGAGGGTGGGGCTGGGGCGCATGGCCCGGCCGGTTTTTTCCCGGTCCGGCCGATAGTAGCCGCCGATATCCACCGGTCGGCCCTGGGCGGCGTTGAGTTCGGCCACGATCTTGGCCTCGTTGGCGGCCAACTCCCCGGCCAGAGCGGCGAAGCGCTCGCGCAGTTGGCCATCCTCACCCTGTTCGGCCAGGCTCTGGGCCCAGTAGAGGGCCAGATAGAAATGGCTGCCCCGGGTGTCCAACTCACCCACCTTGCGGGAAGGTGATTTCTCGTTCTCCAGGAATTTGCCGATGGCCTGGTCCAGAGTCCGCGCCAGGATCGCCGCCTTCTCGTTTTTAGAGGCGGCGTAAAGATGCTCCAGGGAGGGAACGATGGCACAGAACTCACCCAGAGAATCCCAGCGCAGATGACCTTCCCGCAAAAACTGTTCCACATGTTTGGGAGCCGAGCCGCCGGCGCCGGTCTCAAACAGGCCGCCGCCGTTCATCAGGGGCACGATGGAGAGCATCTTGGCGCTGGTCCCCAGTTCCAGAATCGGGAAGAGATCGGTCAAGTAATCGCGCAGGACGTTGCCGGTAACCGAAATGGTATCCTCACCCTTTCTGATCCGGGCCAGGGAGAAACGCATCGCCTCATCGGGCCGCATGATCCGGAGATCCAGGCCGGTGGTGTCGTGGTCGGGCAAATAGGCCTTGACCTTGGCGATCAGCTGGGCGTCGTGGCTCCGCTTTTCATCCAGCCAGAAGATGGCCGGGTTGCCGGTGGCCCGGGCCCGGGTCACCGCCAGCTTGACCCAGTCGCGGATGGGAGCGTCCTTGGTCTGGCAGCCCCGGAAGATATCTCCGGGGGCCACGGCCTGGGAGAGCAGGACCTTCCCCCCCCGGTCAACCAGCCGAATGGTGCCGTTGCCGGGGGCGACGAAGGTCTTGTCGTGGGAGCCGTACTCCTCGGCCTTCTGGGCCATCAGACCCACGTTGGCCACGCTGCCCATGGTGGCCGGATCAAAGGCGCCGTGCTGTTTGCAATCCTCCACCACCTGCTGGTAGATGGTGGCGTAGCTGCGGTCGGGCACCATGGCGATGGTGTCGTGGAGGGCGTCATCGGCCCCCCACATCCGGCCGCCATCCCGGATAAAGACCGGCATGGAGGCATCGATAATCACATTGTTGGGCACATGCAGGTTGGTGATCCCCTTACTGGAGTCAACCATGGCCAGTTGGCAGTTCCGCTGGTAACAGGCCATGATATCCGCTTCGATCTCCGCCCGCTGGGCCGTCGGCAGATTTTGGATCCGGCCGTAAAGATCGGCCAGGCCGTTGTTGACGTTGACCCCCAACTCCTTGATCACCGCCGCGTGCTTGCGGAAAACCTCCCGGTAGAAGACCGCCACGCAATGGCCGAACATGATCGGGTCGGAAACCTTCATCATGGTGGCCTTGAGATGCAGGGAGAGCAGCACGCCGTCCCGGCGGGCGGCGGCGATCTGCTCCTGGTAGAAGCTCCCCAGGGCGGCCACGCTCATCACCGCCGCATCGACCACCTCCCCGGCCAGTAGGGGTAAACTATCTTTGAGGGTCACGGTTTGGCCATCATCACCCACGAATTCGATCTTCGCCTCGCAATCTTCCCCAAGGGTCAGGGATTGTTCGCTGCCATAGAAATCCCCGCCGCTCATGTGGGCGACCCGTGACTTGGAGTTTTCCGGCCAGGGTTTCATCAGCCGATGGGGGTTCTTTTGGCCGAACCGCTTCACCGAGGCCGGGGCCCGGCGATCCGAGTTGCCTTCCCGCAGCACCGGATTGACGGCGCTGCCCAATACCCTGGCAAACCTGGCCTGCAACTCCTTCTCGGCGGGAGTTTGCGGCTCAGCGGGATAGTCCGGAATATTGTAGCCCTGTTCCTGCAGCTCCTTGATCGCCGCCTTGAGCTGGGGAATGGAGGCGCTGATATTGGGCAGTTTGATGATGTTGGCCTCGGGCCGCTTGCACAACTCCCCCAGCTCGGCGAGATAGTCGGGAATCCGCTGCTCTTCCGTGAGGTTTTCCGGAAAATTGGCGATGATTCGGCCGGCCAGCGAGATGTCATACTGCTCTATCATGATGCCGGTACCGGCGGCATAGGCCTTCAGAACCGGAAACAGGGAATAGGTTGCCAGGGCCGGGGCCTCATCGACTTCGGTGTAGATTATTTTCTGGGTGGTCATCTTGCTCCCTCGGTATTCATTGGGGGTTCCATGGGGGTGAGGTTTGCCATCAACCGTGGAGGTTTAGCACAAACCGGGCCGGATTGCACGTCATATCAGCGTTAAAGGCAACGGCCGCCCCGACTCAGAACTTCTCCAGCTGCCGCGTCATGGGCTGATAAACCCGCTGGGCGACCTCCTCGAAACCGGGCAGCAGCTCGCCGGTCCCATCAAATTCAGGGAGATGTGGCGGAGCAAAGGTCATCTCCACGTAGGGTTCAGTCGCCTCGGGGGGAACCCCGTGGTCGTAACCGGTGCCGTAAAAGGCGTTGTGGGCGGCCTGGCGGGCCTTGACCAGGGCCGCCGCGGCCGAAGTCTTGCCGCCGGCGGAGAGTTTGCTGACCAGCTCATAAGAGCTGCGGCGGAAGAAGGGCAACGGTTGCCGCTGGCCCAACTGGAACAGCTCCAGCAGATCTTGCAACAGTTCACGGGCCGTGACCGGGGCAAGGGGCCGCAAGATCCGGATATCGGCCAAGTTATGGTCGCCCCGGCCCACCATGATGGTTTGCAGGGTCTGGTCCGGCGGGGCCTGGGCGCAAAGGGCCAGGTGGTCGAGCCAGCCGACCAGAAAAAAGGCGGGTGAGGTTTTTCCCGGGGTGGAGCGGAGCAGTGCCGCTTGCCCCCGCTGCCCCAATTCCCCAACCAACCTGATACCGGTGGGCAGCGCCAGATCAAGGGTCAAGGGGGGCAAGGGCCGGCCGCCGGGATTGGCGGCCAGAAAGGCGGCCACCGGCTCCACCTCCCTGATAATCGCCGCCAGGGTTACCGCAGCCGCCCCCCCCGGGGGCAGGGCTCCGGCAGCCCGCATAATCGCGAGCAGGGATGGATCGGGGCCGGCGAGGATCAGTTCGGGGTCCTGCAACAGTTGCCGGCCGATGCGATGGCGTTCAAGCTTCTCAACGAAAAGCGGCTCCCGATCCTCCGCCGCCTCCCCCCGGTCCGGCAGGCTCAGGCCCAGAATCCGACGGGCGTACCAGGCGGCGGGATTGCGAAAAAAGGTGTGCAGTTCGGCCAGGGCAACGGCGGGCGTTTGCCCGGGGGGCTCGGCCCCGGGGCGATCGCCCGCCGCCGGAGAGGCCGGTTCCGGCAGATATTCAGCCGCGTAGGTAAAGAGGGGGCCGGATTGATCCTGAAAGTAGCGGGGGCTGAATGGCTGCAGGGGGTGCTGAACGACAAAGCGGGCCACCACCTTTTGCCGCTCCTCCTGGGGATCATCCTTTTCCCCGGAAGAAAACACCATCGCGGCCAGGCAATCCAGCAGTTCATCGACCAGCACCGAGGGGGGCAATTCCCGGTTGTCCCGGATACTGCGACCCACATAGCTGATATAGAGCCGGCGGCGGGCCGCCAGCAGGGATTCCAGAAAGAGATAGCGGTCCTCCTGGCGGCGGGAACGGTCGCCGGGCTTGGGTTCGGCGGCCATCAGATCAAAGCCGAGGGCACCCTCCCGGCGGGGAAAGGCGCCGTCACTCATCCCCAGCAGGCAGACCATGGGGAAGGGAATGGTCCGCATGGGCAGCATGGTGCAGAAGGTCAGGCCCCCATCGAGAAAGCCATGACTGCCGCCACTCTCATCCAGACGGGCCCGCAACAGGCGAAGAAAGGCCGGCAATTCCACGGGACGGGCAAGCCCCGCCGCCTCCCCCTCCTCGATCAGGGAGGCCAGGACCGTGCGGATCTCCTGCCACTGCCACTCATCGGCCGTCCCGCCATCCTGGGGATCGAAAAAATCCACCAGGGCCTGCCGGACCAGTTCAACCCATTGGACCAGGGGATGGGGGGCGGCCACCCGCCGGGCCAGCTTGAACAGCCGCTCGCAAAAGGCCAGCAAGAGGCCGGCGGTAACGCTGTCCTGACCTTCGATATCATCATAAGGCAGCAGGCCGCCAAAAAGATGCTGTTCCCGGCCGGGCATGGCGTAACCCAGCAGTAAGCGATCCAAGCCAAAACGCCAGGTATTGCCCCGATCGGCGGGCTGACCGTGTTGCCGGCGATGCTCCTCGTCAATCCCCCAGCGGACCAGGCACCGGCGCAGCCACTGCTCGATCCGCCGCAACTGGCCATCATTCAGACCCTGCCCCCGCCGAACCGGTTCGCAGGCCAGAAAATCAAGAACCTGGGAAACCCCCAGCCGCCCGCCGACCAACTCAAAAAGCCGCAGGAGCGCTTCGAGCAGTTCCGCTTCCCGGCTCATGGGGCGATCGGCGATCCGATAGGGGATACGCAGCTTGTCTCCCGGCGGCCGATTGAAAACCGCTTCGATCAGGGGAGCGTAGATTTCGATATCGGGGACCATCACCACGATCTCGTGGGGGCTGAATTCCCCGGCAGCCAGCACGCTGAGCAGTTGATCGTGCAAAACTTCCACCTCCCGCAGGGGGCTGTGGCAGGAGTGGATCACGATGGAACGATCATCGGCAGCCGGGGGAGCGGCCGCCGTCGGGGGCCGTAACCCCAAAATATCATCCTGCAGACGGCCCAACAGAGTCGGCGGTCGGCCATCAACTGCCAGCCCCTCGCTGAACCGGTCACCATGGGGACCCTGCTGGTATTCGGTTTGCTCCTCCAGGATATCCTGAAACTCCCGCCCCACCCTGCCCAGGGAGGCCAACAGGGGGTGGCCGCCGCTGAGATGGAGGTCGCCGGGTCCGTGGGCGGCGGCCGCCGGGTTATGGCGCAGCAGCCGCTGCTGCAGGGCCGCGGGGGCAAAGATATCGGCCCAATACTCCCGGGCCGGACTGAAGAGCAGGAGATTAACCGGGATGATTCCGGCGGCTTCGTTGAACAGGGCCAGATAGAGGGGAGGAAGGGTGGTGATTCCAAAAAGCATCACCCGCGGGGGCAACAGCTCGGGTCTAAGCAACCGGCCCTCCCGCAGCCGGATCAAGGCCTCCCGCACCGGCCGCACCGGCGAGCCGAACTGCCGGCTGAGCTGCCGCCAGAGCAAGGGTTGCCAGCGATTATCCCCCAAGGCTGACTCCGCCCGGGCAGCGGGGCCGGCACCCTCCTCCTCCCAGGCCAGCGCCAGTTCCGGCCGATAAACGGCGTACTGATCGAAGAGATAGGCGATCTTCTCCGCCAACTGCAAACATTTCCAGTCATCACCATCGGCCAGATAACGATGCAGGGGGGCGAACTCCCCGGTCGCCGGCAAGCGGGGCAGCAGTTCCAGCAGGGCCAGGGCCAGGGTTTCCCGGTTGAAGGCGGCGGAGGTATTGTCCAGGGTGGCCCGCAGCAGCCGTTCCATGAAATGGCGGGGATGGGGGAAATCGGGATTGGCCCAAACGCCGAAGCGCTCGGCCAGACGCAGCCCCAGCCAGGTTGCCATCCCCCGGCTCTGAACCACGATACACTCAGGGGTCAGGGGATTGGCCGGGGGAGAAGCCAGCTCCTCCACCAGGCAATCCAGCAGGGCTTCAATCCGGTTGCTGCGGTAAAGAATCAGGCGACGTTCGCTGGGCATGACGCAAGGTAATGGATCGGGACCGGCCCCGCAAGCCCGACCCCGTTGTCCAGCGGCAAAAACTAGGGATTAAGCCGGCGCAGACAGGCCTGGAGGCGCTGAACCAGGGCGCCCAGCTCCGGCTTGGTGATCTGGTCGTCGGCCCCCACCTTCTCCCCCTTGTGGCGGGCCTGATCGTTGATCAGGGAGGAGAAGAGCATCACCGGGACCTTATCGAAGGCGGGCTGCTGCTTGATGCGCAGACAGAGATGATGACCATCCATCCGCGGCATCTCGATATCGCTTACCACCCCCAGGATCTGCCCTTCGATCTCACCGGCGGCCATGGTCTGCTCCAGGAAATCCCAGGCCGACTGGCCGTCCTGGAATGCCTTGACCTTGTAACCCGCTCGCTCCAGAGTGCGGCTGATCTGGTCGCGGATCATGGCGGAATCGTCGGCAATCACCACGTACTTGTCGGTCTGCTCAGCGGTGGCCTGATCCTGGATGGCATGGCTGGCGTCATCCATGGCCATGCTGGGATCGATGTCGGCACAGATCTTCTCGAAATCGATCATCTGGATAATCTGGTTGTTGACCAGGCACATGCCGGTAAGACTGCTCTTGCTGGCGATCACATCGGGGGGGGGCATGATCTGATTCCAGGAGATGCGATAAACCTTGTCAACCCCATGGGAAATAAAGCTGAACAGCTTGCCGTTGATCTCGGAAACCACCACCACCCATTTAGCCTTGGCCTCGGGGGAGGTGTCGGGGGTATAGCCAAACCAGTGGCAGAGATCGATCAAGGGAATGGTACGGTTGCGGAGCAGAAAAACCCCCCGCACCGAAGGATGGCTTTCCGGCACCTCGGTCAGCTCGGCGGGCATCGCCACCAACTCCCGCACCTTGGCGGCGTTGATTCCGTAAGAGGTCTGAATGGGGGCGGCGGCCGCCGGATCAAGCCACTGCAGGTAAAGGGTGATCACTTCCAGTTCGTTGGTGCCGGACTCCAGCAAGATACCGGTCCGGGAACCCGCCATCTGACCCATACTCCTCCTCCCGCCACTGGTTATTGGAGAGCTTGCGCCCTGGCCGGCCGCGGGAAAAAGTTCGCGCAACCGTAAAGCATCAATCGGCACTATAGCGTGGCCGGACGATGTTTATCAAGCATTCATTACGCTCTTGGCCGGACTCAATGGTGATAGAGGGCAAGCACCAGATCCACCGCCACCACCACAAGGGAGATGGCTACGATGAAGAGGTAATTGATATTCTCTTTGGACTTGACCAGGGAGGAGAGAACATAGGCGACCAGCTCCCGGTCATCACTACTGAGCTGGCTCTGACCTTTGAGCTTTTCCAACAGCCGGTTGGCCACAATGGCCCGTCGTCGCCGCTCGGTGATGTAGTAGCGATAGGCGAAGAAGAAGATATAGCCCACCACCGCAAAATACCACAACGGCCGGACCAGGGCCGGATTTATGGTCTCGACAATGGTCAGGACCCGGAAAGAAACCGCCGCCAGCAAACCCAGAACCATGGCCCCGTAAATCACCAGCGGCGGCATGGTATGGGGCAGGCCGTGCCGTTGGGCCGCCGCTTGCATCCGTTCGTTCATTTGTGATAACCACTGCCGATTTTAATGGTCCAGGCCCGGTATAGCTGCTCCAGCAGCAGCAGTCGAGCCATCTCATGGGTAAAAGTCAAGGCCGACAGGGAGAGGACCAGATCGGCCCGGGCCTTCACCTCCGGCGCCAGCCCCAGGGGACCACCCAGGGCAAAGGCAATCCGGTTGCTCCCCTGCTCCTCCCAGCGGGTCAGGATCTCGGCCAGCTCCGGCGAGGTCGGCATCCTGCCGCCGGGGTCCAGGGCCACCAGGCGGGCGCCCTCCGGCAGATGGGAGAGCAGCAGACGACCCTCCTGGCGGATCAACCGCGCCTCCTCACCTTCATTTTTCACCCCGCCACCCCGGGGAGGTTTAGGGGCCTTGATGGTGGTGATCTTCAATTCGACATAACGGCCCAGGCGAACGACGAAATCATCGATCCCCCGCGCCAGGTACTCCTCCCGGGTCTTGCCGAGAAACAGCAGCTCAAAGCGCATCCGGCAATCTTCAACCTTTGCCCATGGCCAGGCGGAACTCCTCATGGGTCAAGTCGGCCTTGAAACCGGGGCAGGAGTCGCGGATCACCTCGAAGTTGCTGCTGTCGGCCAGCATGCTGGGATGGAGGGGCCACTGGCGGCAGCGCCAGGGTTTGCCCTCATGGATGGTACAGCCGTTTTCATAGAAGATGCAGTGACCGTCCACGGTCTTCATCTGGACGGTTTTGCCGGTGACCCGCAGATAGCGCTCCTTCACTTCGGCAAAGGGCAGGCCCAAATGGGCGCTCAGCCGCTCCCGGTCAGCCTGGTCCAGGGAAACCGTGGTTTCCCCCTGACAGCAGTAGCCGCAGCGGCGGCAATCAAAAATTTTCGACTCGGACATGGTTTGGTTCCTTACTTCTGCACTGGAAAAAGATAGCCCAGGGTGCGATAGATCAACTTGGCGGCGGTAAAGGCGGCATGCTCGGCCCCGGGCCGGGGCGCGAGTTCGACCACATCCAGGCCGACCAGGCCGTGGGGCCCCCGGGCCAGGGCGCGGGTCAAGGCGATGATCTCTCCCCAAAAGAGGCCGCCCGGCTCCGGAGTGCCGGTGGCCGGCATGATGGTCGGATCCAGCCCGTCCACATCCACCGTGAGATAGACCGGCCCCTTGATCTCGGCCAGCAGTTGCTCCAGCCAGTCGGACTGCTCGAGAATGCGGGCCATGGTGAAGGGTTGCCAGTGGCGCTCCCCCACCAGCTCCCACTCCTCCCGGGAAAAGGAACGAATCCCCACCTGGGAAAAGGGAATTTCAAGCTCGGCGACCCGCCGCATCACGCAGGCGTGACTCAACCGGGTGCCGTCGTAACTTTCACGCAGGTCAAGATGGGCGTCCACCTGGACCACGTGCAGATCGGGATATTTTTCCCGCATGGCCGCCACCGCCGGGCCGCTCACGGTGTGTTCGCCTCCCAGCAGGACCGGGAAAAGCCCGGCGGCCAGTTCAGCGGCCACCGCCGCTTTAATCAGCCGGCAGGCCTCCGCCGATGACACTCCGGCCAGGGCCAGGGGGGGCCTGGTGACGATGCCGGCCTGTACCGTCTCCTGGAGCAACTCATCGTCAAAAACCTCCAGGGCCGGAGAGGCCTGCAGGATGGCCAACGGCCCCTCTTCGGTGCCGCCGCCCCAGCTTACGGTGGCGGCCAAGGGGGCGGAAAGAACGGCGATCCGGGGGGCGACCCCCACCTCGGATTCCGCGCCTAAAAAAAGGGGATAATCGGTGGCTGTTTTCATCACCCCTACATAATCCATTTAAGGCCGGACAACAAGTGGCAGTGAGCGGCCGGGCCACTCTCAGCCGATCCGCCTGACTACCTGGCGAGATAGTGATCCAGCATCTGGCGGGCCGGAACGGCATCCCAGTTCACCGCGCCGATGATCTTTTCCCGCAGCACCCCATCATGATCAATGATGTAGGTTTCCGGCACCCCGGTGAGCCCGTAGGCCTGGGCAATCTTGGACCCCGGATCCAGCAGGAGGGGAAAATCGCCCTTGATCATGGCGACCATATTGCCGGCCAACACCGGATCATCCTGATAGAGTACGGTCAGCACCGTGAGGGGCTCGGCGGCATAGTCGGCTTTAAGCCGCTGAATATGGGCCAGTTCCTCCCGGCAGGAGGGGCACCAGGTGGCCCAGAAGTGGAGAAAAACCACCTGCCCGCTCAACTCGGCAAGGTCCCAGTTCCGGCCCCGGGTATCCACCAGCTGAAAGTCCGGGGCCGCTTCACCCACTTCGGCCACCTCCCGGCCGCAAGCGGTCAGAAGCAAAAAGAGACAACATACTGCGATCAAAGGAAAAAATCTTTTCATAAAAATAACTCCTGGATCTGTTCTGGGTGAGTGCCGCAGGCGATATTTATAACATGACACCGCCCCCCGATGCCAGTTCCCTTCTGCCCGCCACAGCCGAAAAAAGAGCGGGGCTCTCCGGCACGCGTTGCCATCACCTGGCCGGTGGGGTATAAATTGTGCAGAGATCCGCCAAGGAGGGATCAATACATGAAAAAAATCAGCCAGTATTTCCTGCATGGCCTGCTCTTTCTGGTGCCGGTGGTGGCCACGGTGTACGTGGTCTACCTGATTTTCACCAAGATCGACGGCATCTTTCCCTTTGCCGTACCCGGCGCGGGCTTTCTGCTGACCATCGGCCTGATTCTGGGAGTGGGCTTCGTGACCTCGAACCTGCTGGCCCACCGGCTGCTGACCCTGATCGACCGGCTCTTTGCCCGGCTGCCGCTGGTGGCCCTGCTCTACAGCTCGATCAAGGATCTGGTCAACGCCTTTGTCGGCGACAAGAAGAGCTTCAACAAACCGGTGGCGGTGGCCCTGGATGGCGAGGGGCAGCTCCGGGTCCTGGGCTTCATCACCAGGGATGACCTGCAAAACCTGGGCCTGAGCGACAGTGTGGCCGTCTATCTCCCCCAGTCCTACAACTTCGCCGGCAACCTGATCATTGTCCCCCGCCACCGGATCACCCCCTTGGCCGCCAACCCCGCCGAGGTGATGAAACTGATCGTCTCCGGCGGGGTCTCCTCCCGTTAAGACCGGCGGCCGCCTTGCCAGCCGACCCGGTTTCACGTTAGACTGGCGACAACAGCCCCAGCTTACCCAAGGTAGACCAACCCATCAGGAGAGATTATGGACCGCCGAAAATTTCTGCTGCGATCAACGGTGGCCGGCAGCACCCTGCTGCTCCCCCCGGCCATGGACACTCTCTGGAGCCGGGGCCTGGCCGCCGGCCATCCCGACCTGGTGATGACCAAAGGTGGAGATCCCCGCCAGGCCACCCGGCAGGCGGTGGCCGCTTTGGGCGGGATGGACCGCTTTGTCAGCCGGGGCGATATCGTGGTGGTCAAACCCAATATCGCCTTTGATCGTGGCCCCGAGCTGGCCGCCACCACCAACCCCCAGGTCCTGGCGGCGGTGGCCGAGATGTGCCTGGAGGCCGGAGCCCGGCAGGTCAAGGTGTTCGACCGCACGGTCAATGACGCCCGCCGCTGTTATGTGCAGAGTGGCATCGCCGCGGCCTTAAAGCCGCTGGATGTGGAGCTGAAATACGTTGATGACCGCCGTTTCCGGGAGATGCGGATCGGCGGCGAGGCGCTGCCCAGCTGGCCCCTTTACACCGAGGCGATCGAGGCCGACGTGCTGATCAACGTGCCCATCGCCAAGCATCACGGCCTGGCCCGGATCACCATGGGGATCAAAAACCTGATGGGAATCATGGGCGGCAACCGCAGCCGGATCCACCAGCGTCTGGACCTGGCCCTGGCCGAAATGGCCGGCTTCGTCAAACCCCGGCTAACCATTATCGACGCCATCCGCATTCTAGTGGCCAATGGACCCCAGGGGGGCAACCTGGATGACGTGCGTCACCCCGGGGTAATCATCGCCGGCACCGACCAGGTGGCCGCCGATTCCCTGGGAGCCACCCTGTTTGAGATGCGGGGCAGCGATCTGGGTTACGTCCGCGAAGCGGTCCGCCTGGGGGTGGGGGAGGCCGATCTGGACAAACTGGAAATCCGTCGTCTCAACCTGGAGAGCGCCTGAAATGAGTTTGGCCGCGATATTCTCCCCGCGCACCCTGCGGGTCGTCTCCCAGGGACTCTTCCTGCTCTTTTTTCTCTTTCTCTTCGTGCAAACCGAGGGCAAGGGAGCCGATGAACTGGGCTGGCCGGTACGGCTCTTTCTCGACTTCAACCCCCTGATCCTGCTGACCACCCTGCTCAGCGCCCACAGCGCCCCCAGCGCTTTTTTCCTGGCGCTGATCGTGGTGGTGATCACCCTGCTTTTGGGCCGGGTATTCTGCGGCTGGATCTGCCCCTTCGGCGCCCTGCACAATCTGGTCAGCCTGGCGGCCGGTCGAGGCCGCGCCTTGGCCCGGCACCCCGCCTGGTTCCAGCTCAAATACCTGACCCTGATCCTGCTGCTGGCCATGGCGGCCTTGGGCTCCCAGCAGGCCGGACTGCTCGACCCCATCACCCTGCTGATCCGCTCCTTGTCGGTGGGGGTCTATCCCGCCTTCAGCTATGCCGCCAGTGCCTTTTTCGACACCGTCTACCATCTGGAGATCGGGGGAATCACCGCCGTTTCCGAGTATATTTACGGACTGCTGCGGGATACGGTCCTACCCTTCCAGCAGCCCTTTTTCAGCCAGGCCCTGCTGATCACCCTGCTCTTTTGCGGACTGCTGGCCCTGAATCTTTATGAACGCCGCTTCTGGTGCCGCTATCTTTGCCCCCTGGGGGCGCTGCTGGGCTTGCTTGCCCGCTGGTCGCTGCTGAGCCGGGAGGTGGCCGAAGGCTGCACCGACTGCGGGGCCTGCGCCGGTCACTGCCCCGGCGGAGCCGAACCCCATGGCCTGCTCAGCAAACCGCTGTCCGGCAAGGCCGGAACGGCAAAGCGGCCTCCGAACTCTCCGACCCCGCCCTGGCGTAAAAATGAGTGTCATGCCTGTTTCAACTGTGACGATCTCTGCCCGCAAAAGCTGATCCGCTTTAAATTGCGCCGGCCGGGCCGGAGCAACCCCGCGACTCCTGCCCCGGCGCCCGTGGCGACCGGCCCCGACTTGGGCCGCCGCCGCGTCCTGGGAACGGCGGCGGCTGGCCTGATAGCCGTGCCGCTGTTGCGGGTCAGCCGACCGCCGGAGGGTCGGGCCAATCCGCTCCTAATCAGACCGCCGGGCTCGGTCCCGGAAAAGGAGTTCCTGGCCCGCTGCGTTAAGTGCGGCGAATGCATGAAGGTCTGCCTGACCGGGGGGTTGCAGCCCACCCTGCTGGAAGCTGGCCTGGAGGGGATCTGGACCCCGATGCTGATCCCCAGGATGGGTTATTGCGAGTACCACTGCACCCTCTGCGGCCAGGTCTGCCCCACCGGGGCGATCAAACGGCTGCCGGTGGCGGATAAAGTCCGGGTCAGGATCGGCCTGGCGATGTTCGACCGTGACCGCTGCCTGCCCTGGGCCTACGGCCGCCCCTGTATCGTTTGCGAGGAGGTCTGCCCCACCCCCAAAAAGGCGATCTGGTTCGAGGAGGTGGAGACGCGCGACCGCGATGGGGCCCTGGTGCGGGTCAAACGGCCCCATGTCGATCTGGAGCTCTGCATCGGCTGTGGTATCTGCGAAACCCTCTGTCCGGTCACCGACAAACCAGCCATCCGGGTAACCAGCATCGGCGAGTCCCGCTCCCGGGAAAATCAGCTCCTGCTCTGATTACAGCCGGGGTCGCTTGGGGGGCCAGGAAGGGTGATCAGGGGGAGGCGGAAAAGATGGTGTCGATGGCGGTGGTTCCGGCCGGAATCTCCACCCCGTCCCAGACCACGCAGCGCGTTAAGGATACCCGGTCACCCAGCACCGCGTTGCTCCCCACCACCGCCCAGTCGCGCAAGGCAAGATCCCGGCCCAGGGTAAGGTCGTGACCGTAAAAAAAGGGGACGGGGGGGGAGAGGGGCGCGGGGCCGAAGCCCGGGGCCTGACCGGTCAAGAGGGCGGCATGCAGTTGGAGATAATCCGCCGGGGTGCCCATGTCGCTCCAGAAATGGTCTTTTACCACCAGGGCCCGGACCCGGCGACCGGCGGCGATCAATTGCCGGTACCAGTCGATGCTGTGGTAAAAACGGTCCGGGGGAATCAACTCCAGCAGGTCGGGGTTGATCACCTGCAGGCCGGTGAAGGCCAACCGGCCTTGCTCGCCGGCCGGGCCGAACTCGCGAATATCCCCCGCCGGCCCGACCAGGACATTGTTGTAGCGGGGGTGATCGTGCAGAACCAGGGTGGCGTCATTACCCTCCGCCCGGTGATGGGCCATGATCCGCCGGCAATCGATGTTATGCGCGATATCGCCGTTGACCACCAGCAGCGGTTCCCGGCCGAAACGCTCCCGGGCCAGCCGCAGCCCGCCACCGATACCCAGCTCCTTCTCCTCCAGCTGCACCACCAGAGCGGGTTGCCCATCCAGGGCGGCGGCGATCTGTTCCCTGAGATGATGGGCGTTGACCACCAGAAAATCAGAGCCCGCCCGCCGCAACTGTTCGATAATCAACAGCAGCAGGGGGCGATCCAACACCGGAAAGAGCGGTTTGGGCCGGACCAGGGTATGGGGCCGCAACCTGGTACCCAGGCCGGCGGCGAGGATCATTGCCTGCACGCCACCACCTTAAATCCGCAGCTGCCCATCGGGGTCTTCCGTCACCCCCACCACCACCAGACCGGCCCGATCGGCCATCTCCAGCATCTCCTGGGGATCGAAGAGCAAAGCCTGGGCGGCTTCCACCGCCAGCACCGAGGCCTTGACCGCCAGCATGGTGGCGATGGTCTGCCGGCCAATGGCCGGTAGATCGAAGCGGAAATCCTGATTGGGTTTCTTGACCTTGACCACCACCGCCTTCTCCCGGCCCAGCTCTCCCCCCCGGCGGATGGCGGCGTCGGTGCCCTCGATCGCCTCCACCGCCAGCACCGTCCGATCACGGACCACCACGCATTGCCCGATATCCAGTTCCCCCACCCGGCGGGCGATCCTCCAGCCGAACCGGATATCCTCCAGTTGTTCCGAATCGGGTTTTTTGCGACTCAAGACTCCTTGGGGGAAAAGCAGCTCCTGGAGGTAGAGGGTGGAGGCCACCACCTCGATCCCCTCTTCGGCCAGCAGGCCGGCAATGGCCCGGAGAATGGCGTCATCCTGGCGAATATCGATCCGGCTCCACAGCTTCAGGGCCTTGGTGTCGGGCCACACGTCCCGAAAAATCCGGGTCTTGGTGATGGTCCCGGCAAAAACACACTCTTTAACCCCGTGCCGGTGAAAAAAAGAGAGCAGCTTGTTGAGCTGGCCCAGCTTGACCCAGAGACAGTGGTCCGCCATCTCCTCCAGCTCGGGGGCCGACTCACCGCGATGGGCCACCGCCACCACCTCCCGTCCATGCCGCCGGGCCGCCTCGGCCACCAGCACCGGAAACTGCCCTCCCCCGGCGATTATGCCCAGCTTACTCATCGTTATCGCCACCGACCTGCCGCAAAACCCCATGGTGGGAGTTAGCGAAAAATTCCACCAGGTGACGGGACTCGGGGCATTCTCCCTGCTCCGCCAGGGCCTTTTCCAGGGCGGCGGCCAGCAGCAGCTCGGGGTGCCGGAAGATGATCTTAAAGGCCTGGTGCAGACTCTTGATCGTTTCGGGGGCAAACCCGGCCCTTTTCAGCCCCACCCGGTTGATCCCGCTGATCCGCATCTGGCCGCGAATTCCGGCCATCACCACAAAGGGCGGGATATCCTTGCTCAGTCCGCTCATGCCGCCGATATAGGTGAACCGGCCCACCCGGACAAACTGCTGGATGGCGGTCAAACCGCCGATGATCGCCCGGTCATAAATGGTGACATGACCGGCCAGGGTAACGGCATTGGCCAGGATCACCCCGTTGCCCAGCACGCAATCGTGGGCGATATGGACGTAGGCCATCAGCAGGTTGTGATCCCCCAGCCGGGTGTAACCCAGGCCCGCAGGGGTGCCGCGATGAATGGAGACATATTCGCGAATCACGTTATGGTCCCCGATGACCAGCTCGGTGGGTTCACCGTCATACTTGAGGTCCTGGGGGGGCGCCCCCACGGTGGCAAAGGGGCCGATCCGGTTGTGGGAGCCGATCCGGGTGGGGCCGCTGAGGACACAGTGGGCGCCGATCTCGCAACCGGGGCCGATCTCCACCTGGGGCCCGATCACCGTGTAGGGACCCACCGTAACGCTATCATGCAGCTTGGCGGCGGGATCAACCACCGCCGTGGGATGAACAGTCATAAAAAATACCTGTAAAGTTAGAGAAAAGGGTGGACCGGTTTAGGCCCTGGGCCGGCTGGTTTTCAGGCGAAGGTGGCCATCAGCTGGGCCTCGGTGGCCAGCGCCCCATCCACATAGGCCTTCCCTTCCATGATCCAGAAGCGGCTTTTACGTTTCAGCACCGTCAACTCATAATGGAGCTGATCGCCCGGCACCACCCGGCGCCGGAACTTGACCCCATCCAGCCCGGCGAAATAGACCAGTTTCTGGCCGATGGATTCGCTCTCGGTAAGGTAGGCCAGCAGGGCGCCGGCCTGGGCCATCCCCTCCAGGATCAGCACCCCCGGCATCACCGGCTCGCCGGGAAAGTGACCCTGGAAAAAGTTCTCGTTGATGGTGACATTTTTATAGCCTCGAATCCGCTCCCCCAGCACCAATTCGCTGATTCGATCCACCATCACAAAGGGGTAACGATGGGGCAGCTTCTCCAGAATCTGTTTAATATCCAAACCTTGCCATTCCTGCTCACTCATCACGCGGCTCCTTTGCTTTTGCTTCATCTCCAGCCGTTGCGTTTCCCGTCAGTTGCTCCACCTGCCGGCGCAGCTCCCGCAGTTCCCGTACCATCTCCGGCAGCCTTGCCGCCGCGGCACTGGCCCGCAGCCATTTTTTGTAATCGATGGCCGGATAACCGGCCACCCTGGCCCCGGCCGGCTGATTGTTGTGAACCCCCGACTGGCCCGCGACCATCACTCCATCGGCCAGTTCCAGATGGCCGGCTATTCCCGCCTGCCCCCCCAGCACCACCAGCTTGCCCAGGCGGGTACTGCCGGCAATCCCGACCTGGGCCACCAGCAGGCAGTTTTCTCCGATCTCGACATTGTGGCCAACCTGGACCAGGTTGTCGATCTTGGTGCCGGCCCCGATCACCGTCTCTCCGAAGGTGGCCCGATCGACACAGACATTGGCCCCGATCTCCACCTCATCACCGACCACCACGACCCCCTGGTGCGCCCGTTTGACATGTTTGCCCTGGGCGGTGGTGGCGTAGCCGAAGCCGTCGCTGCCGATCACGCTGCCGGCATGAATAATCACCCGGTTACCGATCCGGCAGCGGGGGTAAATGGTGACGTTGGGGTGGATCACCACCTCCTCACCGATCTCCACCTGATCGCCGATCGCCACTCCGGCGCCGATCGCCACCCGTTGCCCCAGCCGCACTCCCTTGCCCAGCACCACCAAAGGCCCAATGGTTACCTCGGCCGGCAACCGGCAACCCTCGCCGATCACCGCGCTGGGATGAATCCCGGCGGCCACGAAGGGTTGCGCGGTGAAAAAATTCTGAATCAGGGTTGCCGCCAAATAGGGATTGTCCACCCGCAGCAAGGGACGACCATCAACCGGCTCCAGCTTGCGCGGAACGATCAGGGCCGCCGCCCGGCAGGAAGCCAGCTGTTTTTGCCGTTTCAGATCGGCCAGAAAGGAGATCTCCCCGGCGCCGGCGTTTTCCAGGTCATTGAACCCGGAAATCTCAAGACTCTCTTCGCCCACGACCTCCCCGTCCACCAGGGCGGCCAGTTCCTTTAACGTTGCCATCTCGCATCACCTAAAAAAAAGGGGGGCGCTTCCGCGCATCCCGGAAACGCCCATCCATCATCAGGACTAACCACCGGCCCCAACTAAAACCGGCCCAACCGTTCAGTGTTGCCGCGGGAGGTGTCGACGCCGGCCCTCAGCCGCCATTGATCCGTTTGCGCAGGATCCCGGAGGGCTTGAAGGTGATCACCTTGCGCGGCCCGAGGATGAGCTCTGCGCCGGTTTGCGGATTGCGCCCCCGCCGCGCCTTCTTCTGTTTGACATTGAACTTACCGAAACCACTGAGCAAAAGATCATCGCCTCGACGCAGCGAATCCTTGGCGATCTCCAGGAAGGCCTCCACCACCTTGGTGGCCTGGGCCTTGGTAAGATCATGCTCCTGATACACCTGTTGAATCAGGTCGGCTTTGGTCAAGGTCATAGCTCCCTCTCCGTTCATGTCAATACGCTTTAGCGGGCTGAGCCGGAAGATCGAAATCCCGGGCTAACAGATCAAAATGACGGCTTTTTGTCAAGCATTAAGTCGCAGGGCCCCGGGACCGGCAAAACGGGCCGCCGCCCCCAGTTCGCTTTCGATCCGGAGCAGCTGGTTGTATTTGGCCACCCGGTCGGTGCGGGAGGGAGCCCCGGTTTTGATCTGACCGGTATTCAAAGCCACACTGAGATCGGCGATGGTGGTATCCTCGGTCTCCCCGGAACGGTGGGAGATCACCGCGGTGAATCCGGCCCGATGGGCCATATCCACCGCGTCGAGGGTTTCGGTGACCGTGCCGATCTGGTTGAGTTTGACCAGAATCGAGTTGGCCACCCCCTGCTTGATTCCCTTGGCCAGGATGGCGGTATTGGTGACGAAGATATCATCGCCGACGATCTGAACTTTATCCCCCAACTGTTCGGTCATGCTCTTCCAGCCCGCCCAATCGCCTTCGGCCAGGCCATCCTCGATGGAAACCAGGGGGTACTTCTTGATCCAGGAGGCGTAAAGCTTGATCAGCTCATCCGCCGATTTCTTCGGCTTCTTCTCGGCGGCCAGGACATAACACTTGGCCTTGCTGTCATAAAGCTCGCTGGCGGCCACATCCAGGGCGATGGCGATATCCTGGCCGGGCTTGTATCCGGCCTTGACGATCGCCTCCAGCAGACACTCCATGGCCTCCTCGTTGGAGCGCAGGTTGGGGGCAAAGCCGCCCTCATCGCCCACCGCCGTCTGGTGGCCGGCCTTTTTCAGCACCGCCTTGAGGGTGTGGAAGGTTTCCACTCCCATCCGCAGGGCCTCGGCGAAAGAGGGAGCCCCCAGGGGCATCACCATGAACTCCTGAACATCGACATTGTTATCGGCATGGGCCCCGCCGTTGAGCACATTCATCATCGGCACCGGCAGCACCTTGGCATTGACCCCGCCCAGGTAGCTGTAAAGGGGCAGGGCCACATCCTCGGCCGAGGCCCGCGCCACCGCCATGGAGACCCCCAAAATGGCATTGGCCCCCAATTTTTTCTTGTTTTCGGTGCCATCCAGTTCCAGCATGATCCGGTCGATCAGGACCTGCTCGCAGGATTCCAGGCCGACCAGGGTGGGGCCGATCAGGTTGTTGACGTTGGCCACCGCCGTCTCCACCCCCTTGCCCAGATAACGTTTCTTGCGGGTATCGCGGAGCTCCAGGGCCTCACGAGTGCCGGTGGAAGCGCCGGAGGGCACCAGGGCCCGGCCGCTGACCCCGGAATCGAGAAAAACCTCCACTTCCACGGTGGGATTGCCTCGCGAATCGATCACTTCCCGCCCCAGTACCCCGATAATTTCACCCATCTTACGCGCTCCTCCTGTTAGCTGATTAATTCCGGTAAAAAAATTATCCGATGGCCGCGGCCATGCTGAAAATCGGCAGATACATGGCGACCACCAGGCCACCGATCATCCCGCCCAAAAACACCATCATCAAAGGTTCAATGGCGGCGGTGAGGTTTTCCACCGCCTGATCAACCTCTTCATCATAAAAGTCGGCGATCTTGGCCAGCATGGTATCCAGCGCCCCGGTGGCTTCGCCGACGTTGATCATCTGCACCACCATGGCCGGAAAAACCCCGGTCTCGGCCAGGGGCTCGGAGATGCTGCGCCCCTCACTGATACTGTCCGTCACCCGGAACACCGCCTTCTCGATCACCTTGTTCCCGGCGGTGCGGGCCACCACGTTGAGCGATTCCAGAATGGGCACCCCGCTCTGCAGCATGGTCCCCAGGGTACGGGAAAACTTGGCCACCGCCACCCGCCGCAGCAGGGTGCCGACCACGGGCAGGCGGAGCAGCAGTTCATCGATCCGCTCCCGGCCCTTTTCGGTTTTGTAAATTTTTTTGATTCCGACAACAAGCAGAAAAACAGCGGCAATCATATAGAGGAAATAGTTTTGAGCAAACTCGCTCATGTTCACCACCATCTGGGTGGGGCCGGGCAGGGCCGAACCGAAGTCGGCGAACATCGCCTCGAAAACCGGCACCACGAAGATCAGCATCACCGCCAGTACGACGAAGGAGATGCAGATACAGATCACCGGATAGGTCATGGCCCCCTTGACCTTTTTCACCAGGGCCTGGCTCTTCTCCATGAACCCGGCCAGCCGGCTGCAGATGGTATCGAGGATACCGCCGATCTCGCCGGCCTCCATCATGTTGCAGTAAAGGCTGTCGAAAATGTCGGGGTGCTTCTTCAGGGCGTCGGCAAAGGTGGAGCCGGTTTCCACGTCGGAGCGGACGGCGCGCAGCACCTTTTTGAAGGTAGGATTCTCCTGCTGCTCGCCCAGAATCTGCAAACTCTGAACCAGGGGCAGGCCGGCGTCGATCATGGTGGAGAGCTGCCGGGTGAAGATCACCACATCCTTGCCGGTGACCTTGGGCTGAAAAAAAGGGATCTCGGCAAAGATATCCTTGGGTGCTTCCTTAAGCTGCGAGAGGGTGACCCGCATCCGCTTGAGCTGCGCCTGGGCCGCGCCCTCGTTGGGGGCCTCCAGTTTGCCTTTGCGCTTCTCACCGTAGGCGTTGACCCCTTTCCAGACATAAACCGGCATAACATCCACCCTCCCCAATGATGTTAAGGTAAAAGCGGCAATTTTTCAGGCGCCGGGCCGTTCAGGTAACCCAACTCGGCCCGATCTCCATTGGCATCAACAACTTATAGCCTATGGGCCGGCCAAAAACAAGAAGGTAAGGAGGTTGCCCCTTTTTCTTTTGACATACCCCCCCCAATCATTTATATAACGGGGTTTCACGATTTACCGGTACAGGTTCATCTCTTCCCCACGGTTACGGAGGTTAAAATTATGGCCAAGGCAGCAACTAAACAAGAAGATTTAAGCAAATACGCCAGTGGTTCGTTCCAGGCGATCATCGACAAATGCGAGGGTTGCGGGCGGATCGTGGAGGTGGAAGCCAACAAGTTCTGTCAAACCTTTACCGTTCCTTCCGCCAAATGGCGACTGGGATTCTGCAACTTCGCCACCCACGCCAAGCCCGAAATCGTCGCCGCCGCCGTCAAGATCAACCCCTTGAAGGCCTCCAAACGCGCCGCGGCCAAAAGCAAAAAGTAATTTATTGGCAGGCCGGAACCACTGCCAATTGCGTAAGCGGGTTCGGCCATTTTTGCCTTTTAAAAAACCGTCTTTCACCCTGGAAAGACGGTTTTTTTGTGTCCGCCGCCCTGAAAGGTTGCCAAGACAAATCTGAACGGTTATCGCCATGTCCGGCCTGGTCAACCTGTTACTGTTCACTCGCTACCCCCGGCCAGGGGAGGTCAAAACCCGCCTGATTCCGGCCCTGGGGGCAACGGGGGCCGCCCGCCTGCAGCGGCTTTTGTGCGAAGCGGTGGTGGACACCATCAGGGAGTTTCACCGCTCCCGCCCTCCGGGTAAAACCCGGCTTACCGTCTGCACCACCGGGGCCGACGAGAAAAAATTCAGGAGCTGGCTGGGCTCCGACCTGGAATACCGCCGGCAAGGGGCCGGCGGACTGGGAGAGCGGATGAGCAGCGCGGTGACCACTGCCCTGAACCCCGCCGACCGGCGGGGCCGCGAGAAAAAACGACCGGAGGCGGTGCTGCTGGTGGGCTCCGATCTGCCCGGACTGAATCCGGCCCTGCTCCACCAGGCCGCCGCCGCCTTACGGCAGCATGATATCGTGTTGGGTCCGGCCCGGGATGGCGGCTACTACCTGATCGGCCTGAAGGAACCCAACCCCCGCCTGTTTGCCGGCATCGCCTGGGGCACCGGGCGGGTATTGGAGCAAACCCGGGCCATCATCAAACAACTGGGGCTGCAAGCGGCCCTGCTGCCGCCGCTGTTCGATATCGACCGGCCCCAAGATCTGGCGGAGCTGACCCCTGACCACCGCTTCGCCGAACTTTTCCAGCCAGTCCCTCGGCTTTCGGTGATTATTCCCACCCTCAATGAGGCCGCCCGCATCGAAGCGACCATTGCCGCCCTGGGCCAGGGCGAGGGAGTTGAGGTTATCGTCGCCGATGGGGGCAGCCGTGACCGGACCCCGAAGCTGGCCGCCGCCGCCGGAGCCGTGGTCCTGCAGACCTCGGCCGGAAGGGCGACGCAGCAGAACATGGCCGCCGACCGGGCCCGGGGCCCTTATCTCCTTTTCCTCCATGCCGACACCCTGCCGCCCCCCGGCTACCAGCAACTGATCCGCCAGGCCCTGGGCGATCCGGCCACCGTGGCCGGCGCCTTTCGCCTGGGGATTGAGGGAGAGGGGGTCAATCTGCGCCTGATGGAGTGGGGAGCCAACCTCCGCTCCCGCCTCCGACAACTGCCCTACGGCGACCAGGGGCTCTTCATGACCAAAAGAATATTTGCTGAACTGGGAGGATTCGCCGAGCTGCCGATCATGGAGGACTACGAACTGGTGGACCGCCTGCGGCGGCGCGGCCGGGTGGTCACCCTGGCTGAGCCGGTGCTCACCGCCAGCCGCCGCTGGCAAAATCTGGGGGCCTGGCGAACCTTCCTGGTCAACCAGGCCATGGTCATAGGTTTTAAAGCTGGCATCGCCCCGGAAAAACTGGCCGCCCTTTACCGGCGCTGAACGCGGCGGCATCCGCCGGACCGGAACCGTTTCCAGACCAGCCGGCTCACTTCTTCTCGGATTTGACCTCAATCCGCCGAGCCGCTTTCTTGGCCGGAGCCCGGCGGGGCATGGTGATGGTCAGAATACCCTTCTTGAAAGCCGCCTTGATCCCATCGCGATCAACATCCTCGGGTAAACAGAGGACCCGGCGAAACGAGCCGTAGGAGCGCTCCATCCGGTAGAAATCCTTCTCCTTCTCCTCTTTCTCCTGTTTCTTTTCACCACTGACCACCAGGGTGTCCTCGCTGATTTCGATGGTCACATCCTTCTCGTCAACCCCCGGCACCTCGATGGTGATGGTGTAACTTTTGTCATCGGCCCCGATATCCACCTGGGGCTTGAGCAGCCCCGACCAGGCCGGGGCAAAATCCACCCCGCCCAAACGACCGGGGAACCCATGAAAGGCATCGGCGAACAGGCGATCCATCTCCCGATGCAGGCGCAGCAGGGGATGGGATTCCCCTCCCCGCTCTCCCGTCCCGACTTTGGCCGGCAACACCGAGCCGCCCCCTTCCTCTTCCTTTTGCAGCCAGTTCCAGGGCACAAGTTTTTTGATATCCATAACTGACCTCCTGTTGGTTGGGAATGATGAATTGATCCTCACTAATACTTAGCAGTATGTGATCAAAAAACTCGGCCTGTCAAGGGGGAAATCAGAGCCTGATAATTACATGAATTCGGGAATAAGAACCAAAGACAACAACAGCGGCCGGACAGGCCAAACCGTTACCAGCGCAAAAGACGCAGGCGCAGGGGACGGCAGGCCAACAGCAGCAGGAGGACCAGGGCGGGATACTTGAGAAGATCGGGCAGAAGTTCGCGGGTAGTTCCAATCTGGGCCGGAATGTCGAAGGCAAACCGGGTGATGATCATATCGGCCAGCAAACCGGAGGCGATGGCCGATCCCGCCACCGCCAGGGTGTAAACGGTGGTGGCGGCAAAGCCGAACTCCCGGTTAAGCACCGACAGGGTGGCGATACTGGTGATCGGTCCGGCCAGCAGCAGCACCAGGGCGGTGCCCGGCGAAACCCCGGCGACGATCAGGGCGGCGGCCACCGGGGTGGCGGCCTGGGCGCAGAGATACATGGGAATGCCGATCAGGGCCATGACCAGCATGGCGGCCGGCCCCACCGCGTACTGGGCCAGCAGACCCGGCGGGGCGATGGTGAGGAGCAGACCGGCCAACAGCAGCCCCAGCAGCAGCCACCAGGCGATATCATCCAGCACTTCGCTGAAGGAGTAGCGCAGCCCGGCCAGGGCCCGCGCCCCAAAGGAGGAGTGACCCACCACCTCCTCGCCCCCACCGGCACTACAGGAGCAGTTGGCACCGCAGGCTTCAAGGGAAGGAACGGGCCGGGCCGGGGCCGGCACCAGATTGACCAGCAGGCCGGCGGCCACGGCGCTGAAAATGGCGGCCAGGGGACGAAAGATAGCCATGAAAAGCCCCAGCAGGGCGTAGGACAGGGTCACCGAATCGACCCCCACCCCCGGGGTTCCGACCATAAAGGCGGTGGTCGCCCCCCGCGAGGCCCCGCCCCGATACAGAGCCAAACCCAGGGGGATCGCCCCGCAGGAGCAGAGGGGCAAGGGGGCGCCGATCAGGGCCGCCCGCAAAACCGGCAGCACCCCCCCTCCCCCCAGCCAGCGCTGCAAAATTCCCTCGGGAATCCAGGCCTTGATCAGGCCGGCAACCAAGAGCCCCAGCAGCAGCCAGGGGGCGGCATCCAGGGCGATGGCCAGCAAATTGCCGCCCAGGGTGGTTAACAAACCGGCGGCACTCACCTATTTTTTCCGGACCAGCAGGGACCAGGCGCCATCGGCCAGCTGTTTTTTGGCCAGCAACTGGTGACCCTCCTTCTCCACCGAGCCCGGGACGTTGTTGATGGGGGGGCCGTCATCCAGGATTATTTCCAGAACATCGCCGGAGTTAAGCTCCGCCATGGCGACCTTGGTGTAAACCAGGTTCATGGGACAGCCCACCCCCCGCAGATTCTTTTCAGCCGCGATCTCAATCTTCTCTGCCATGGCTTTTTCCGTCCTTGGTTTTTTCTGTCCTTGTTCAGCTTTGCCTAGGGTTCAGGCCACCACCTCCAGGGGAAGCTCCACCACCTCACCCCGGTTGATCCTGAAGGCCCGCACCGGGTCGGTCCCCTCCACCAGGGATACGATAACATAAGCGGTATTGGGGTCATTGGCCAGCCGAATATCTTCCTCCGACGGCCGGGCCGGAGTTTCGGGATGGCTGTGGTAAACCGCCGCCGGCTGCAGCCCCTCATCCCGCATCCGGCGAATGGCGGCAAACTGCTCGGCCGGGTCCATGGTGAAGTGATCGGGGGCGGCATCCCGGTTGGTCAACTCGAAATGGCGGCAAACCACCCCTTCCCGGGCGGCGAGATAACCACAGGCTTCGTTGGGCATCTCCCGGCGGCCATGGGCCAGCATCGCCTCCAGAACGGGGCGTTCAATCTTAATGGTCATCCTGTTGAATCCCCCACTTATTTAAGGGCGCAAACCGCCTGGTCGTAATCGACCAGGCGGGTGATGGTGGGGTTGGCCCCACAGATCGGGCAGTTCTCCTGCCGGCGCAGGGGAATGCGCCGGAAGCTCATATCCAGGGCGTTGAAGGTGAGGAGGGCATCGGTGAGCAGGGTCCCCACGCCGGTGGCATGCTTGAGGGCCTCCGCCGCCTGGATGGTGCCCAGCATGCCGGCAATGGCCCCCAGCACCCCGGCCTGGGAACAGGTGGGTACCGCGTCGGGGGGCGGGGGCTGCCGGAAGGCGCAGCGGTAACAGGCGGACTGGCCCGGCACCACGGTCATGGTCTGCCCGTCGAACCTGAGGATCCCGCCATGGGAAAAAGCGATCCCCTCCATCACGCAGGCGTCGTTGACCAGGAACTTGGTGGGGAAGTTGTCGGTGCCGTCGATGACGAAATCATAATCTTTGATCACGGAACGGATATTGTCGGCACAGAGCAGCATCTTATGGGTTATCACCCGGATATCGGGATTGATGGCGGTCATCTTTTCCGCCGCCGATGCCACCTTCTCCCGGCCCACATCCTTGGTGTGGTGGGCGATCTGGCGCTGGAGATTGGAGAGATCGACCACGTCACCGTCAACGATGCCGATGGTCCCCACCCCGGCCGCCGCCAGATAGAGGGCGGCCGGCGATCCCAGCCCCCCGGCCCCGACGATCAGCACCTTGGCGTCACAAATTTTATCCTGCCCCTCGACACCGATCTGCTGCAGGATGATATGGCGGCTGTAACGCTCAAGCTGTTCCGGCGAATAACGCATAGCTGTTCACTCCTTATATTTTTTAGGACAGGGCCTGGGCGATATCGTCCCGCAGATCGGCGAAATCTTCAATTCCGGCCGAAATCCGGACCATCCCCTCGGAAACCCCCATCTTCTCCCTTTCCTCCGGGGAAAACTCGGTGAAGATGGTGGAGGCGGGGTGGATCGCCAGGGTCTTGTTGTCGTTGATGTTGGTGGCCCGGCAAATCAACCGCAACTTATCGAGAAAGGCGAAGCAGGAGTCCCGGTCGGCCAGTTCAAAGGTCAGGATTCCCCCAAATCGGCCATTAAACTGCCGCCGGGCCAGCTCGTGGTCCGGATGAGAGGCCAGGCCGGGATAGACCACCCGCCTGACCGCCGACTGCCCCTGGAGAAACTCGGCCAGGGCCTGGGCGTTGACGCAGCTCTTATCCACCCGCAGGGCCAGGGTCTCCAGCCCCAGGGTTTGCAGATAGGCGTTGTGGGGGGCCAGACAGGCCCCGATATTGCGGGAAATCTCCCGGCGCAGGGCCACCAGCAGGGCAAAGGGGCCGAAGCTTTTGGCAAAAGCAGCCAGCCGGGGCGAGCGACTCCAGTCAAAGCGGCCATGATCGATGATCAACCCGCCCACCGAGGAGCCGCCGCCGGAGATATATTTGGTGCTGGAGACCAGCTCGATATCGGCGCCCAGCTCTCCGGCCCGGCAAAGGTAAAAGGTGGTGGCGGTGTTGTCGAGAATCAGGGGCACTCCCCGCCCATGGGCCAATTCCGCCAGGGCGGCCAGGTCGCAGACTTCCAGCTGGGGGTTGCTGACGCTTTCCAGAAAAAGGGCCCGGGTGTCCTGATCGATGGCCGCCGCCACGGCATCCCGGTCGGTCATGTCGACAAAACGGGCCTCCAGGCCCCAGGGCCGCAGGGTCTGGGCCAACAGCGAGATGGTGTTACCAAAGAGCGAACGCCCGGCCACGATATTGCTGCCCGCCCCCCCCAGGGCCATGATCACCGTGGAGATGGCGGCCATCCCCGAGGCCAGGGCCACCACCCCCCGCCCGCCGGCCAGGGCTTGAACCCGGCGTTCAAACTCCTCGACGGTGGGATTGGTTATCCGGGAGTAGGAGTGGGCCGGCTTGCGCCCCGAGAAGGCATCGGCGATCTCCCGGGCGCTGGCAAAGGCGAAGGAGACGGTATCGTGGACCGGCGGCCGCAGATCGCCATGCTGCTCCCGCCGCGAGTCTGCCGGCGGCGGGCCATGGACCGCCCGGGTGGAAAAACCGCTCACCGAGCGCCGCCGCCCATAAAATAAAGAAACTCGACGCTGTCTCCCTCCTGGAGCAGGCGCGAATCAAACTCACCTTTGTCGACAAAGGCGCCGTTAACCTGCACCGCCACCATCTCCGGGGACTCAACCTGCTGCTCCCGCAGGACCTTGGCCACGTTGAGTTGATCCGCGGCAAAAGTTTTCTGTTCACCGTTAACCATTATCTGCATGCCGATACTCCTTTGATTCCGCGATCAAACGCTTGATTTTAAGCTTCTGATTGCCGGTAAAAAAACCGCCAATCCGTCAATTTTTTATTTTGTGAAAGAGTCCGCTATATATTCCATGTCAACGGCTACTTTTCAAGGGAAATAAGCCAAAAAAGCACAACCGCCCACTCCGCCCACCCATGTTACATGGTGGCAGTAAAATCAACGATCGCCGGCACCGTTAGGATACCCCGCCCCGGCAAGCAGGGGACAAACCAGCCGAACCGCCCACTCAGTATATTGTTTTTTCTATTTTTTTCGTTAAGATAGCGACAATCGGTCATGATCCTGAAAGGAGGGGTAAATGAAAATAGCCAGCGCGGGCAGCATCAAGCCGGATTCCCGGGCTGCGGTCCGGGAGGCCTGCGATACCCTGCTCCACAAACTTGGCACCCCGCCCACCATGGTTTTTGCCCACTGGTCCATTGCCCATTCAGCCCAGACGGTGGGAGAAGAGATCGCCCGGCGGTTCCCGGATTGCCGCTTCCATGGCGCCAGCTCCTGCCGGGGGGCGATGACCGAGGAAGGGATCCTGTTCAAAGATGGTCATGGCCTGGCACTCTTGGGGGTAGCCGATCCCGGGGGAGCTTACGGCGTGGCCAGCCGGGGTTTTGCCGACAACCCCAGACAAAGCGCGGCCCGGGCGGTCCTGGAGGCCATTGCCGACGCCGGCCGCCCCGGCGAAATGCCCGACCTGGTTCGCCTCCTCTCCACCCCCGGGCGGGAGAGCGAGGTGCTGGCCGGCATTGAGGATGTGCTGGGACCGGGAATAGCGATCATCGGGGGCAGCGCCGCCGACAACGAGGTCCGCGGCGAGTGGAAAATCATCTCCGCCGGCAGCTGCATCGGCCAGGGGTTATCGGTCGGGGTGCTCTACCCCTCAACTCCCGTCTACTTCTCATTCCATAATGGTTACAGTCCCACCGACCACCGGGGAACGGTCACCGCCACCCATGGCCGGACAATCACCTCCATCGACCACCGGCCCGCCGCCCAGGTTTACAATGAGTGGACCAAGGGGCTGATCGGCCACGTTTTACCGGCCGGAGGCCCGGTCCTCAACGCCACCACCCTCAATCCCCTGGGCCGGGTGGTGGGCCATATCGGTTCAGTCCCCTATTTCAACCTGGCCCATCCCGATCGAGTCTCCGCCGATGGCAGCCTCAGTACCTTTGCCGATATCAACCCCGGCGAAGAGCTGGTCCTGATGCAGGGAACCGTGGAAACCCTGATCTCCCGGGCCGGACGGGTGGCCCAGGCCGCCAGCCAGGGCGGTCACATCCCCCCGGAACAGATCAGCGGCGCTCTGGTGACCTACTGCGCCGGCTGCATGCTGACCGTGAAGGAGAGGATCGACGAGGTGGTTACCTCCCTGAACCAGGCCATGGCCAACCGCCCCTTTCTGGGCTCCTTCACCTTCGGCGAGCAGGGCTGCTTCACCGGCGGCGAAAACCGGCACGGCAACCTGATGATCTCGGTAATAATTTTCAGCGGACCCGCCGACCATGGCCAGCGATGAGATCCTGCGCGAGGCCTTGGTCGACCTGGCCAAGGCCCGCGAATTTGAAGCACGGCAACGCCGCGAATCGGAAGCCCTGCTGGCCGGTCTGCGGGTCCTGATCAAGCCCATGGAAAGCTCCAGGATGTTTAAGGAGTTGCTGGAGGTGATGCAAAAGGTCCTGGATTTCGCCGGGGCCTTTGTCCTCCAGAGCCGGCCCGACGGCTCGCTGCTGGCCACCGTGGCCACCGACGATCTCTTTCTCCATCGCCGCTGGCAGCCGGCGGCCATGTTCCGGCGGGTACTGAGCCACGCCGCCACCACCGTTTTCGACGTGAAGATGGTGGAGGAGTGGCGGGAACAGCCCCCGGAGCTGCTGGCCGGGGTGGGCTCCGCCCTCCATGTTCCCTTACGGGGTGGCGATCAGGCCGCCATCCTGGTCTGCACCCATCCCCAACGCAGCCACTTCGCCCGGGCCCACCAACGGCTGGCGGAAAACTTCTCCACCTTGGCCTCCCAGGCCCTGCTCAACGCCGAGCGGCAGCAGATGGAAGCCCAGCTTTTCCAGGCCCGCAAGATGGAGGCCCTGGGAATTCTGGCCGGCGGCATTGCCCATGATTTCAACAACATCCTGACCCCGATCCTGATCCATTCCCAAATGGCCACCCTGGAGGCGGGCAGCAACCCCGCCCTGCAAAAAAGTCTGAGCCAGATCGAACAGGCCGCCGAGCGGGCCGGCAAGCTGATCCACCAGATTCTCGACTTCAACCGCCAGGGCAAGCACGATCCCCGACCGATCCATCTGGGCCCGGTGATCAAGGAGGCGATTAAGTTTCTGCGCGCCACCATTGCTCCAAACATTGAAATTGAGTACAAGCAGAAAGGAGCAAACGATCTGGTGGCCGCCGACCCCACCCAGATGCTGCAGGTGGTTATGAACCTGGCCATCAACGCCGCCCATGCCATGCGCAAAAAGGGGGGCAAGCTGACCATTGAGCTGGGGGCCGCCGCCCAGCCCGCCCCCCTGCCGCCGGAAGCCGCCAATCAGCCAGGCTGGCTGCAGCTGACGGTGACCGACAACGGACCGGGGATCGCGGCCGCAAATCTTAATCGGATCTTCGACCCCTTTTTCACCACCAAGGCCAAGGGGGAGGGCTCGGGGATGGGCCTGGCGGTGGCCCAGGGCATTATCAGCAAACATGGCGGTACCATCAGGGCATACAGCGAGCCGGGCCAGGGGGCGTGCTTTGAGATTCTGCTGCCGGAGATCACCGGCCCCACCCAGGCCGGGGAAGAGCAGGTGAGTTTCCCGGCCATGCCCGGCGGCAGCGAAAAGATTCTCTTTGTCGATGATGAGCTGCCGGTGATCAAGGCTTTCGTGCCGATGCTGGAACGGCTGGGCTACCGGGTGAGCACCGCCGTCAATGGCGAAGACGCCCTGCGGCTGATCGCCCGCCAGCCGCTCAAATATGATCTGCTGATCACCGACTACAACATGCCTGGTATCAACGGGGAAGAGTTGGCGGCCAGGGCGGTCAAACTCAACCCCCAGCTGCCGGTCATTCTCTGTACCGGCTTTGCCGGCCCGCTCAGCGAAGCCCACCGCCACGGACGAAATATCGCCGCCTGGATGACCAAACCCTTCCGCATGAGCGAATTCGCCGTCACCATCCGCCAAGCCCTGGCAACCGAGAAAAAATAACGGATCGACTGATATGGCCAAAGTTCTGGTGATCGATGACGATAAAATGATCTGCGACACCCTCCAGACCCTGATCAACTCCCAGGGCCACGAAACCGCCGGCGCCCTGACTCTGAAGGAGGGCCGGGCGCGACTGCGCGAAATGGCCCCCGACCTGATCTTTCTGGATGTCAACCTCCCCGACGGCAGCGGCCTGGAGGCGGTGGCCGAACTGCGCCGGACCCCGCCCCACCCCGAAGTTATCATCATCACCGGGGAGGGCGGACCGGACAACGCGGCCCTGGCCATGAAAAGCGACGCCTGGGATTATGTGCGCAAACCCCTCTCGATGCAGGCCGTGCTGCTGCCCCTGACCCGAGCCCTTCAGTACCGGGAGGAGAAGGCCTCGCGAACCTCCCGCCAGGTTCTGCGGCGCCCGGAGATCATCGGCAACGGCCCGGAAATCCTCTCCTGCCTGGACCTGGTGGCCAAGGCCGCCGGCACCGAGGCCAGCGTGCTGATCAGCGGCGAAACCGGTACCGGCAAGGAGCTCTTCGCCCGGGCCATTCACGCCAACAGCGATCGGGCCGAGCAAAACTTCGTGGTGGTGGATTGCGCCGCCCTCCCCGCCACCCTGGTGGAAAGCATCCTTTTCGGCCACGAAAAAGGAACCTTTACCGGGGCCGATCTGGCCCGGGAAGGCCTTTTACTTCAAGCTCACCAGGGCACTCTTTTCCTGGACGAGATCGGCGAGCTCCCCCTGGAATCCCAGGTGCGCCTGCTCAGGGTGCTGCAGGAGCAGCGTTTTCGCCCCATCGGCAGCACCAGCGAGGTGGAAAGCCGGTTCCGGGTGGTGGCCGCCACCAACCGCGACCTCGATGAGATGGCCGAAGCCGGAACCTTCCGGCGGGATCTGCTTTTCCGGCTCCGAGGCTTTGCCATCGAACTTCCGCCCCTGCGCCGGCGGGGTGATGATCTCAGCGAACTGACCATGTCCCAGCTGGCCAAACTCAGCCGCCACTATCGAATCCCCACCAAGGGGGTCTGCCCCGGATTCATGGAAACCCTGCGGGAATATGACTGGCCGGGCAATGTCCGCGAACTGTTCAACGCCCTGGGCTCGGCCTTCGCCCAGGCCAAGGACGATCCCACCCTCTTTTCCATGCACCTGCCCGCCGATATCCGGGCCAGCGCCAAATCCAGACAGGTCAGGGCCGAATCCCGCGCCCAACTCCCCTCCTGCCCGGTCGCGCCCCAACCCTCATCCCTGCCCACCCTCCAGCATGTTCGGGAGGAGGCCCTGGAAAGGGCGGAACAGCGCTACCTCAACGACCTGCTTGGCCTGACCGAAGGCAACATGGAAAAGGCCTGCGCCATCTCGGGCCTCTCCCGCTCCCAGCTTTACCGGATCATGCAAAAACACCGAATCAAGCGGTAAAAATAACGCCATGCTGTCGCATGAAACGCGAAAAGTCGCGGCAACGGCGAATCCCGGAACTCCCACCAACCCGGACCAAAACCGGAGCCCTGCAACCAACCCCTTGAATTAAAAGGCAATTAACATAAAACAC